>JAEZPG010000108.1 GCA_023413555.1 Bacillota bacterium | reverse complement strand
CATTTAGAAAGCTATCCACACTGTAGCCATCAGAAATAAGCTTTCTAGTAACAATTTGATTAAGATCATGTTCATCTTCTGCAAATAGAACTCGCATAACAGTTCCTCCAATACTTACTGTTCTTTCCTCATATGCTCTTTAATGACATTTATAATTTCATTTTGTAATTTTTTTAGTATCAATGGCGTCTGAAACTCTTTGACCAGATGATCTACATTAATATCTTTCTTTACTTGTTCAACTAACTGGTTCACTATATCATCTATTATTTGCTGTTGGACCCATCCATTATCCAACTTTTTCATAATTTGCTGATAGAGATAAGTTCCCTCTATTTCCTTGTCTTTACTTGAGGTGGCTTGCCTATCATCCAATCACGTCCAGCCAGTTTTCCATTGGAACTAAGAATCTTCTTTGTGTCAGTAAATATCACACCTTGATTTTCGTAGATTTCTCGAATAATATCTCCAATTTTAGTGCAGTTTGTCTCATCATATACTCCAGTTCGAAGCAAAGGAATACAGTGCTTTGTGATATCAAAGGTCAATTTTAACTTCTCTCCTACTGCAAGTTCCTGTTCCACTATAATCGATTTAAATACTGCTACAAAAAAACGATACCCATAGAGTTATAAAAAATCATAGGTAGTGCGATATTGTTTACAAGTTGAAATGCATCCTTGTGTGGCTTAGACACAATTAGAATAATGGCCATCTCTATCATTTCCGCAATAGAAGTAAGGCTAAATAACAGGACACTATCATATTTTAATTTTTTAACTTTCTTTGAGTAAATAGCAGCTGTTGCAATACCAACCCAAGGTCCTCCGATTTAGGCAGCGGCTATGACACCAATCACACGAGTATTGGCATAAGCTCCATCCAGACGGTAACCAGTATAATTTGATATTACACATACCGTCCCAAATAGACATATTAGAATATTCTGTTCCTTCACTTTATATCTATCGTGTAAGATGTACTTTTTTACAAAACGAATTCTGGCTATTATTTGAGCTATAAAAACTAGTAGGCCAATGTTAAGAATAATACTTTTTAATATATCTGAATTCACTCTGCACCACCTGATTTATATTCTTTCTCATCTAGTCTTATTCTATTGGTTATGTAAAAATGCCAGCCACAAAGGTTTCCTTTGTATGCTGACATCTGTTATCATAGCTGAATATTAATACTAGTAAAAACTTTGACCATAAAAGCTCTAATAAGAATTTCTGTATGATCTTTATCGACAACAGATAGTCTGCATGTCATGTGTGTTTTGGATTAAAGTTAATCTTTCATCTGGAACTTTCTCTATATAGTATATGAATTATAACATTTTTAGTCAAAAAATAAATTCTCTACGAATATATTCCTGTAGATTAAGCAGATTTTATTGATTTTGTGTTGTATCTTTTTATATATTAATAATTATAAAGATATCCCAAACTTGTAATGGCTATTTGTCATACCTTGTGACTGATAGAATTTATGACTAGGTATTCTTTTATTGTTGCAACATACTTCTAATTGCTGACAATCATTATAGACAGCTACTTCCTTTGCTTTCTGAAATAAGCGTTTCCCAACTCCATGATGTCTCATATTTTCATCAACTATAAATTCTTGAATCTCAGCAATATTAGCTGTATGGTGTAATAATTTCTGCACATGTATACTTATAAAACCTAAAATTTTATCTTCTTTTTCATAAACATAGTAGAAAACTTGAGGGTTTAATATATTAAAATCAAAAATATCTGAAAATTGCTTGGTATCGATGTTTGTCTCTTCTAACACTACCAGTAATCTATAGATTGATTCTTTATCATTGGGTGAAACTTCTCGTATACAATCCATGGCTGCCACCTCGTAACATTCAATAATATTGAAGATAGACTGTTGATACACTCCTAATACAATAATATCACACTGCCCCCTCATTTCAAACTATAATAAAGTGTCTTCGACATTTCAGCTCCCCAATCCTCTCCCTCATGAGGGGGAATTAGGACTTCTCTTGCCATGTTTCTAACCTGATGTAAGATTAGTAAGTTTCAGATCATAATACAATTCTACCTATACTGAGAAGAAAGAGGCTCTATGCACTTAAGGTTTATGTATTCATTTAATCATCAAAGGTGGTACTATCATACACCGTCTTGCCAAAGATTTTAACTTCAATCCCTGTATCAAAACCACCTTCATCCTTTTCAGCATGATAATTTGTAACGCTATATATAACTGCATGGTATTCAACAGATCCTCCATCTTTGTAATATAGAGGAAGTGGTATAAGTAACACAACAAATAGCACTATTACAATTCCAACTATGATCTTCTTTTTCATATTTATTCCTTCCTAAATATTTCTAAATATATCATAAAATACTTCCATTTCACCTTCGTGAGTGAGGGAGCTTTTTGGCAACGGCTCCCCTTAACCCGAGTATTGAGAATTGTTGCAAAAAGATCTGTATAGAACTGTCTTGATACTGCATAAGATAAAATGGCTTGTTTCTCAAATAGAAGTTACAAATAATCATATTCTCTTATTATTCTTCATCAATTTTAATTCTTAATAATCTATTTTTTACTTTTGACGCATATTTTAATTCATATACAGGACTTCCTATTTTAATTGCCTCTGCAATATTATCCATTTCCTTTTTTATTTTCTCTTCGTGTGCATACCATCCAAGTACTATTGATTGTTCTCCCCAAAATCCACCATTGCTGACACCAATTAACCAATAATGTGGTTCATCAGTTTTTGCTTTAAACATTACCTGTGAAACGAGAACTTTATAGCAATTAACAATTGATTTTCCATCAAATGATTTTATAGTAATTTTCCCAGTAGGCGCAATTACATTTTGTGACATTGATTTTTCACTCATTGTATTCCCTGTCTCCCCCAACATTAAATAGTCTAATGATACATTCAACTCTTGTGCTAAAATAAGTAGTTTTTCTGTTTCCGGATACCCGCTTCCCTGTTCCCATTTAGATATCGCTTGACGACTTACACCAATTTTTTCAGCTAACTCCTCCTGCGAAATCTTTTTTTCTTTTCTAATTGACTGTAGATTATCAGCAAAGCTCATATTTTCCACCTCTCTTCTTATTATATTACCTAAAGTATAATGTGTTTCCCAATAGTATCAACCAACTTATAGTTGCAGTCCCGCAACCTGAATTTGCAATTACTAAAATTATACTATTTTAGCGATAGTAAATGAAGTCATACTCTATTGTAAATATCAAATGGATGCAGGAATACGATATCTTCCTTTGACAAAAGAATGATACAACGAACACGGAGCCACAGGAGCAACTCGGTCATACGACTCTTGCCGTGACAATTAGATATTTGAATATATCACTCCACGTTCAAAGACAAATAGCAAGGAATGAGATTTCATAAGTTAAGCATAAACAGCTTGCACCTACCAACACCAAAAAAGCCTCTAATCCTTTATATCTTTAAGGTTTAGAGACTTCCTAAGAGAGGCGACAACCAGATTTGAACTGGTGATGAGGGTGTTGCAGACCCGTGCCTTACCACTTGGCTATGTCGCCATATTCAATTATATTATATTAAAGTATATCCTATA
>JAEZPG010000087.1 GCA_023413555.1 Bacillota bacterium | reverse complement strand
ATATAGTGGTTCAGTTGTCAAGACAAAAATTTAGGGTTTTTATAATGAACTGATATGGTTGATAAGTGACAAGGTTCTGGGGGGGAATAGTGGAACACTCTCCATATACATTTATGCATTAAGCTACATAAGGCAATAACATTGCCGGATAGTAGCATTCAGCCGGTGTTTGATAATCAAGTGCAGAGTGGCATCGCTCAAAGTTGTAGGTGTGAATATAACGTCCAATCGCGGCTCTGGCTTCCTTGATGTTGTTGTATTGTGTCAGATAAGCCTCTTCATATTTAAAACTTCGGAACCATCGCTCAATCATGATGTTATCAGCCCATCGACTCTTGCCATCCATGCTTTGGCGGATTCCATTTTCTTTTACGAAATCAATGTACTGCTGACTCGTAAACTGACAGCCTTGATCAGAATTTAAGATTTGTGGCTTTGCTACTATGAACGCCTTTTTCAAAGCATTAATGACCATTCGGGTATCAAGTGTATCATCGACTTCCCAGCCAACAATGCAACGGCTGTGCCAGTCAATTACAGCAGTCAGATACAGAAATCCGTGTCTGATTGGTATATATGTAATGTCAATAGACCAAGCCTGATTTGGACGGTCTATGACAGCATTGCGAAGCAGATAAAGACATACCTTTGCTTTTTGCATCCGTTTGGATAGATTCATTTTTGGATAAATCGGATGGATGTCCATTTCATTCATGTAGCGACGAGCTTTTCTGCGTCCAACATGATGTCCACGAAGCTTTAACTGAGCAGACATCTGTCTGGCTCCCCAGGTTGGGTTGTCAGTATGAAGCCTGTCAATAATGGCTTTACACTCCAATTCAACTTCGGATACAGGTTTATCTTTATAATAAATGCTGGTGCGATTGATATCAAGAAGATTGGCACCAACAGAAGCTGGCAATTCTTTAGTCGTCAAAAGGTTTTGGACTAAACTTACTCTCGTAGTCAGGTCCACAAATTTCTTCAGATTTTTTTTTGAGCCAATCAACCTGCATGGTTAATTGACCAACTTTTTTTGCATACTCCGCTTTTTCCTTGCGTTCTTCGAAAAGCTTTTCCTTCATGTTTTCTTCTCGTTTATCATCAAAGACGATAGAAGCATTGTTAAGGAATTCCTTCTTCCAATTACGGAGTAGATTTGGTTGGATATTATTCTCAGTTGCAAGGGTATTGAGATCCTTTTCGCCCTTAAGCAACTGTATTACAAGATCTGATTTAAATTTAGCACTAAAACTTCTTTTTTGTCTGGACATGGTCAATGAATCCTTTCTTTCATACTAATTTTAGTATATCAGATTCATTAAAAACTGTCTTAAAAAGTGTCTTAATTTATGAGACCATTATAGAATGTTTACTGCTAACTACTGACTATCAGCAAACCAAATTATCATTTTCGTAAGTTACTTTTTCTTCTATTGTCTGTCCGTCCTCTTTTTTTGCAATTAATGAAACTATGATTGGAACAGAATAGACAAATGGCATGGCATATCTCCAATTAACTACAGGACTGATAAATAGTAATAGTAATCCGAAAATAGTAGGTACAAAGGCTACTAAATATTTTTTCTTTTTTTGCATACAAAGGATAATAAATCCTGCAATTGTCATCCATATAAATGAAGATGGTGTTAACAAAATATTCAGGCCAGGTATGGCTGTATATACCTTAAGGAAAAATTCAGCCAACTCTCTGCCAAATACCATAAATCCATTATCACTAACTGAATACTTGATTTTATCCAGTCCTTTTAAATATTGGCCACTTACATCCGTATATGCATAACTCATGCTATGATTTAAATTAAAGAATCCATATATATTATTTAAGGTAGCTTCCATATAGGTGACTGGATGTCTGATAAACTGTTTCACCCATACTTTCATATAATTGATTAAATCATCCGTAGATGCTAATTGCTTATAAGTAAACTTAACAGGATCTTGTTTGATTGGTTGATAAACCTTCTCAAGCTTATCATAATCCAGTACTCTATCTATGATTTTCTTTTCGTCTTCAGGTATCTCACTACTCCATTCCTTAACATACCGAGCGGTCTGTTGAAAGAATACACCTAGCATCTCCTGCTTACCGGCAGGTGCTACATTGAGCGCTGGAAGAAGCAGTCCAACAAAAATCACTTTAAAAAGTATAATCCCACTGAAAAAGATACATAACGTCCTAATCCACAATTTTCTATATGCAATGATTAACACAATCATTAAAATAAAGATACTGTATACTCCTTGTGAACGATCCAGCATGTAGAACAATGAAACAAAAAATAAGAATATATCAAATTTTATATTTTTCAGCAGATTTCCTTTTGATCGAACGATTTCAATAAGAGCAATGGTCAAGATGATATGCATCATGGCATACAAAGTGTCTTTAAGCATTGTGATCGACCAAATAGCTATAGGCGGAAAGAACATATAAAAATATGTTATAACTTTTGTTATCTTTTTCTTAACACCAATATAATTCAAATAACATATAGTCAATGCCTCTGTTGCTGCAACAAGAGCTATCTGCATTAAGGAATATAGAAAGATACCTAATTTTACATCACCTAAAGCATTACCAATTTGAAAGAAGAATCCAAAGAAAAATGTCAGAAATGCTGGGTGATGATTCGTAATGGAGTATTCTAACCCCAAATCATACCAAGGCGTATATTTTAATATCACTGTATCGTATCCATAAAACTGCTTTACCTGACTCAAGGTATCACCATAAAAGATTCCTGGATAAAAGAAAAATAGATATGGAATATATGCCAGACAAATATAGAAGAATATTTTCCTAAAGGACTTCCGATCAAACTTACCCAGTTCAACATTCATATTGCTATTACTCATATCTTTACATTTTATCAAGGCAATATAAAATACACTGTAAAACAGAACCATTAATGCACTTAATTTCCAAATCGACTTAAAAACAGCATAAAAATCCCCGAATAGTAGGATAAGACTATTTTCTTTTGCCATACTATAACTAATCAATTGCATAGCTGAAATTGCAAATGCAAAAATCAACGCTACTATGCTACAGTTACGGTTAAATTTAACCTTTTTTAATTGATATAGAATAAGAAATACCGCTATGGCAATTAAACTTGTATAAATTCTATCCCTATTTAGTGATGCTAAAACACTATATACAAAATTAATCAAATTACTGTTACTAGTCTCTACTATTTTCGTTGTGGCTAAAGATAATAGTATGCCGACTGACGTATACATGCTTAGTAATACAGGCAATAGATATCTCAATTTTCTTCCATAGTAATGTTTTTCTCTTCTATTTTCCAAAAACACCATATCATCTTCCTCATCATTATTTACTATCATATTTATATTGAGTACAAAATTTTCTATTCTTTTTTTGAAGAATAATCATTATAAGCACGATGTAATGCTATCTCAAAATCCTGTCGATTCTTTTGAACGATATTAGATAAAATCAATCCATTAAAGAAGGAAATTATAGCTGCCAGCATTACAAACCCACATACAACAAGCGTAGGCATTTTGAATACTAGGCCCGTACGAAAATATTCAACAAAAACTGGAATAGAAAATCCTGCACTCAAAAGTGCCAGGATGGTTGATAATAAACCAAAAAATGCAAATGGTTTATAATTCTTATATAATCTTGCGATGGTAAACAACACCTTGATTCCATCGCTATAGGTATTTAGCTTTGATTCACTGCCCTCTGGACGGTCACGATACTCAATTACAACATTGTTAATTAACATATTCTTGTCAACTGCATGAATACTCATTTCTGTCTCGATTTCGAATCCTTTGGACAACACTGGAAACGTTTTCACAAAAAGATAAGAAAATGCACGGTATCCAGTCATGATATCCTTTATACTTGATTTAAAAAGCTTATTGATTGACTTTTGAACAATTGAATTCCCAAAGTTATGGAAAGGTCTCTTATTTTCCGTGTAATAGGTTGAGGATAACCTGTCTCCCACCACCATATCAACCTTTTTATCCAACACCATATTAGCCATCTCTTTTGCAAATTCAGCCGGATATGTGTCATCACCATCCGCCATAATATAAACTTCCGCATCTATCTCTCGGAACATTCTTCTGATTACATTACCTTTTCCTTGCTGAAACTCATAGCGCACTACAGCACCAGCTTCTTTGGCAATTATATCCGTTCCATCAGTTGAATTGTTATCATATACGTAGATAACAGCCTCAGGTAATACTTCCTTAAAATCAGTTACTACTTTTTTTATTGTCTTACTCTCATTATAGCATGGTATCAATACTGCTATTTTATCCATTTTTCTCTCCTCCATAAACTTTTTCCAACAGTCTTAATAGCGTTATATTTTAATAGCTTACATTCTATAACATTTTTACTATATATACAATATTTTTCATGTTTAGTAAATACTTAAACATTTTATTCAATCATTGGGTTGCGCTTATAAAATATAGAATAAAAAAGTTAGAATGTTATCCACATCGGTAAGCCAGGTATATTATTATCTTTTGGGATTTTTGACACTAAAAATCAAATCAAATGGGCTTTGTAAAATAGGTAAACAACCTATGGGAAAAAAGCTCTTTTTTGTTTAAAAATAAGAGCAGATGTCCGAAAACATCTGTTCTTACGAGATAATTATACCTTATATTGTAATATTTATCAATTAAAACTTCCCCTGGAAATAGATGGGCTAGTACTTAACGATGATTCTGTCTTGTACTATTAAAAAATCTAATTGTTGTACCTGCCATTTGAGTTTCAACGGCAGGGGCATGATCAGATACAATAACTTCTGGTTTTAAAGTTTTTAGAACGTCAAAGGAATCTACCCTAAGATTAGTCGCTTACGAAAGAATAGAAAAGGGGAGCGTCAGCCTCATAAATGATAAAAATGACTGATTTTGCGACGCTCCCATGCTCTGAGGCTATAAGCCTCTGTTACTAGGCCAGCACCTCAAGGCGCTGGCTTTCACATTGTTCAAGCCACTATACTCCATAAATCGCTTTCTTGTTGACGAACATAGTTTGACCTTGTTTTCCATAGTCTTGACCTCTATCATCTTATATTTGGATCATTGGAGCCTGATAATAAGATAAAGAGAAATGGAAACTATCATTGGTTCTCACGTTTATCAATAATTGCTATTCTTTTCAACAGATTGCTACTCCAAAATAGATTTTCAAGCTTATCCATCCAAATATTATATCTTAATATATTTTTTAAACCTTCAGTTAATAGGGATGCAGTCAAACTGATTACAATTAATGCAACAAAACTGAGTTCTATTGATTTAGAAAAAAAGATTATCTGAGGAAAAAGTCCATAAATAAATCTGTGTGTCATATACATATTTCCTGAATGTTTCCCAATAAATTCTAACACTTTTCCAACAAAACTTAATTTAAATTGATAAAACAACATTACTATACCTAAACACGAAAATGCGGCAAGAACAGATCTCATTCTTCTTACATCATCTACCATAAGCATTCTACAATATAATATTAGTATCGTCCCCCCCAAAAGAGCAATAAATCTAATAATAGCTTTTAATTTATTCTCCTTTAAATCCTTCTTAAATACAGAAAACATATTCTTCTGCATTATAAGTATTGCTAATACAGCAACCATAAGATAATTGATGTAATTGCCTCCACTTGCTGATGTGATTCCCTCTGGTATAAACTGTATTGCAAGAAACGAAAATAAAATACTATAGTATCCTAATTTTTTTACTATCTCATATAAAAACGGAATAACAATAATTAATACTTGAGCCAAGGACATATACCACCATACACCTCTTAATAGAGGCGTACCTAAGAAATCGGACCATCCCATGAAATCTAAAAATATATATAAAAAATTACCTTTATATATGGATCCTGTGTTATGCATTATAACACTTTGCAAAATAAACATTATAACAAAAATAATCCAAAATCCCTTAAGCAACTGAAATTGTCTATGTAAAACGAATTTTAGTTTGCCTTCTTTATATGACTTATATTGGTATGATAATCCATATGCAGATAAAAAAACAAATAACCACACACATACTCTTGCTTCTACAGCAACTTTCATGATAGCTTTTATATCAATTCCTACTAGACTAGTTAATTTGTATTTGTCAATATATTCAGAAGTATAAAATAAATGATGGAAAAATAAAAGTAGGATAGCAACACCTTTACAACGATTTGTATCTTCTTTCTTAAACATAGCTTAAATATCTCCTCTTTACAAATTACCAGTCAGTATGGTTCTATTTAATACTAAATAGTTTTCTCTGCAACTTATCATAGCGACATAGTTTTTTCATAAACTCAATAATAATAGAGCATATCAGACTAATAACTATTAATACAATAAAAATGATAAATGGATTTTTAAAACCATATATGAAATCTGGGAAATATATTAACATAAAAAAAGTATGTAACATAAACATATTGGACGAATGCCTTCCTAAAAGACACAACACACTTTTTAATTTTCCCAAATAAGGATACAAACTATATACCAAACAGAGTACAGAAATTGCATGTGCAAAATCGCCGGTATATGGCTGCTTTGCTCTAAGAAAATAAGTTACAACAACTAAGATTATTTCATAGAAGATTGTTCTTCTATCTTGAAATATCTCTCTATCAAAGATTTTATATTCAGAAAAATACATTCCACATGCAAAAGCAAAAATGTAAAACAGTATTCCAACAGTCAACTGATACCATGTATAATATAGTGCCAGTACGTTTATTGAAAATCCTATTATCATTGGTAATAAAGGAGCCCTTTTCATCATAGCTTTCATCAATGGAAATAGTGCATAATAACAAATTATTGCAGCCATATACCACCATGTCACATTTAAAGTAGGTGAATTAAATAAGTATTGGAGTCCTAACATGTCAATAATCATGCCTTTTGAAATATTTTCTCCATATACACCTGCTAGTGTAATTTTATCTAATAATAGCCCAACTATTAGAAACACGAAATATATCACAATAAAATTTGATATTAATTTTAGAATATGCTTTAAAGAGAACTTTATGTTTAAAGAAATAGCTTCTTTTAATGTAGATTCTTTTGACATTTTCTTATTATAGCTTAGATTCAAACCATATCCACTAAGAAAGGCAAAGATAGTGACACATATCTTCCCGTTTTGCATTAAGTAATTTAGAAATGGTTTTCCTCCAACAGTAAAACTATAATTATATAAACTATAGTCTTTTCGTAAAAACAGATGGCACGCTAATAATATTAATATTGCTACACCCTTAATCGTATTTGTTACGTCCATTGAAAATTTACTTTTCTCCATAACATCACCTACTCAAAATAAATGTAATAGCCTAACCTTGTCGAACTATCCACTGTCTTTCCAATATTTTCATACTCTATTTTACTAATCCGGTAAATCTTATCACTGTTTCTTAACCTAAACTCTTCTAATTCATCAATATCAGCCTGATTAAACAAAAACTTAATATAAGTCTTTTGAGGAGTTCTGTCTCGTATCAGAACTGGTTCTTTATTCACTGCAACATCTATTACCATTTTAACAAAATCATAGCCAGTGGATAAATGAACCAAATCGGATCCGATGCAGTCTCCTCCCATTCTGGCACCAATTTCAATAATTTTAACATTACCATCCTTATCCAATTTGAATTCTGAATGGCTAGCACTATTTTTGATATCCAATGCATCTAGTGCCTTAAAAATTTCAAATTTTACTTTCTCAATTTGTTCTACTGACAAATCAGATGGTTCCATATGACCTGTCTCAATAAATTGTGGTGCACCTGTTGTAAACTTCTTTGTTACAGCCAGAAAATTGTGAATCCCATGATAGGAAATACACTCACAGCTATATTCATTTCCTTCAATAAATTCTTCTACAATGGCTTGTTTCTCAAAAGAGTATTCTATAGCGACTTTAATCGTTTCTTCTATCTGATTAAAGTCGTCTATTTTGTATATTCCGCGGCTTCCCGATCTATCAGTAGGTTTCACAATAACAGGTAGTTTTAGTCCACTGAAATCCCAAGTTCGTTTATCCGTACTTACTTTAACATACCCTGGAGTGTTTATATTATTTTCTTGTAATTTCTTTCGCATTTCGTACTTATTGGTACATGCAAATACACTCTCATACGTATTAGAATTTAAATTTAATTGTTCCGAAAGATAGGTTACTGTTATGGCAGCCAAATCAGAAGCAATAGAAGTAATTCCTGCAGGCTTTATTCTTTTACATTCCTCTAATATACTTTCCTTTTCAACAATACTAATTGGATAGAAATAATCAGCAGTACGTTCTCCAATAGATCCATCTTTCCACGCAAACACATGGGTTTCGTATCCTAATTCTTTTGCTTTTAATATTAATTGATTCTGAAAATCATTTGCTCCAATAATAACCAACTTTTCCTTCATAGTATTAGCTCCTTTAAGTCTTTCTCTACAGCTCTTTCAAATACACATCCATAGGTAGTGAAAAAGTTGCACCTAGAAAAGAGAAAAGATTCATAACTGACATATTTGTAGTAGAGATATTACCGAATAAAATACGACTACCCTCAGCTTTGCATTTTAATACAGCGGTAGCATACATAGAAGTAGCTGCCATACCGGCACGATATTTTGAATCCAATGCAGCAAGATGAATTTCCTGTTTATTGCCGTCTCTTTTTTTCAATGCCAAAAACCCGGCCACTTCTTCTTGTATTTTACATATCAGCACACTGTCTAACTCATCAATCCATGCATCTAGCACCTTTTTTGCAATTGCTGGATTACATCTCACGCCTACATTAAACCGCCTGTCCACAGGAAAAGAGTCATAAGCAATTCTTCTCACATCATCCATATAGCTCAGGCTCTCCTCAACAGAAGCTCGTACCATCTTTTCGTAATCAATTTTATTTGCTTTTAAGTTAATACTAGGAGTAAGCATTCTGTCCGCTCTAAAAAAGCCTCTCTTATCCATATCAAACTGAATCTCCTCCTTTGGAGGAAGTTTGATACGGACATGCGTAGCATCTGCAAAATCCCAATCTTCAACACACTCTGCTTCAATATTTAATAACCTTATATCTTGATATTGATTTATACTATAGTTATTCATACAAGCTCTCCAATACATTATATAATATTTTCCCAGAATCATTTCTTGGAATGTTATCTATTACATAGATTTTGAATCCTTGTCTTGGTATTGCTGTTCTGTTAAGAATAAACTTTTTAACCAAATCTTCTTTTGATTGATCCATAATATAGATTTTTAGACAATCATCTACTCCGGAGCAGACACACTCTACATTTTCTTTCTTTAATAGGCCTTCCACTTCATCCAGATTCACACGATTACCAAACAATTTCAAGAATCGTTTTTTTCTTCCGACGATATAATAATATCCATCTTTATCTCGCATTGCCATATCACCCGTGAATAGACGACCATTATTTTCATCCCCTTTGTTTAAATCTTCCTTACAAAGCGCATATCCAAGGGTTACATTCTCACCCTCGTAAATGAGTTCTCCCACTAATTCTGTCTCTGTTATCTCTTTCCCATTCTCATCAATAAGTGATAATTTACCATTAGGAATAGCAATACCAATGCTTCCAGCCTTCTCAACAGAATAATCACTAGGCACATAAGACATTCTGGCTGTTGCTTCTGTTTGCCCATACATAACAATAAAATTTATCCCCTTTGCATTACATTTTGAAGCAAACTCATAATGCAATTCCTTGCCTAATTTGCCACCAGCCTGAGTTAAGTACTTAATGCTTGGATAATCTTTATTTAAGAAATGAATTCTTTTTAAGATTTCGTAAGTATAAGGCACCCCACCAAATGTCGTTGCTTCTTTTTCAGCAAGTAATTTCCAGAATTCCCTTTGTGTTAATGTATACTGAGTTAAGATGATTCCAGCGCCCTTTAACAAGTGACTATTAATAATTGATAAACCATACGTATAATTCATAGGCAATGTGGTAATTGGTCTATCTTCTCCTTTTATATTCAAATACTCCGCTATAGAAGCTGCATTACTAGAAATATTTGAAAATGATTGTCGAACTAATTTAGGGCTTCCGGTACTACCTGAAGTCGTAAGCAATAGAGCAAGATCATGATTGACACTGACATCCTCTGTATATTCCGTTATCTTTAATGAATAATTCTGATAAGTATAAAGAGAATTTTCGGTTTCCTTTGATTCTCCCCAAATATACTTAGGTTGATATGTTTGATACAAATTATCATATAGTTCTCTATCAATACTAGGATTGATAAGAATCTGAACAATACCAGCCTGCAAAAACCCTATATATCCAATCACAGACTCTTCATTGTTCTGGCACAAATTAAATGCAACAGCTTTACCTGAAAGAATCTTTTTAAATTTATCTATTTCATTTTGTAACTCTGTATATGAAATATTTCTATTCTCTGTAATTAGTGCTACATTATCTCCATACTTATCTAAATCTTTGTAAAACATGATTTTCCTCCATATAATAAAATGTAAAAAAAGGTAAGGGAAAATATAACACGGGTGTTATATTTCCCTTATAGATTACATTGCTATACCATGATTTTTTAGAATCTCAATACCTGCATTATAGGAGTTTAATTCTAGAATCTCATTATCCTCCAGCATAATATCAAATACCTCTTCCAATGATGATATTAAAACCATCTGACCAATAGAATCCCACTCATCTACTTCATTGTTAGAAAAGCTATCTCCTAGTTGTTCTTCTTCCACTGCGAATGCTTCCATAAAAATCTCGTTATACTTTTTTAAATTATCCATTGTATGATTCTCCTTTATTTTTCAATTAATTCTATAATACCTATTGCCCGTTGATATAAGAAAGTAACATGTTTATGATATAGTACTTCCGTAGTTGGTGCTTTAGGATTAATAACTATAAACTGCTTTTTACGTAACTCTTCTGTAACTTTATCAATATCTTCTACTTCATAGCAGATATGATATGGAATCCCATTACTATATTTCTTGTTATTCCCCTTCATAATAAAATCCAATGGAGATGGACTTTCTGGATCTAAGGTCTCTACCAGTTCCACCATTACGTCATCAAAACCATTTTCCATAAATAATATTTTTATATTTCTCTCTGTATCAAACTGAACATGCTGATTGCCCACTCGTTTAGAAACTTCAAATCCTAATCTTTCATAGAACTTTCGAGCTTTTTCTATATCTACAACAGCATAACCGATGTGATGCATTTTCATATAATTTTCCTCCTAGTCGTTACAACTTATGTTTATACTTTCCCTTATCACGTATTGAGGTGATTTATTTATACTAATATAGATACGTCCTACATATTCACCAATCATGCCTAGGAGCATCATAATAATTCCTCCTATAAAAAGGACAAGTGCTGCCAAACTACTATATCCAGCCAGGACGGATGGGTCCATTAATTTTCGAAATACAATAAAGATTCCAAAAATAAACCCAATTATTGCAGTCAACATTCCAATAACTGATGCCGCTCTAAGTGGCCAAATTGAAAAAGCAGTAAATCCATTGAGAAGTAACTTTAGAGATTTTGTAAAACGATATCCAGACTTCCCTGACTGTCTCTCCCGCTGTTCCATTGGAACATTGGCTATCTTATTGGTAATGGTAAGAACAAGTCCATCTAAATACGGATATGGATTCGTATATTCTCGCATTTTGTTACATACAAATCTTTTCCTTGCTGTAAAATTAGAGAAAACCAAATCCCTAGGTTTTCCTATAAACAACCTGGTCATTAATGCATTGCCCCTACTACCAAAATTCTTAAACTTTGATTGTTTTTTTCGGTCATACTTAGCAACTGATACATCATATCCATTTTGCAAAGGTTCAAGAAGTCTCCATAGTTGGTCAATAGGACATTGCCCATCATCGTCTACACCTATAATAATATCACCAGTAATAGCTGAATAACCTGCTAAGACTGCAGAATGCTTTCCTCTATTTTTGGCTAGATCTATAACCTTTACCTTTTTATTGTTATTTGCTATTTGCTTTAATACTTCTAATACATTATCTGGTGAAGAATCGTTGACAGCTATAATTTCATAGTCATACTCTTCTTTTTCCTTTACTTTTTCTTGGATTTCATTGATAACATTAGCAACTGTTTGTTCACTACCATAACACGGAATTACAAAACTTAATTTACTCATTGTATTATTCTCCCTGCTCTGTCCACTTATCGATTCGGTGTAAACACATTAAAGTTTACACTTTTTAAATTCTTCATTGCAACACTTCTCTGAGGAAGATACATTTCATTTGGTTTTGTGTTCCTTGAGATAAATAAATTACCCCCTACAAAAGTATAATCTGCTACTTTAACTTTATTATTTATCGAACTATTCACTCCAATAAAACAGTTATTGCCTACCTCAACATTTCCGGTAGTCGATCCACCTGGTGCAAAATAATTATTGCTACCTACATGTACATGATGGCATATGTATGTTTTTGGACATAATACATTATTATCATGTACAACAGACTTAGGTGCGAGAATCACGTTTTGAAGTATTATGTTTCCTTCTCCAAGGTACTCTCCTTCTAATATGGAAGATTTGTGAATTACGTTCTCCATATCATATCCTTTCTGCTTAGCAGCAAGAAACTTCTCTTCACGCTGAGAGTACATATTTTTTCCTATAAACCCTATAACCATAGCATATTGTTCGGGAGAATAGTATTTTTCAACTTCTTCAAATGCCACAATTGGCTTTCCATGATACTCCGTTTCGGTAAGATACTGTTGATCCACACAGTACGCACAGACACTTCTATCCATTCCATTAATAATACAATTTTCAACTAGATCAGCAAAGTCACCAGTCCCATAAATTATAAAGTCTTTCATCTTACTATTCCTTTCAAACATAATTCTCAATAAGTGATTTTACTATATTAGCCATATACTCCATATCTCCTTTATCATATCTTTGATCGATAGGTAAAAAGGCTGTATTCTTAGACATTTTATATTCAATACTATCAATTTTATTGCTTTCTATACAATGTTTCCACAATATCGGAACATATATTTTATTTTCCACTAATAACTTATTAATATCAATATCTAGGTGTAATGGATAGTTATATGGATCACACGCAGAAGGAATAAATGTAAGACGTTGATAATCTTTTAGTAAAGAATGAAGATGTTGAAAATTACTCCTTCTTTTTTTAAGTACCTGTTCGTAATTAACACTCTTCATCACTTTTTCTGTTAACTCAGACATGATGAGATATTGATTACCTATACATACTTCGTTTTCTTTACTGGCACAATAATTTTCATTTGTTCCCAACTCAATAGTGCTCATTAAATAGGCAGATCTTTTAGCAGAATAATCTCTATCAAGTCTTTCGTACTGAATTTTATTACCTATAAGATATCCTCCATCCGATACACCAAAAAACTTTCGACATGAATATATATTATAGATATCATCACGCCAAGCAGGAGGTTCAAAAAAAGCCTGTGTATTATCTATAATAATATTACTATACTTTTCAATATTTTTCTTCATCTGTTCTGTACAAATGCCAAAATAATTTACAAGTATAATACCGTCCACTGGGCCAGGATTACAATCGACTGGCGACAGTGTCTCATCTATTCTATAATTTTCTACTTCAATTCCTGAATCAGTAAATACTCTCATGACACTTGGGCAATAATAGTAAGGAACAAATATTTTCTTGATACCCATTGACTTTATCGCTAGATAAATTGCTGTCCTTCCAGTATTTACTCTCACTATCTTCTCATCACTAATTTTAGCAAACCACTCTTTACCTTGATTTAGTTCTAAAGGCAAAAAGCCTCCCATTTCGTGCATTTAATTTACCCCTGTTCTTTTACTCACTCTATATTTCCTTATTTGAACAATAATTACAAGTAACAACAATATAATACCACAAATAGATACTATCATTCCAGCTTTTAAACCAGGTGATACATAACATAATGTAACTCTACTTTTTCCAGCCGACAAAGGTATTGCCATATACATAGTGTTAGCCTTTATAACTTCTACTTCTTCACCATTTACATATGCCTTCCATCCAGTACTATAAGGAATACTGAAACATAACATTTTATCTTCTTTGGTTTCTATTCTTCCTGTAATTTTATTATTCTCTATACTAACACCTTGTAATGCTTCATTAGAAAGAGCATCCACATAAGTAGATAGCTTAGACGTTGGTTGAGCTATTATTTCTATACTATCAAAATAATACTTACCCTTTTTAGGAAGTATTATTTTACAATATGATTTTCCTATCTCACTATACCCAATATTCACTAAATAGTTCTTTCTATCACCACTATACTTATCTTTGGAAGACAATGCCCAAAAGTTTTTTGATGCATCGCTACCTTCAACCTTTATGGTCATAGAGTTATCAGAAACTTCATCTATAGAAAAGCCTGTTAACCTAACATAGGTTTCTGATTGTTCTGTTGGGTCAAATAGTAAAACTACCTCTGCACCATCTTCTGTTGCTTCAATCATATTATTCGACCACTTAGCATTGATTGGTATTACTCTATAGTCTTTGTTTACATCATCAAAAATCAAATCTTCCACTTTACTCTGCTTAACGCTCTGAACCTCTTCTTGTAGTACGATTGATTGTAATAAGGCCTGCTGTTTTTTTACAGAATTTAATGACATATATTCATCATAGTTAAGATAGGAATCATAGGTATACCCTAATGGTAATGCATTTTCATTCTGATAAATGACTACATTCTTTTTGCCTCTGTATCTCTCGAATCCATACGGAACATATTCCAACTTATTCTTTGAAGTTAAATAATACTTTACAGATGCTAAAGCTTCCAAATAAGATCTACTATTAAAATCGTAGATATTATTTGTTGTTAATAATCCCGTACACTCCATATCTAGAAAATAATCAATAATGTTTCCATTAATTGTAGAATCATATTGGGCTGTTCCATAATAATCAATCACCTTGGAACTTCCTGCTAAGTGTTGGGCGTTCTTATAAAACTCTGTCCTATAAAAGGATTTGTCTTTAATATATTTAGTATATTTCCCTAAAGCATTTTGTTCTTTAGCCAAAACTTTATCAGAGGATACAAATTCATTAACAAACCTCCCCTGAGAATTATCATATATGAAGTAACTGAATACAACAAGATTCAATAAGACAATACCTAACATACATGTTGTAAACAGATATTTCCTTTTATTTAATTTAAAAATATTCAAGCAACAAATGACTCCTGTTGTAAAAACCATGAATATAGAACCAGTAATCGTAGAAGTATCTCTTACCCCAGGAACCAATAAACAGATGGCAATAAATACTGTGGTTGACACAGATAAAACCACCATTTCCTTCTTAGACAATTCCTTCATTTCTGGAAGTATTAACGCAATCACATATGCTACAATTAGAACGTACGCATAAGACCATCTATTTACCAAGGAGTTGAAACCACTAAAAACAAAAGCAACAAATGGGAATATAAGAAATAAACTAAGAACAATAACGCCTTTCTTTACTGATTTATACTCTTTGCCCTTTTTCATAAAAAGGATTACGATTGCAAGAAAACCAATACTTGCTACAGAATAAAGCATATAATATTTCGTATATCCAGATGTTGTATAAGGCGAAAACAGTCTTGCTATTAATTCAAAAATCCATTTAGGACCATATGTTAATAAGCTTCCCGATTCTATCGTTGCATTATTTCTCCCTGATACACCAAAACGAATAATTTTAGGAAGAAAAGATACCATTGCGATAGCACAACCAATTAAGTAATAACCAATCACCCTAGTTGCCGTTGTAATAAAATTCTTCCAACGATCCTTTGTACATAATGAAAAAAATCTTATAAAGAAATAAACTGCCAATAATAATGTGTTCATATAAAGAAAATAGTAATCTTTCCATAAAGATACAGCTACCAATATGATAAATGGTACAGGGTTTTTCTTCTTTATAACCAAATCCATTGTAATTATTAATAGTGGCAATACAACTAGTGGAAAGAGAAAAGCAGGATGTCTTACTCCATAAAACAGACTAAATCCCGAAAATATATATACATAGCTTGCCAACAAACTTGGTAACCACTTTCGTTTCATATATTTACATAATAACATAAAAGATAAGCCTGCAATATATAATCTAATAATAATTATAATATTATATACTGTTTCAACATTAGTTCTTCCCCCTAATATGCCCAAGTACTCAAGAATACCTGTAAAATAAGTTGGCAAGATATCATTCCCTAATCCTACAGAAAAGTCAAACATTGGTAAAGCAAAATTACCAGTATGGATAAATGTTTTTATTGTTTCTATAATATTATTATATAAAGAATATAAATTAGGTATATATAATCCTAGACCATCATTTTTCCAGACAAAAGACCTATTCTCTTTAATAAACGGGAAAAAAATCAAGGGCAAAAGAACAAAGAACAACAGGCTATATAGTAAGAATAGGAAGAACTTTTTATGTCTACCTACATATCCCATTATTCTTTTTTTACTACATACTGTTTCCATTAATGACTCCTTACTGCTTATTTATAATCATCAAAAATTAAATACCACTATTCCTAATATGATAAGGCTAATTCCTACAACTTTTTTTATGGTAATCTTCTCATTAAAAAATATTTTTCCAAATATCATTACAAATAAGTAGCTCGTTGTTGCCAATATAGCTCCTAGCTTATATTCAATACCGGTATAAGCCACTATATTAATAAATAACGTTGCTACCAATAGCCCATATCCTACAATCACATGGGGATTAAAGTATTCCAAAATAATATTCTTGTATTTTTTTAAAGCACTCCTCTTCAGCAACATTTGTGATACTGCTGCTATAAAAGCCGAAAAAACCATTAATAGTGCATATTTATTCATCACTACTAGTCACCACCATTATTCCACCTATAATAATTACTATGCCAAGAACATTCGACCAGGTTACTTTCTCGGCAAAAAAGAGAACTGACCATAGTAATGTCCAAAACAAACAAAAACCTTTGTTTGCATATGCTATGGATAATTGCATATGTTTCAATACTAGTTGCCAAAAAATCGCATAAATACCCAAAATAAAAAACATAGCAAATACAATTCCAATAAACTGATAGGAAAAGATTCCTGTCTTATGCATATATTTAGATGCTATTTTGGCCAGTACTCCAACAAAAGAGTATACCATAACCATCATTTGCATTACAAGAATCCATTTTTTTTGAACTTTTTTCATAACTTCCACCTAAAGAATATCCGTAATTGCATTAATTACGGTCCACGCATCTTCCGTTGATAGCCCAGCATGTAGAGGCAGACGTAATACCCTCTGTCCGTAATCTTCTGTTACAGGTAACATTTCAGCTTTATACCCTAACTTTAATCCCATAGGAGCAGAATGCAGAGGAACATAGCAAATCGGTGCTACAATGCCCTGCTCTTTTAATTTAAGAGTTAAATTTGTCCTTATTTCAGAAGATGGCAATAAAATGTTATACATATGTGCATTATGTGTAACATAATCTGGGACAAACTGTCTTACTAGTTTCCCTTGCTTCTCCAGTTCCTGTAGTCCTTCATGATATACATTCCAAATATTCATGCGCTTTGATTTAATCTCATCATATCTATCCATTTGGGCCGATAAAATAGCGGCCAAGATATCTGAAGGTAAAAAGGAGGATCCTATATCGTGCCAAGTATACTTATCAACAAACCCTTTTAGAAGTTGCCGACGATTAGTCCCTTTTTCTCTAATAATCTCTGCACGATCCATATATTTCTCTTCATTGATAACGATAGCTCCTCCTTCGCCCATAATGAAGTTTTTGGTTTCGTGAAAACTATAACATCCAAACTCTGTTAATGTACCGGCATATTTCCCTTTATACGTAGATCCTACAGCTTGAGCCGAATCCTCTATTACAAATAAACCATGACGTTCTGCTATTTCATTAATTATATCCATATCACATGGAACACCTGCATAATCCACAGCATAAATAGCTTTTGTTTTGTCAGTAATTAAGTCCTCAATCAGTGTTTCATCTATATTCATCGTATCTTTACGAATGTCGCAGAATACAGGTTTTGCACCTCGCAGTAGAAAAGCATTTACCGTAGAAGAAAAAGTAAATGAAGGAACAATAATTTCATCTCCAGGAGATAAATCAATTAAGATAGACGCCATTTCAAGTGCTGTTGTACCTGAAGTAGTCAACAGCATCTTATGTATTCCAAATCTTTCTTTAAATTGTTCATATACACGCATTGTATATTTACCATCACCCGATAATATATTGTCTCCCATTGCATCAATAACATACTTTTTCTCCAAGTCTGTAATTGATGCCTTATTGAATCGTACCATTTACTTTTCTCCTTTTTACTTCATTTATTATAAAATCACTTAACTTAATTCCTACTACCTTACACCTATAGCGATTCGCTGTAGATATCTGCCGTATTCAGTCTTTAGTAGTGGTTCAGCTAACTTTAATAATTGCTCTTTATCGATAAATCCTTTTTTATAAGCAATTTCTTCCACACAGGATATATATAATCCCTGTCTATTCTGAATGGAAGAGACGAATTCACTGGCTTTTAATAAAGAATCATGAGACCCTGTGTCAAGCCATGCCATTCCACGTCCTAGCAATTCTACATGAAGAAGATTATTCTCTAGATAATAATTATTTACACTAGTAATTTCTAATTCTCCACGAGAGGAAGGTTTAATAGTTTTTGCAACATTAATTACATTATTGTCATAGAAATATAATCCTGGTACAGCATAATTTGTCTTTGGATTTTCCGGTTTTTCCTCAATAGATACTGCTTTCCCGTATTCATCAAAATCCACGACACCATACTCACGTGGATTATTAACATAATACCCAAAAATTGTAGCACCCTTTTCCCTAGAGGTTGCATCCTCAAGGACACTTGAAAAACCTCGTCCATAGAAGATATTATCTCCCAATACCAAGGCTACTCTGTCTTTCCCTATGAATTTTTCCCCTATAATAAAGGCCTCTGCTAATCCATTAGGCTCTTTTTGTACCGCATAGCTAATACTTAGACCAAGCTGAGATCCATCTCCTAATAAATCTTCAAAGATGGCGACATCCCTTTCTGTAGATATAATTAAAATATCTTTTATTTTAGCTAACATTAGGGTAGACAATGGATAATAAATCATAGGCTTATCATAGATTGGCATGATTTGTTTCGAGATTGCTACCGTCAAAGGATAGAGTCTCGTACCAGAGCCCCCGGCTAAAATAATCCCTTTCATCCTTCATTCCTCCAAACTATTCATTCTATGTGATACATTTTTTCATAGTACTCTTGATAGCTTCCGCTTGTAATATGCTCCATCCAGTCCATATGTTCCAGATACCAAGAGATAGTACGCTTAATGCCATCTTCAAAACAAGTTTCTGGATACCAACCAAGATCTTTCTTAATCTTATCTGGTGCGATGGCATATCTTCTGTCATGACCTTTTCTGTCTTCTATATACGTAATTAATCCGTCATTGATATACTCTTTTCTTGAATCTCCAGCTGGAAGTAACTCCTTAAGTGTCTTAATTATAATTTTTACAATCTCTATATTCTCTTTCTCATTATGTCCACCTATATTATATACGTTACCTGGCATCCCATGATGAAGTACAAGGTCAATTGCCTTAGCATGATCCTCTACATACAGCCAGTCACGAACATTTTTTCCATCTCCATAGATTGGAAGCTTGTCTCCTTTTAATGCATTGTTAATAATCAGAGGAATCAGCTTCTCTGGGAATTGATATGGCCCATAGTTATTACTACATCTTGTTATATTGGCTGGAAAGTGATATGTGTCTATATAAGCCTTCACAAGCAGGTCTGCTGAAGCCTTGCTAGCAGAATATGGGCTATGGGGATCAAGAGGTGTAGTTTCATAAAAGTAGTCCTCTATATTCTCTAAGGAGCCATACACTTCATCTGTGGAAACCTGAACATACTTTTTACCAGCTAAAAATCCATCTTTGGTTTCCCAAGCTTTCTTAGCTGCATTAAGCAAAACCTGTGTTCCTAATACATTAGTTTCAACAAATATTTCCGGATTTGTAATACTTCTATCCACATGACTTTCTGCAGCAAAATGCACCACATAATCTATGTCATTCTCTGAGAATATCCGCTCAATCGCCTTAGAATCTCTAATATCTGTTTTAGAAAAGACATAATTATCTTTTCCCTCAAATTCCTTCACATTTTCCAGATTTCCTGCATAAGTTAGACAATCAACATTAATAATCTTAATCTGGTCTTTATACTTTTTAAACATATAATGAATAAAGTTAGAGCCAATAAATCCTGCCCCTCCAGTTACTAAATATACTTTCATGTACTTTCCTTAGGTTTCCCTGTTTTCCTCTCTATTTTTTCTTAAAATATTACTCCTATTATATATAATAATCATTTTACGTGAAGAATCAATACATTTCTACTCTACCACTATTTTTCTTATATTTTTTTTGTATAAAAACATACAAAAAACTGATATAAAAGAAACAATAAAACCTAGTTTTGCCCCTGGGACATGATAGTCTAGATGTATTGTATGATATCCCTTTGTCAACTCAGTACCCATATACATACCATTCATCTGTATTAAATCTACTTTTTCTCCATCAACAGTAAGTGCCCATCCTTTATGATATGGAATAGAAAAACAAAGTAGCCTATTTTCTGCAACTGTTACAGTTCCACTAACAAAATCCTGTCCAATCATTATATTCTCTAAAGCTTCTTTCTTTAGAGAATATACGGAATCCTCATAACCTTTCATAGGTTGAGAAACTAAGGATATAGAATCAAAGGTGAATTCACCAGCCTTAGCAAATTGGATCGTAATAGTTTGCAGCCCTTCCTTTATCTCTCCAACATTGGTCAAATAATCTTCTTTTTGGCTCTTATAGATTCTTGAGGATCCTTGTATCCTGTTGGTTTTACTTAACCCATTGTATTTCACAATTATGTTACTATCATAGGTATCATTAAGTACTTTCAGATTCTTAATGAGTACATACGTTTCTGCATTAGGTACACCATGAAATGAAAGAACAATTCTTCCATTATCCCTTGTAACTTTTATAGTATTATTATCAATAGACACATTTTTCATATCCATTTTAAGGACTGGTAATTGAATGGTGGTATCTGTAGCTGTAGCTAGGTCTAAATGTTCCACTTTCTGGATATCTTTTTCAACAATCGCTCCTTGAAGCATCGCATACTGTTTATCCAGCATAGAAAGCGTGTTATACTCTGATTCCAACAAATACGAATCATAGGTGTAACCTATTGGTAATGCATACTGGTTTTCATATATGGAATACTTTCCTGTCTTCGTTTTCAGAGTGTATCCATATGGGACATTTTGCTCCTTACCATTCTTTACTGCATAGTATTTGACCGAAGCCAAGGTATTGAGGATGGTTCTTCCGTCTAAATCATATACCATAACGATATCCTTTACACCATTGTTGGCTAACTTCTCGTGGTAATTGTTATAGTTATTGCAATTTATATTAGAATACTGAGCTGTTGTATTCAAATCTTGTACTAAGCCTCGATTGCCAGATGCAAAACTATGATCTATCTGTTCTACACGGTAAAAGGAATCATCTTCAATTTTGGACATCGCTTGATAAGGCGATTCTATAATCTGTTTGAAGCCTTCTCCACTTTGAGCAAATGTACCTACAACATTTCCATTAAAATAAATATAACGGGCATTGACAACAACATTTCCTATCACCAGTAGCAGTATAGCATATTGAAACCAAATGGTTTTTATATTCTCAAGATGATTAAAAAGAAAAATCAAAGCCAAAGAAATACACAACATAACAGCTCCAATCAAGGTAAATTGATTAGAAATCTCATGTCTAATAATTACCATAAGTCCATACAATGCCGTGACAGTAAACAAAGCGATACTTTCTTTTTTCGACAGTCTATCCAGTCTTTTCAAATACTTTGCCACAAGAATTGCTACAAAAAAAGTATAAGCATAACTCCAACGATTGCTTATTGAATTAAATCCACTAAGTATATATGAAAATAATGGAACACATAACAACACTGTGTACGCCAGAAAGGTGATTTTATCACTGAGAAATTCCTTCTTCCTCTGAATTAGTACATAGGCAATCACCAAAAGACTGATAGCAGGAGCCCCTATCCAAACCCAGTATCCCGCAGACTTTAATGGTGTAATCACAGCTGTTATTAACTTCTCATAATATATGGCATCATACAAAAATAAAGAATCCGTTGCAATTACTTCTCCAGTCCGTACGGAATCTATAAAATTCAATATTTGCGGTACATAAGCAAAAGCAGCCATACCTATACCAATAACATAGCTAATTACATACCTTAAAAATAACTTCCTAAAGTGTTTTACTCTATTTTCCTTATATAAATCAAAAAAACGAATTATAGCATAAATTATTATAATAAAAGACATCATAAAAGTAAAATAATAGCTATTTGCCATGGATACCCCAATTAAAATAGCAAGAAGTATTCCTTTTTTCTGTAATGTCTTCTCTACTCCAATAAATAATAAAGGCAGTATAGCCATCGCTGTTAAGAAGTGGGGATGTCGAAGACCTGCAAAAATTGCATACCCACTTGCCATATAGATGACTGCTCCAGTCAGAGAACTAATTCGGTCCCATTTTCTATAACGACTGAAACTCAAGAAAGCAAGTCCTATACAATACAAACGCATAAGTACACCTATGTTATAAGCAAGCTCTACCTTATTCATAGGAAATACTACAGCTATCAATTTAAAAGGATCAGTAAACATGCCTACGACCAGTGAATATACGTTCATTCCCATTCCATAGGAAAAATCATACATAGGAAGAACAAAATCTCCTTGTAGGATATTTTTCAGAAACTCCCTAATATAATGCCCCCCGTAGGCAAGAGATGGTAGATACGTATATAGTCCATCTTGTTTCCATATAAGGGATTTATCTAATCTTATAAAGGTATAGAAAATGCCTGCTAAGACAACTATAGCAATGAGTGAATAACTGATTATCCACGAAATCGTTTTGTCTTGTTCCCACCAGTTTTTCACTTGTTGGCTTTTTCTTTTCATCTTCATTTCCCTCCGAATCCTTCTCCCTTACTGTATATAATACTTTGTGACCTGATTCATTGTTGGGTTCAACACAGTGGTATAATAGATATAATTACGCTCCACATTAATAAGTTGATTCTGATATTTCATCATATTCAATTGCTCTTTGGTCACAATATTTTTTAAAACCGGATAGCTATCTAAAATAGCATTACCAGTAATTTTTCGTAAGCAGATAGCAATATATGCGTTGCTATCTTTTATTGTATTGTTTCTTATTACTGGATTTTTAACTCCGCTCATAAAGATACTGTAGGTAGCATTATCTGGCCGATTAATCCCTATATTAGTGAATATATTATTTTCAATCACTGGAGCATCCATTTGCATCACACGAATCGGATAATAACTAATATTGGAAAAGCTATTATTCCTAATAATGACATTTGTATGCCATGGGCCATCTGTATAATGGTGGCTTCCAATTGCAGAGGTCAAGTTATGAAATATATTATTCTCAATAATAATATCATCATCTGCTGTCTTATCATACTTAGTCCAGGTTCGAACAAAACCACCGGTACTCTTATCTGGAATATCCAGATTAATCGCCTCATTTGATCCAGAAGAAGGAACTCTATATCCTTTAAAAACACAGTTTTTTATCAATACTTTACGAGAAGCATCCAGTTCGATAAAATGGCCGCCATTATGATTTTTAAAATGCACATTATCAAAGGTGACATTATAGTTGTGGCACAAAAGAATAGCTGCCGCAGAGCGGCCGTTGACATCAATACCTCCATCCTTCGTGTCAGGTCCAATGAATTTTATGTTTTTGGCGCCACTGTAACCAGAATATTTATTGCCTACCCTTTTCCCGTTTGGTGATACAAGGGCAAACACGCCCGATGTGCTTAGAAGATTTTTACTACCGGTTACCTCAGTATGCTGTACATAAGCTCCTGATTCAAAACGAATGGTAGTGTTGGAACCAACCGCCACTTCTACAGGCACTTTATATACACCCGCTTTAAGAACCAGAGTTCCGCCACCGTTTGCCTCAATCTGATTCAGATAGGACTGTAACATATAATGCTGTTTAGTATACTCATTATATGTGGACAAAACCATACCATCTAGTTTATAAGGTAGGCTGTCTGGAGACACTGTGTAGGTTTTATTGGCTTCCTCATAAAAATAGTACTTATAATTTTGGGTTTTAGAATTAGTAAGATATCTTACATATGGTAAAACCGAATTAATGCAGGAATTCTTTTTATACATCTCAACAATCTGAGCACTATTTACCGTGTTTTTAGTACTCTTATTCGCCTTTTTTAACTCTGAATCTGAATTGTCATAAGGTCCAATCATGATAGGAAGTGGGATGGAAGAAAATTTATTTTCTGAAACAACAGGATTCTTCACTCCACCTAAATAGATACCTCGAGCAAAGGAATCAAGGCCTTTTATAATCTTAGCACCAGTGCCTGCCGTATCAAAGGTATTATTCTGAATTACAGGTGCATCCCAGTTTATAGCTCTGATTACATCATCACCTATATACTGAAATCTATTATTCAAAATGTTAATTTTTGTATGATATTTATCCTTTACAAAACGTGCACTTATGATTCCCCGATATAGATTTGTAAAGTTACATCGGCATATGTTGATATTATTATTAACGGTATTATCCTGCTTTACCCAAGCCTGCGTCTGTTTTTTCCCTTTTGCTGGAATTTCTAATAGAATGGCTACAGTTTTGGATTTTTGCCCACTGAAGTTACAGTAGTAGATTCTTACTTTATTGCATCCATTTACAGTAATGATATAATTTGAACCCTTAACGTTTTTAAAGGTGATCCCTTTAATCAATATATTATAACTATGGGCCATATAAATAGCATTAGACGAACTTCCACCCATGTCAATAGCAGACCCCTCTTCTCCTATGATAGTTATATTACGAGCACCTTTATATCCATAGGTTGCATTTTTTTTATTCGACTTACTTGGGGGGACTAGATAAAACATGGTACCAGAAGCCTTCATTGCCTTTACCCCAGTAGAGTTCAGCTTTTGAAGAATGGTTCCCTTGCTTAATTTAATCGTGACATTTGAAGGTACACAGATGGTATTTGTAATCTTGTATACCCCCTTCTTGAGAACCAGAGTCCCACCGCCCTGTTTCTCTAAAAGCTCCATATAGGACCTCAATAAATAATAATGTTTTGTTTTAGCATTATAATTTTTACTTTTTATAAATTGTTTCCCTACTGGCTTTGTATTGGTAGTAATCGTATATGTCTTTTTGCTGGCTGCTTCTACCTTCTTTGCAGGCGTAAGAATACCCGTATTTATAGCAAATACAAGGAATCCAACCATGATTGCTCTACCCAATACCCATTTTATCTTCATCCTACCATCTCCAATTTATTAGAATTTGTTTATTTGAATATACTTCGACTTTATTTGATAATTTAATTATAACAAATCAAAGTATTTTTATCATTATCAATCACAAAAGGAGTTCTAATAATAGGAGTTCTTTTCTCGGATAGTATCTATTGTCGCTCGTATATCATATTACATTCCTAGTACCCTTACAACTTAAGATGCTTTACAACTGCTTCATATACACGTTTACAGTTGTCTTTATCATGATATGGAAAGAATTCGATAATCCGGTTTTCGTATTCCTCTTTTATTTCACAATTCTTACTCATATACTCACTTAATTCAGCTACTACCTGTTCTTCCGTAATGCATACTGGACCAAATCCTTCTGTTGTATATTCAAAACCACCTTCTTCGTACTGAGGTGGTAAAGCATCTGGATGATAATATACCAGTGGTTTTCTCATGGATGCAAAATCAAACTGTATTCCAGAATAATCTGTTACCATAAGAGAGGCTTCTTTTAGCATTTTCTCATAACTAATATCTCCAGCTCCGGCTACAATATCAACATACTCATTGCGATCAAAATCCTCACTCTGCTGACTGAGTACGGGATGAATCAAATATTTGATTCTGTAGTTATTTTCTTTTGCAGCTTGAAGTAATATTTTGTTATTAATTAAGGAATTATATATCTTAAAATATTTAGTATTTTTAAATTCCTCATTATACATGTGCATATGTCCCTTTTTATTTACACCTGCAATGACGTTGCGTCGCCAGGTAGGACTAATTAAGATAAATCGCTTGTCCTCATTAGTTAATCCATCGTATCTGGGTGCCCCTGTCAGAATAAGCTGTTCTGGTTTATATCCGTATATAGATTTGGACAGATTATCTATTTCCTTATTGGATACGCAAAAATATAGTTTAATGTTGTCATGCAAGCGATTCTGATACTGAGCAATTCTTTGAATAGTAAGTCCATGTTGCAGACACATAATCTCTGCACCAAATAAATCCCTCACATATTTCTCTACTTCAGACCAAAAACCACAGGATAATTCTACATCCACACGAGTAGCAAATATGACTGTGCTATGCAACGAGATGATTTTATGCCACAGAGAGTTAAAACTCAAAACTGTACCATATTTCTCTTTCAGATGACTATATTCCGGTGCGTTCTTATTGAGAACATAGTAAATCTTGATATTCCTTTTTTCTCTTCTTTCTGAAACATACCGGTAGAAATACTCTCCATTGTCTCCACCTTTAAACATCTGGTCATAGGTTAACCAAATCTGTTTTTTATAGAAAAATGGTCTTGTTATCCAATATAGTAAACGAAGGCACACACATTTTAAGGTCCGAAGCTTACTCTTCCCATTTCGCATTATATGAAAGGCATAAACAATCTCATTTTTCAGAACTCTTAAAGAATTCTTCTTCAGAATAATAAGCTGTTTGGATTGGCCATTATACTTTAAAATATGGTTTCCAAAACACCAGTATGCCTTCTGAAACTTTTCATAGAGTCTGGACTGTATCTTAGTAAATATTAAATCCAAAGCTTTTGTATATCCCTTATATTCCAATTTGATTTCAAATTTTACAGTAGAGGTAATTCTCTCAACCGGAATGAAAAGACGAAAGGTAAAGCTTTTTTGGACAGTTTTATTAAAATATTTTGTTAAGGAATAGATATTATTACGTACCCCTTCGTATGTTGTTCCAGCTATCTTGGCCATCACCTTAATCTGGTCATAGTCAAGGAAATATGCATTGAGTAAATTTCCCTCTATTACAAGGTTATCCTGTTCATAATTAATAGCTTGGATATTTAGTTTTATATTATTAAAATTCTCTATCGAAGTTTCTCTAAAGACACCTATCAGACTTCCCTCTTGCTCTCTTAGTTCAGGTATTCCATCATAACTCTTGTATTTTAAGCGTAGCAGATTCAGTCCCATAAAACGCGGCAGTACACGTCTAGTATCAGTTTCGTACTGAGAGATAATAGAATCTGGAATATACTGTAATGCTTCACTCACTTTGTCAAAGAATACTTCTAGTTCATCATGATGCAAAATATCTTTCTGTCGATCATTTATATTACAAGCAAACTTTATCATTAATAGATACAGCATTGCGTATTTTTTATACTCGTAGGTTTCATTTTTAAGTGTTGGAAGTATATATTGCTCCAGTTCCTCTGTGTACCACGTTTTACAATACTGATCCGGATAATTAAAGGAATCTATCTCCAGTTCATTCTGAATATATATCTTCTTATCAACTATGTCATAACAATGTTTACACTGTCCATACAGATGCAACAAAAGATCTGTAAAAGACTGGTGTAATAGATCCTCGCGTACCTTACTATCTTTAAGTTCTTCCACATGGGTAAAAAAACTATTATAATTCATATTAATACGATAACAGTCTTTCACCAAATTAATATTGGTATTACGTTCATTAAAACTCAAATAGTCATTTTTTTTGCCTTCAGCATCTATAAGCATTGGTGTCAGACAAACCAAATGACTATTACTGTTCTGTATATAGTGGTTGATTGCAAAAAGTGCACCTTCTTCGTATGTCATATTTTCTGTTATATAAGTGACATATTCCCCTGTCCACAACTCTTTGGACTGGTTAAAAACCTGAGCCGGTGTCTTTCCTTCACAATTGATGTACTGCATTAAATATATACCAGGCTCCTGAAAACATACTGATTTTAAGTCATTTATCTCCCCTGACCCATCTAATACAATAACTTGTAAGTCGATATTAGGAGCATACTTTGCTTCCTTCCAGATGTTCTTCAGTACATTTGCTATTTTATCCTTGTTTTGTCCATACAGATTGATGGTAAATTTTCTTCTGTTCATATGTCACCTCCTAACACTTATTTATTCGCTATTTTATATAAGGTCCTAAGTCAAGCAGATAAATGTTATGGCTATTCTTTCTTTTGGAGATTCCAATCATCTGCATATAGTCACCATATAAATGCTTTAAATATTTATCATACTCCTTTGGAACTGGTAGCTTAACAGATTCAAAAGGAACATATATTGCTTCCTCTAACCACTCTTTAGGGAATGGTCCTTTCTTAAGGTTTTGGCCCATGCCATCATATAAAAATTTTCTGTTCTTCTTATTTTTATAATGCTCGATTACCTTAAATTGTAGCCATTCCAAAAACCTCATTGGCAATACTGTTTTTAAAACAGAGGCAAAAAATCGATATAATTTATGACTTCCATCACCATGTACGTACGTATCATTCCATTTATTATATACAAGAGACCTAGTAAGAACAGTCAAATTCTGATGCACTCTTTGTCCAAACTTAGAATTTGCTGTATAATCATGAGGAAAAATATCTACAAACAACCCTACATTGATATCTGTTAGTTTTTTAGTAAATTCCGTCGCACATATGGTATTTTTAATTCTTATCTTACTAAAGAAATGATTATTCTTATCTGTCTTAGCCGTTTGCAACTGTAAATAATCTGGGAGGTCATGAGATGCCACTTGCACAAAACGATCATAATCCTTTCTAAGCATCATGATATCTGCATCGTCATCCCAAGGGATAAATCCCTGATGTCTAATGGCACCTAATAAAGTTCCTCCTCCTAGGAAATATTTGATACCATGCTTTTTACATATGGTATCGATCTCTAAGATTACTTTGAGCATCAATTGTTGGATAGAAGACAATTTCCCATTGTAAGTATCATGGAAAAGAAAGGTGGAATCCTTCACTATTTCTGCTTTTAATGCCATTTCGAAGCCGTCTTGAACATCAATCCTGCCAGAAAAACCAGCTAATAGTAGCTTTGAAGAATCAATTGCAATCGATTCTGAGTTTTCTCCTCTTCCATGGATAAAACTCAGTTTTGTTCTATCCTTTATCGTTTCTGATAGTATTCGTCCTATTTCAAAGGTAGTAATGGAAGCATTGGCACTTGAAACATTATATACTTCATTTTCATTTTTTAATGCCGTTGTATATAACACTGCACCCAACAAATCACTTAAATAGAGGAAGGTATATTTATCCGGGTTCAGATAAAGCGTAACCTCTTCACTCTGTCCACACTGTTTTATCATCTCATGTAGTGGATGACTGTCAAAATCTTTCCCCCCTAAAGCAATGGCAGAACGCAGTACCACATATGCTGCCTTAAGTTTATCCGCTTGGTCTATGATATATTGTTCATAAGTACGGATAGAATTACCAAACTGGTCCGTCTCATACTCATGTTCTGCTACGACAACGCCTGAATCAACGTTGGAATAACTTCTATAATCTGATAGAAGAATCATTCTCTTCAAGCATTTATCTGCTAGGGCTTGTACCACACCCTCAATGAAATTCTGTCTTTCAATTCTGTCTGATTCATCCATCTTTATATTACAAAAGCCCGGATCAACACAATAATCCACTGTCTGAAGTTGGGATAGATTTGCTACACTTACTTCAATCAAATCTGTTCGTTCTAAAAACTCCTTTGGAAAGATTGATTCCAACTCTGATTCCTGAGTTTTAACGTAATATACTGTTATATTCTCTTTATAGCTATCGTTAAGCACCAAAAAAGAACAAATAATAGCCTTAACCAGACATTTTACATCTGATCCAAGGCATACTATTCGTTTCTCTCTGAACAATTCTCTATTTAACTGCTTATTTTCCAAGATAGATTCGATTGCATCTAACTCATACTCATTTAAAAAATCTTTTAAATGCATTATCATATCCTCACTTAAACGAGATAACCTACGCCTTACAAATTTCCTCTAAGGTTTCCACGGATCTCTTGATTCCTTCCGCCAGGTCCACCTCAGCCGTCCAGCCTAATCCGGTGATTCTGGATTGATCTAATATTTCTGGTGTGTTTTTGAATTTAGTAAGATCTGGTTCTATTTCATCTTCTTTATTTGCAAAGGATAAGGAAAGGTTTCTTTCCGGAAAAACTTTGACTGCCTCTCTTGCAAAACCACGGATGGTAGTATTAGAGTGATTTGCAGCAATATTGTAAGGATATACATTCTCACCATTTAACAAAATAAATAATAAGGCTGTTACTGTATCTGTCACATAGCAAAAGGAACGGTAGGCTCCACCATTACTCTTTAATAAGATACTTTCGCCCTTTACGACATTGGCAATAAACTGTGCCCATACACGGTCATCGTCTAGACTGCTTGGTCCATAGATATAACTTGGGCGAGCAATCTTTACATTCATCCCATACTGCTTACAGTAGCTAGCACATAGAGTTTCGGAAGCACGTTTTCCAATGGCATAGCAATTCTTATAATCCGTCTGGTCTATATAACCAATCTTCTCTTCCTTTAAAGTACTAGATCCATCTGTAACCTGACCATAGACTTTTAGACTGGATATAAATAAAGTAGCTGCTGCATTCTTTTCCTTTGCTAACTTTAACACATTGCTAGTACCGGATAAATTGGCATCAATGGTACCAACCGGGTCATTTTCAAAGTAATAGGCACTAGCCTGACTTGCTGCATGAATCACATAGTCCACTGTAGCAGTAATATCTATAGAATCGCAGATATCCTGTACAATCAGCGTTAAATCTTTACGCTTTGCCAAGTAACCAAACTTCTTCTCTGCATTAGCTGCATTACGGACAATTCCAATTACTTTGATATTATCCTGATATAGATCATTCCGCAGCATCATGGCTGCTACCAGATAATAACTGATAAAGCCATTTGCACCCGTAATGAGTAAAGTCTTATCTTTTAATTTTTCCCATGGCAAATCTGTTTTGGCTATCTGCTCCACATCTCGATAGATGCTACCTGACACTGTCTCTTTTATACTAAATTCCATATTTCAACTCTTCCTTCGCAAAGTTCTTAAAGTGAGTATAATATTCTGTTGCCCGTAATACATGTAAATCTTCAGGAGTAGTAACCTTGATGTTATCACGAATACCTGTGAATATGTGTACCTGCTCACCTAATTCAATTAAAAGCTCACTAGATGAAGTAGGGCTGTCAATGTTTCTTCGCTTTGCTTCTGCATGTGCCCACATAATCTTCTCCATGGTATATCCTTGAGGTGCCTGTGTAATATAGGTTGTACTTCTAACAAAGCTCTTTCCACACATAACACCATCTTCACTGTATAAAACAGAGTCTATACTTGGAGTTACAGGAACTGCAGATTGATATTTCCTGGTGTCGGCTATACAGGTTGAGATTAATTCTTCTGTCAGAATTGGACGAACGCCATCACATATCAGTACAAGATCTTCTGGTTTAGAATATTCCTGAACACGAACCAGACCATTGTGAATGGATTCATGTCCATTTGATCCACCTGGTACAATATCAACTACTTTACTAATATTGAACTTCTTAATCTGTTCCTTTAATACATCAATCCAAGATTCGATACATGAAATTACAATAGCATCTACCTCCGAATGATTCGAAAAATGTTCCAACGTCCTTATAATAATAGGTTTACCTTCAATCTCTAGAAATTGTTTAGGAATGTCTGCAGATTTCATTCTTTCTCCTACTCCACCTGCAAAAATCATTGCTGAAACCATAATAATCCTCCTTTATTGTAACACCTGTTTTTTTGATAATCCTTTACATTAATCCAATAGTTTTTAATATTCTCTCCGTAGCATGACCATCACAAGCCTGCATGTAGTTTTCTCTAAATATCTTCATTTTTTCCTTATTATAATTGGAATATTCAACTGTAACATTTTTAGCTAATTCACTATACTCTTTCACTATCATACCTGGCATCTCATCAAAATCGATATATAATTGTCTATTATCTACATAATACTGCAAATCCGGCACATATAGTACTAACGGTTTATCGAGTAAAATATAATCATAAATAACGGAAGAATAGTCCGAAATAAGTACATCTATCACCGGAAGTAAGCGTTCTGTCTGTATCTCACAATTAGATAATTTTTCTATGTTATCTATGTGTGGATGTACCTTGATTAATACATACCAGTCCTCACCCAGCTCTTGCTGTAATGACTGCATATCCTCTAAACCAACCATCTGTGGATTAGCAGCATTGCCTCTAAATGTAGGCGCCCAGAGTATGATTTTCTTTCCCATCGCCTCAGGATACGCTTCATAAAACTCCTCTTTGCACTGCCTGATATAGTCATCCCGAAAGTATCGGTCTGTACGACTTAAGCCGGTTGCCTTTACATTTTCGGGTGGTGTTCTCATTGCGCTGATGTAGACTTCACGACAACATTCAGCACTAACTGTTACTAAGGTGTAGTTTTTGTATACGTGTCCTTTATAATACTTAGGAATATCTCTTTCTGTATCATAGGCAAATTTTTTAAGAACTCCACCTGCATGCCAAAGTTGGATTACTTCTGTCTCTTTACGTTTATTGCATGAGGCTACAGGTAAATAGTTATCACAGATAAATACATACTTTGCTTTCCCATAAATCCTCATAAAACGAATCATACTTCTAAAAATATATAACGCAGAATTGGTTTTATAATTGGTACAGCACACTACAATCTGAACATCTAGTTTCTTTACCTGCTCATATATATCCTCCATACTATACGGTATAGAATCATGATGAGCATCTGCAAAAACCACTAGTTTTTCATTAATTTTTCCTCTACTGTGAAACCAGTAGCAGATGGGCAATATACCATTTTGGAATATCATTTTAATTATCTGTTTTATTTTAAAACCTATCATCTCACTATTTCCTTTTCAATATAGCCATTATATTATCACACATAATGTTGCTGGTAAAGTCACTCGCTCTTTTGACTAAAGATCAAAAGCTTACTGAATATATAGTTCAATAGAATAATTACCACATTTCCAATAATCTTTACTGGCACATCCGGATAACCAAGGACCTCAATAAATAACTTGGTTACCAATAAGAGATCAAAGAAGAAGGTTACTGCCCGACAGCCATAGAAGGAGATTATCTCCCTAAATAGCTCCTTAGGACTAGTAGTTATACTATTAAATACCCATATTTTATTTGTGATATAGGCAAAGGTAATAGCCAGAAGCTGCCCAACCACTGTAGCAATAGATTCCCCTACATTAGTCAGCCTGGTTAGTATAAAATAGGCAGCTAGGTTCACCACCGTCGTACAGCCTCCAAAAAAAAGATAGGATATCTGTTCCCTGTACTTTTTATAAATATCCATACCAAATTGCCATAGTTTCTTCAATATAATTCCCAACTTTCTCTTGTACTACACCATACTCTTTTTTGCAAGGTCAAGTGCCTTTTTCACTACATGGTGCATGTCATAATAACGGTAATCCCCAAGACGACCACAAAAATAAACCTTCTCTTCCTTAGCAGCCAGTGCACAGTATTTCTCATAAAGTGCATTATTGTTGGCATCATTTACAGGATAATAAGGCTCCTCTCCACTAGACCATGCCTTAGGATATTCCTTTGTAATAATTGTACTGTCTGTCTCAACATAATTAAAAAATTTATGTTCAATAATTCTTGTATATGGAATCTCGTAATCAGTATAGTTTACCACTGCATTACCCTGAAAGTTGTCTAATGACAGTTTTTCTGTTTCAAAGTGTAGGCTTCTATACTCTAATTCGCCATAGCAGTAGTCATAGAATTGATCTATCGCTCCAGTAAAGATTACTCTCTTCGCTAAAGAATTGTAATATTCTCTGCTGTCATAGTAATCCTTTCCAAGTCTAACCTCGATGCCTTCTAAAAGCTTTTCTACCAGTTTGGTATACCCTTCTACCGGTATTCCCTGATAACGATCATTAAAATAGTTATTATCAAAGCTAAAGCGTACAGGAAGTCTTTTTATAATAAATGCTGGAAGTTCTCTGCATGGTCTTCCCCACTGCTTCTCTGTATAACCTTTAATCAGCTTTTCATAAATATCCTGTCCCACCAGACTGATTGCCTGTTCCTCTAAATTCGCAGGTTCCCCTATAATCATACTCCTTTGTTCCTGAATCTTTATCTTTGCTTCCTCTGGAGTGACAACCCCCCAAAGGGCATAAAATGTATTCATATTAAATGGAAGATTATATAACTTTCCTTTATAGTTAGCCATTGGTGAATTAATAAAACAATTAAATTCTACAAATTGATTTATATAATCCCATACTTCTTTATTATCAGTGTGAAAAATATGGGCTCCGTAACGATGGACTTGTATACCATCCACTTCTTCTGTATAAATATTACCTGCCAGATGATTACGTTTCTCGATTACTAGACAGGTTTTTCCCTGTTTGGTAACCTCATGGGCAAATACCGCCCCGAATAATCCTGCACCAACTATGAGATAATCATACATCTACGATCCTCCACCTACTGTTCTTCTTGTTCATCTGTATTCAGGAACTGGTCAATAATAAACCTTGGCCTATTTTTGGATTCTAAGTATACTTTACCGATGTACTCACCAATCACACCGATGGCTAGTAATTGAAGCCCTCCCAAGGCCCATATGGATACAATGATGCTTGTCCAGCCACTTACGGTATTACCCGTAAAATGACGCACTAAGAAATAGATCAGCATAGCTATACTTGTTAAAAATGTAATAAACCCCAGCGTTATAATCATACGAATTGGCTTTATGCTAAGAGAAGTAATGCCTTGCGTTGCAAAAGCAATCATTTTCTTCAGTGGATACTTACTTTCTCCAGCAAAACGCTCATTTCTCTCATAATATACCTTGGAACTTTTATAACCCACCATAGGTACAATCCCACGTAAGAAAAGATTCACTTCTTTAAATTCTAACAACCCTTTTAAAGCACGATCGCTAAGCAAGCGATAGTCTGCATGGTTAAAGACAACCTCTGCTCCCATACGATTCATGATTTTGTAGAATAATTCTGCAGTAAACTTCTTAAAGAAAGTATCCTTCTTTCTTGCACTACGAACCCCGTATACAACCTCGTTTCCTTTGGAGAATTCCTCTAAGAATCCGTCAATGGCATTGATATCATCCTGTAAATCAGCATCCATGGAGATATAAGCATCCGCTAATCCCGATACTGTACTTAATCCGGCAAGAAGAGCATTCTGATGACCACGGTTTCTAGAAAGTTTCACTCCAGAAAATATCTCATCCTGTTGATGTAGCTCTTCAATCATTTCCCATGTTCTGTCCTTTGAACCATCGTCTACAAATACAATTCTGCTCTTTGCGGAAGTCTTTCCACTAATCTCTAACGTTGTAAGCTTTTCTTTCAATCTTTTGGAAGTCTCAGACAGAACTTCTTCCTCATTATAACATGGAATAACTATATATAATGTTACCATCCTTCTCCTCCTACTATCACCCTTAATCATGGTTATCTCTTGTTTAATCTGCTATAAGTTTACTTATTTGGTGTTTTACTGTCAAGCAAATTGAGAGCTTTTATTCCATTCTTCACATTTTTTTAAGAACCTAGACATGCCTTACTCAAAAAGAGCGGTTACTCTATAACCAACAGTCATAAAGTAACCTTCTCTAATTAATAGTATCGTTTTACCAAATCGTCATAAATTCTTTTACAATTATTATGATCGCTATACGCGAAGAAATCATCTACACGTTGCTTATATTTTTCCGTCATACGACAGTTTAATCTCATATATTCACATAATCTGTCAACTAACACATCATGCTCTTTACAGATTTCACCGAAGCCCTGTCTTTCATAATCCAATCCTCCCTCTTCATAGTGAGGTGGAAGTTTTTCTGGGTGATAATATAAAATAGGCTTTCTCATATATGCAAAGTCAAACTGCACTCCCGAGTAATCAGTAACCATAAGACTGGATTCTACAAATTCTTTCTCATAATTCACATCCAGAGAAGAGATTACTTTTACTCCTTCCTGTTGCTCAAAATCCCCATACTGAGAGGAGAGTGTCGGATGAAGTACGTACCGTATCTCATAACCTGTCTCTCGGGCGGTTTGAAGCAGTTTTTCATCATTAATCAGGCTATTATATATTTTATAATAATCTGTTTTCTTAAAATTAGGCGAATACGGTCTTACATTTCCAATGGATGCAGGCATGGCAATATATCTTCTCCAAGTTGGAGTAATAAGAATTTTCTTCTTATCATCACTCTTTAAACCATCATATCTTGGAACACCAGTTAGTCGCAGCATATCTTTGTCTTCATATGCATAATAATCCTTAGATAGATTTTCAATCTCATTTGGGCTGGCACAATAGAAGCCCTCTAGATTATCATACACGCGGTTAAGGTCAAAAGGAAGATCCTGAATGGCCAGGCCATGCTGAATGCAGACAACGTGACCATAGAACAAGTCCTGCATTAATTCAAAACCACCAACTGTGCATCCACTGTAGATAGGAATATTGGCATGAGTCGTAGCAATCACATCTGCGTTAAGAAAGTAAAGCTTATGTTTTAAGCTATTCATATAGATAGGTTTTAATCCCTGCTTTCTCATACGCTTGGCATCCGGATAATGCTTATTAATGATATAATATGGTTTTATCTTATTTTTGCCCTTTTGGGATAACATATATCGGTAGAAGTACTCTCCATTATCTCCACCCTTATACATCTTGTCATAGGTAATCCATATTTTCTTATTCCGTAAAAATGGTCTCGTAATCCAGTATAAAATGCGGACAAGGGCCATTTTCTCACTCTTTCTAGAGATCACTTTCCAAAGTTTAAGTTCTCTCTTAATATGCCATTTCCGGTTATATTTTCGAATGGCAATTCCTTTACCAGCTTGAATGATATAAAGCATATAACCGCCTAGAACAGTGTAAGCACCTGGGACGGAGGTATTGATTCTAGCAGGAAACCTTCCTGTCATAAATGCAAAAGGATTTTCATGTCCATTCATTATGATACTGTATCGAAAAGTGTTATGGCTACTCTTTAACTTAGTAAAAGGAATCCGGATTTGAGTTGTAATCCACCTGCATACAGGGTCACCAAAGTAAGAAACGTTAGCAAACCTGTTATTCTCTACAATCTCTAATGGTTTTCCATTAATGCTGGCCTTCAGCTGGAAGGTATCACGCTCAGCATATACCAAAACAGATGTTTCAAGAATAAAGCCATTCTCATCAACGTTAATAGCATCTATTTTAACTTTTTGATTATTGATTTTATTCAGAATAAGATCATTTACAGTTAGATAGGTAGACGCATTCTCATAATCTAACACATAATGCTGTTCATAATCTTTACCATATTTGAGTTGAAAGAATCGAAGAACTAATGGTGGGTTTACCTTATATATCTTTGAACCTGCATTAGCAATAATATCATCATCTATCATTGTCAAAAGTTCCGAAATGGTTTGATAAAATTCCTGTCTATTATTAACAAAAATATGCTTATCACGCAAATTAAAGTTATGATTAAAGATAACTACTAATAAGTTATAGCAGTTCAACATAATATAGCGACTCAAAGTGCCTTTCTGCTTCATTTCCTTCATAAACGGCACTAAATACTTATAAACCGCTTCAACAAACCAACTTTCTCTTTGTGCATATGGGAACTCCTGATAATCTGTCATTGGGATCTCTTGACTTACGAGACCAACGTTTTTTATAAGAACCAGGTTCTTCTCCTGATTGAGCAAACCAGCAATGTATTTTTTTCGCCAAAAATACTTTAAATCGGAACAAAATTGATTGCCTCGAAGCAAATCTGTACGAAAGATATAACATCCCAGATTATCATTGATATATTTATAATTCTTATCTAAATTTACATATTCAAAATCGATCTCTTCTTCTTGCTCAACAAAGGAACTATACTCTTCTATGGCCATGATATTGATATTATCTATCTCATCTTTTTCTTCTAAGACCGTGCATACCTCATCTAGCGTTGATTTACTATACATATCCCCTGAGTTTATAAAGGTAATGTAAGGTGTAGTAACAATATCTACTGCATTATTAACTACTTTTTGGACCTTATCAAAGCCTTTTGAAATCACTTCCACATCATGTAGATGTTTTTTCACTTCCCCGCCTATATCATACAACTTGATGTGAATTTTTTTGCTATGAAAAGCTTCACATAATTTAATATTATTTATCGTAGCTAAGGCTTCTTTATACCCTTTTTTATTGGTTATGACAATAGTAATCATAGTGGTCTCCTTTTTTCTATTGTATACCCATAAAGTCAGATTAGTATACAGTAGCTGACATCATATTTCAAATAGTTTACTAATTTCATAGAATATCCTAATATCATCAACATTGTAAGTATCTACAAGAACTTTGTCAAGTTAATTAAAATAGGAAACTTATAGTAAATAAGCAATAAGGACAGGGATATTTTATACCCTATCCTTACTGCTTACGGTCTTATTATATTTATTTCTATTTTATTGCATTTTATTGTGATTTTTTAACCAATGCTTCATATCTCTTTTGTGCTTCCTTCTCAGATGCCTCAAAGAGTTCTTTTGCTCTCTCTGGGTTCGTTCTTAAAAGTCTGCTGTAACGAACTTCATTTTGTAAGAAATCCTGATAACTTGTGCTTGGAGCCTTGGAGTCTAACTGGAATGGATTCTTACCTTCTTCTTCCAAACGTGGATCATATCGGAACAGGTTCCAATAACCACACTGAACCGCATTCTTCTCTTCAGTTTGAGCCACTGTCATGCCACCTTTAATTCCGTGAGAAATACATGGAGCATAGGCAATGATTATGGATGGGCCAGGATAACTTTCTGCCTCCACAAACGCTTTGATACACTGATTATAATCAGCACCCTGAGCAATCTGAGCTACATAGACATATCCGT
>JAEZPG010000021.1 GCA_023413555.1 Bacillota bacterium | reverse complement strand
ATAGAAAGGAGGCTCGGGGACTGTATTTGTTATTTTGACAGCAGAAATGACAACAAAGATAGCAATATTTTAGAGTCGGGATTCACTGATTTCAATTTTTTAAATATTCTTTAATCTTAGGAACCTCCTTGACAAAATCATCATAATACGAACTATCACTAGTAATTTCCTGATCTGCTACAATCTCTCTAGCCTTATTATAAAAATAAATTCCACAAAATTTTTCCCCAAGAAATTTAGTAGGATCTTCCAGAAAATCTTTCTGTGCAAGCTCTATTAACAAGTCCAAACTCTTACTATCTGTAAGAGTTTCAAAAACAGTTCTTTCCCCACCAAACTCCTTTGTACAGTAATAAACTTCTACCCGTGACACATCTTTTTTATCCAGATTTAGAATTGCGCTAACCTGATAGACCAAATATATCTCTGTTAATATCTATTCATTCATCTCCATAGGTTCTAGTGCAATGTATCTATTGTTTTCAAAAGTGTAGCCCCTACACTTTCACACCAAAGTGTACACTTCATAAACCAAGCATAGTAAAATCAGCAATTCATTGTTTTTGTTGCTTTTTTAGATATATCTTATCATAACTTTCATATAACATGGTGTAAATATTGGATCTTTTTCAGTTTCATGAACAGGCCCCTCTCTTAGCCCTATATGAGAGGTATACGTTTTTTTCATATACCTATTCTAAAATTTTATTTTGCCGTTTGTCAAAAGCTCTGGTAAAATATACATGGACAGTAAACGGTACGAAAAGAATGAACGCCGATAGAACTGTTTTTCAGGCCTTACTGCAATGATTTTGAAGGCTAATCTACTAAAGAAAGGAAAATACTTATATGCAGTATCAATACTTACCTTACGAAAAACTACTTATTTTTTGCAATCGCACATTTCAGGGCTATGGCTTTAATGAAGAAGAGAGTGCAAAGATCACAGAGGTGCTTTTGGATGCGGATCTGAGCGGTATCGAATCCCACGGTGTGCAGCGGTTGATCCGTTATCATAAGGAAATCACAGGCGGGTTGGTCGCGGTAAATGCCGTACCCGAGATTGTCAGGGAAACCCCTGTCTCTGCTACTATCGAAGCCAATGATGCCATGGGACAGCTGGTAGGCATCCAGGCTATTGATCTAGCCATAGAGAAGGTACGAAAGACCGGTGTAGGCATGGTTACTGTGCGCAATTCTAACCATTATGGCGTGGCAGGCTATTATACACGACAGGCTTCGGAGCAAGGCTTCATCGGCATCTGTATGACCAATACGGAAGCAATCATGGTTCCCACCTTCGGCCGCCAGGCTATGCTGGGCACCAACCCTATTGCGTTTTCCATGCCTGCATCCCCCATTCCCTTTACCTTCGATGCGGCTACAACAGTGGTACCCCGGGGTAAGCTAGAGGTGTATGCCAAGCGTGACGGCGTCATTCGGAATGGCTGGGCGCTGGACGAGAACGGAAATTCCAGCACCGATGCGAGCCGCGTTTTGAAAAACATCATTGCCAAATCCGGTGGCGGCATTCTACCCCTGGGCGGTGCCGGCGAAGAGACCTCCGGCTACAAGGGTTACGGCTTTGCTATGCTCTGTGAGATCTTTACCGCCATCCTTTCCGGTGGTACGACCTCCAACTATATTTATAAGACTCCTGGTAGGGCCAATATTGCCCACTTCTTCATGGCCATCGACCACAGTCTTTTCGGCGAAAAGGAAGATTTGGAAGCAGCCCTTTCAAAGTATATGCAGGAGCTGCGGGACAGCGACAAGGCCGAGGGACAGGATCGGATCTATACCCACGGCGAAAAAGAATTTATCAACCGGCAAAAGGCCAGGACAAACGGGATACCCGTGAATGAAAAGACCTATGCCGAAATGGAAATGATCGCCCAATACACCGGCACGCAGGAATTCCTTCCTATGCCGCTGCATTAAAAAATAACCTAGCCATAAACCGCAGTAGTATTACTACCAACAAAAGCGGAAAAAGGATTCTAAGGCAATGTTAAGTTATCAAGAACGTATCACCATACATAAGATTTATACTTGGAGTACTTTTCAGGATTATCAGAAACATGCCTGTTACTTTGTCAAATGGTGCAAGGAACACTATGGATGCATAATGCTTTCCGAGTACAGGCAGTATGTGGATGAATGGCTTATGGCAAGGTCTGTGCTGGCTCCTCATTCACAAAAACTAGAAGCATGTGCCCTTGCTAAAGTATTTGACTGTACGACAGAGGATTTTATAAAAACAGCTGTACGTCATAGGGCAGGTATCACAAAAGCCGAAAAGCCGCAAAACATGATAAGAATTTTTCTGAAGCAAAGCACAGGGAATTCATGGAATTCTGTAAAGCCACCGGATTACACAAGAAAGAATTGAAATGCTTAAAGGGCGCACAATTAGTCTTTAAGAATGGAATTTATTACATAGCTGTTACAAATGGTGCAAAAGGTGGCAGATACCGGGAATCTCCCATCATTTCAAACATTGATGCAATTGTAAAGCGAATGAAAGAAGCCGGAAACGGTAAAGTATGGTCATATGTTCCTGACATGGATGTTCATTCTTATCGTAGCGATTATTGTACCGAAATCTATATTACATTAGCAAGACCGATAGAAAAGATACCAAAGAACGAACGTTATTATTACAGGAGTGACCTGAAAGGTGTCTGCTATGATAAGCGTGCTATGCTAATCACCAGCAGGTGCCTTGGTCATAACCGAATCAGTATCATTGCAGAACATTATTTACGCTAACTCTATGTCGCAGGATCTGCGGGCATAGAGATGTAAAAAAGCTTCATTTTTTACATCTCCTATCATATTGTTCAATGAAACATGAAACAAAGTGTTTCGAAACAATAACAGGAGGTCACATGATTATGCTTGATGCATTATCTATCTTGCAGGAAGCTTATGAACTACATGAACAAAGCCTTATAACCTGTTGAGCACATAAAAGGATGTTGCACACATCTGCACACATGGTTATGGGAAAGAAAAAAGAGAACACAAATAATATCTATGTTATCTCCTCTAATTCTTTAAGCACGAGACGGGATTCGAAACCGTCCCCTAAAACCCACAAACCCTTATAGAAAGGAGGTTCGGGAACTGTATTTGTTTATTTGACAACAGAAATGACAACAAGATAATTATTAATCGGTACTCTTGCTTAACTATTATAATATGTATTTTTATTATTTGTATAAATTTTACTTATTAAAACCATGCCTGCTCTAGGTGTCTCATATATGTTATACTCATCTTTCAAATTATTAACACTTATATTCTTTGGAAGAATTGCAAAAGGTTCAGCACATGGAAATTCTCCTTCAACTATATCATTCAATGAAGGTGGACCTGACAATTCCAAAGATGTTTGAATCAAATCTATATATGGTTGCTCCCATATATTTTCAATAAGCTGTAATATCATTTTGAATTTACAACTACCATATATTGCATGCCCATCATCCCACACTTGCAAATCATCCTCTGGAATAATAATGTGAAAAATAAATATCCTTTTCTTTCTATCATTCATAATATACATTCTTGTTTCTGAAAGGCCAGCGAAGTCAAATAATATCTGTTTGTAATCATGAGAACAGTGTTCTGAATATCCTAATTCGAAATTATCTTCAAGTTTCTTCTGATTCCATAGAATAGTCTCTTCTAAAGAATCCTTTTTAAATTCCATAAATCCACTTTTAAATATTAACCCGTTTTTCTCAAGTGTTTTATAGAAATCCCTCATAATGTTTTTATATATATTTTTTCTACTACATTCAATATCTATCGAAAAATACATTGGCATAGGCTCCTCCTATTTGTAAACGCTTCATAGTGGGTACTTCTACAAAATAAGCCGTTCATCAGAGTGGCTTAGATATAAAATTACTTTCTGCAATTAGCCGGAAGATTATCTGACCATGGAAGCAGTGATTCACAGAAACTCCAATCTGTTTCATCCAAGTGTTTTGGAATCTCGGTCAGAAGATATTGAAAATAATCATAAGGCTTTAGGTTATTCGCCTTTGCGGTTTCTGCAATGCTGTAGTTAATGGCACTTGCATCAGCTCCTGCAATGGTGTCAATCATCACCCAATTCATCTTGCCGATGCAGAATCCACGGATTGACTGTTCAGCGGAATTGTTATCGATTGGAATTTCACCATCTTCCAGAAATGCGCGCAGATATTTTTCCTGATTGATAGAGTAAGTAAAACCGTTATACGTTTTCCCTTTTACCGGAACTTTATTTAAATTCTGTTTTACCCACACAAAATAAGCATCGACCAAAGGTTTTACTGTAAGCAGGCGATGTTTTAATCGTTCTTCCGGTTCCATATCAGAGAGTTTGTTTTCTTCTCTGTATATTGCTTGGACCTGTTTTAATCCGAGATAGGCAAGTGCATTATGGCAGGTTGATTTTGGCATCGCTTTTACTGCTTCATCAAATCTGCGTCTTGCGTGTACCCATCATCCGGCAATTTTCAGGTCCTCACGCTCTTTTTCAATTGTATGATAGACCTGATAGCCATCCGTTACACAGATGCCATGAAAATCCTTTAGGAACTTCCTCGGATGACTGGCATTCCTCGAAGGCTGATATTCATACAGGATGATGTGCCTGTCTTGATTCAGTCTTCCAGTTCGGTAGACCCACATGTAATGCTTATTGCCGTTTGTGCGGTCTTCCTTTGTGACACGTACCGGCGTCTCATCTGCCTGCAGCACATGGTAATCATAAAGCTTTTCATGCAGATAATCATAAAAAATGGACAGATACCTTTCCGCACAGAGGATGGTCCAGTGGGCCATTTCACCACGAGTAATCGTAATACCATATCGTTCGAATTCCTGCTCCTGACGATAAAGAGGAACGGCATTTACATACTTTGCATTTATAATAGCAGCTTCCAGAGATGCAGATACCAGGCTGTTTCTTAATAAGTACCCTGGATGATTTGCCTTTTTAAAGTGATTATCTTTTTTGGATTAGTACACACCCACATGATGTTCTTCAAGCTCTACCTTTGCGGGGGTAAACTTATATCTATTGTAGATCTCATCTTCAAGCTGATACCAGCCATCTTCACCAAATTCAGCGATGAGTTCTTCTTCTGACATCATATGAGAGACGGGAACTACGGGAAGATCTTTGATATTCTGAGCACGTTTTCCTTTGACCTTTTTTGACCTTGGTTTCGCTGGCTCTTCTTCCTCATATTCTGTGATGGAAGCAATCGCTTCTGCTTCATTGAAAAAGACAATCTCTCCATCGACTTCTATAAATGCAATCTGATTAGTAGTGTCGAGTTTTCAGATGACTTTCCAAACCGATGGTTGTTCAATACAGCGACCTGTTCTAATACGAGCTGCAACTTATGGTCAATGTCTTTCAATTGCTCTTGTTGTGCAAGAAATAATTGAACGATGGTTGCTTTGTCAAAATGATTCAGTTGTTCTTCTGTATATTGAATCGCCATAGTGGACCCACCTTTCATGGTCCTATTATAGCGTATTTTGCGTAATAATGCCAATCAAAGCAGTTTTATGTTTCGGCATTTTGCCTATGGATAGAAGTTACTGAGCGGCTTATAGTCGCAAGTTAAATTCCAGGCTTTCGAATTGATTTCTGTATACTTCAGGTAATCATTGGATGAACAGTGACCTTCTGGAGCCATTGGATGGACTTGAGCCTACAAGAATTTATAGATATTCAAATGTCGAAAAAAGCTCAAAATTTTCTCCCTTTTGCATAAAATTATGCGGTATATTCAGGAGGTTCGACCTGACGGACCACTTTTTAGGGATGAGGGTAAGACCTTCCATCAGCCAGCGGAACTGTTGCAGTGTCAAATCTCTTACCTTTGATTCAGAGCGTGGCCATTGAAATCTTCCCTGCTCTAACCTTTTGTATAAGAGCAAATAACCATCGACTTCCCAAACTAATCCTTTGATCCGATCCGTTCTTTTACCGCAGAAAAGATAGAGAGTATTTGGAATACATGGTCTTCTTCCAAGCTTTTCTTCAATAATAGAAGCCAGTGTATCAATACCGGATCTTAAATCTGTATACCCCGTCACGATATATATGTTTTTGAAACAGGTAGCATCATTTAACATTATAGTGGCTCAGTTGTCAAGACAAAAATTTAGGATTTTTATAATGAACTGATATGGTTGATAAATGACAAGGTTCATGGAGGGATAGTGTAACACTCCCCATATATATTTATGCATTAGGCTACATAAGGCAAAAGCATTGCCGGATAGTAGCATTCTGCCGGTGTTTGATAATCAAGTGCAGAGTGGCATCGCTCAAAGTTGTAGGTGTGGATATAACGTCCAATCGCGGCTCTGGCTTCCTTGATGTTGTTGTACTGTGTCAGATAAGCCTCTTCATACTTAAAACTGCGGAACCATCGCTCAATCATGATTTTATCCGCCCATCGTCTCTTGCCATCCATGCTTTGGCGGATTCCATTTTCTTTTACGAAATCAATGTACTGCTGACTCGTAAACTGACCGCCTTGATCAGAATTTAAGATTTGTGGCTTTGCTACTTTGAACGCCTTTTTCAAAGCATGAATGACCATTCGGGTATCAAGTGTATCATCGACTTCCTAGCCAACAATGCAACGGCTATGCCAGTCAATTACAGCAGTCAGATACAGAAATCCGTGTCTGCTTGGTATATATGTAATGTCAATAGACCATGCCTGGTTAGGCTTGTCTATGACTGCGTGACGAAGGAGATAAGGGCATACCTTGGCCTGTTGCATCCGTTTGGAGAGATTCATCTTTGGATAAATTGGATGGATATCCATTTCATTCATGTAGCGAAGAGCTTTTCTGCGTCCAACGCGATGCCCACGAAGCTTTAACTGAGCAGACATCTGTCTAGCTCCCCAGGTTGGGTTGTCAGTATGAAGCCTGTCAATAATGGCTTTACACTCTAATTCGACTTCGGATACAGAGTTACCTTTATAATAAATGCTGGTGCGATTGATATCAAGAAGATTGGCTCCAACAGAAGCTGGCAGTTCTTTAGTCGTCAAAAGGTTTTGGACTAAACTTACTCTCGTAGTCAGGTCCACAAATTTCTTCAGATTTTTTTGATCCTGTCTTTTAGGCTCTGGCCAAATCAACCTGCATGGTTAATTGACCAACTTTTTTGGCATACTCCGCTTTTTCCTTACGTTCTTCGGAAAGCTTTTCCTTCATGTTTTCTTCTCGTTTGTCATCAAAGACGATAGAAGCATTGTTTAGGAATTCCTTCTTCCAATTACGAAGTAAATTTGGTTGGATACTATTTTCGGTTGCAAGGGTATTGAGATCCTTCTCTCCCTTAAGCAACTGTATTACAAGGTCTGCTTTAAATTTAGCACTGAAACTTCTTTTTTGTCTGGATATGTCAATGAATCCTCTCTTTCATACTGATTTTAGTATATCAGATTCATTAAAAACTGTCCTAAAAAGTGTCTAAATATATGATACCATTATATATATGTGTTACGCACATTTATCTACAGGAAGAAAAGCAGCATACGGCAAAACAGAAGAGGAAGCCATTAAAAAGGCAGTAGAGTTAGAGCAACAGGAACTAACTGAACAGGAGCATAAGAAATATGCCTTTGAGAGGAATTATCGAATCTGGTTTAACCAGTTAGATATAAAACCTCAGAGCAAAGATCGTATCGAAGTGACTTATAATAAGTACTTCAAAAATACAGAATTTGCCACAAAGGATGTTCGATTTATGGATAGCAAGTATATTGCTGAATTCCTAAATCGGATTCTTGTATCAGAAGGTTCTATGCAAACCAAAACTTTTTCTAAGATTACACAAATCATCCGAGAAACCTTATATTATATGGATGAACCATCTGTTTTACTAGACCCAGAAAAGGTTAAAAGAAAGCTAAGCAAGACTCGTTTAATCTCTACTGACAAAGAGGAATTTGCCATTGAGGAAGAGATAAGAGAAGTTATCAGAAATGGTATTTTAGTCGAGCATATCTTTGACGATAAGTATTCCTCTGGCTTATGCCTACTCATTGCAGAATCTCTTGGAACAAGAGTTGGAGAACTAACGGTGGTTATCTGGAAAGACATTGATTTTACAAAGCAAGTACTTTCCATCACGAAGACAGAAGTAAAGTATTATGAACGTGATAAGAATGGTAACCGTATCGGTAAGGTGAAGTACAAGGTATCTGATACAACAAAGACTCCTGCCGGAGTCAGAGAGATCCCACTAACCCCTAGAGCCTCAGAGTTACTTGGACTTCTATTTGAACATCATAAGAATCAAGGTTGGTATCACGAGGAACAGTTTCTCTGTTATAATGGCAAAGAAGTGACTAGCCTTTCCAAAGCATTAGCAAGAGTTCTAGGTATCCTTTGCAAACGTCTTAAACTATCTCATATTAACACCCATCTTATCAGAAAGACTTTTGCTACAGAACTCCACGATGCTAATATTCCAACTAAGACGATTTCTTATCTATTAGGTCACAAAGACATTAGCACCACGGAAAAGAACTACATTCTAAACCAGATGTTTAATGCTAAAGCTCTTTGTGAACAGATGGAAAAAGCCATTTAAACCTGACAACAGAAAAGGTCGTTTGACAACAGCTATTTTGGCATAAGAAAAAAGTGCCAAACCCTCATTTATAAGGATTTGACACTATTCATCAAGTAAGCGCGAGACGGCGCACAAGGTCCGGGGGACCTTGGTCCTGCGCGGACCGGAGCGAAGCGGAGACATTCGAATTCGGAGCCCAGGATTGGGCTCCGAACTAAGAAAGGGTATCCTTTACGGATACCCTTTCTTAGTTATAAAGCGCGAGACGGGATTCGAACCCGCGACCCTCGCCTTGGCAAGGCGATACTCCACCACTGAGCCACTCGCGCGTATATTATTTAATCGATGAGCTGTTTACTCAACGCAATATATAATATACTATTAATTTTTGCTTTTGTCAACACAATTTTGATAATTTCTATAGTTTCTCCAAGGAGCACCACCATCCATCGTCATATATGGAATTTTCTCTGACGCAAGTAACGTCTTATCTAAAGCTTTACTGTCTCCACATTCACAGATAGAAATCCACCTAGGATTCCCTACAAATCGTATTGGCCAAAATAAACATAATAGCGATGGTACCAAATAATCCCCACGGCATCAACCAAGCTATTGCCATAGGTAACTCAGCATTATAAAACACAACAAAAGCTTCTATCACAGCGATAACACCTAATCCACCGCCAACTACTCTACTTAACTTTTTTATACTATATTTACTTCTTTCCTCTTTACTTGCTGTATTGAAACCTGCAATGAAGAAGGGAGCCTTTCCGGTAAAAATAACTATAGAAAAAACAGCAATTATAGCTACTATGATCCATGCAACCCATGTTGGTACATTCATATTATCAACCTCACATTCTTTTCATATAAACTAATTTGATACAGCCACATATTAACATTTGACACATAGCAACAATGATTAATGTAAAGAAAACTGTAATATTAAAGTATCCTGCTATAATTCCTGTTATCATCATCATGATTGATAGAGCAGGAACAATTGGGATTCCTGCTTTACTTTTTATCAGTTTGAATCTCTCATCATTTTCTTTGTTACATTCCAATTTCAGTTTGCTGTCATCCTTTAAAATATTATTGTACTTTATTATGTTTAATGAGGATAGAATACAAATAGCAGCGATTGCTCCCCCTTGAAATTCAAATACTATGCTGTTTTTAAGTATTTCTGGAGCAAAAAACAAAGCATATACTCCTAGCAATGCAGTAATAAGCGTAAGTACCGAAAGCCATGTTATTCTTGTTTTTAATTTTATCTTAAATTGTTCCATGATCCACACCTCCACTAATCTTCTATTTGAGAAAAATCAAATACTTCTTCTATAGACAAATTGAAATATTGGGCAATCTTATATGCTAAGGGCAAAGATGCTACATACTTTTCAACCTCAATAGAAGTAATTGTTTGCCTTGTAACCCCTACAGCCAACGCAAGTTCTTCTTGCGAGATCTTATTCTTTTTTCGCAATTCAGCAATTCTTGTTTTCATTTTACTCCTCCTTGCTAAGTTTGCTTTGCATTTTTAGTATAGTATGCTTTGCATAATTAGTCAAGTAAAAGCTATCATTCTACATATTTTCTAGCAGAATCTATTATTTTTCCCTCACAAAATATTCCACTATCCTTTTCTGTCGCAACCTTGATAAATTAGCCATCTGTTCCATCCAGTGTTGTCAGTTCTTCAGACTCGAGGCAGTCCCATATCTTAGTTTTGGTTCCATCTTAACTCCATCGACAGTACATATTCTGCTTCACTCATCTTTGATTTCACTGATATTCTGGCTATGTCTTTTTTTTCATCACGAAGCCGTTCTAATTCTGTTATTTGATCCTCTGGTTTGCATTTTCCTCAATTATCTTATATTTTTCTGCTGTTTCAGCATAATTATTGAGATGGCACAAAGCAGCTGGGGAACTGGGTCTTTTAACAGGTACTATTTATACATGGATAAAAGCATATAAAGAAGGACGATTAGATGCAAAAGAAGCTATCCATACACCAAACCATGCATTATCACTTAATGAAAAATTGATTGAACGTAGAAAACGCATTAGAGATTAAGATAAAGAAATTCGCCGTCGAAAGTCCGTAAAAAACAAATATCAGTCTCTTGCAGATGCTAGATATCTATATCTGTACAGAGGATGAATGCAATGATATGTATGGTCAGATTCATATGTATCAGGCATTGCAGTTAAAACAACCAATAGGAGTTCACATTCCTAGTGAACAAACAGTTTATCGTGTTATGGATATAATAGGCATCAGCCCCAAAACTGCTTCGATTCAGCAGTTTTGGGGCTGGCAATGGATACAAATATGAAAGCATGTGGCAAGACTGAAAGAAGAGCTTATATATGACTGCAAAGCTGTTCCAGCTAGTAATATAATAAGTTCATATATCCCGTCAATCTTATTTTCTCGTTATATATAACTTCTTATCTGAAATGATTCAGCAACACAAGTTCTAGCTTTAGCAAGAGATTCAAATTCATTATCCTGTATCATTTGGGCAAGTAAATTACCAATCGCTGTTGCTTCTACAGGACCTGATTCTACAATGATATTGGTGTATTTTGCTGTTAATTCATTCAGATATGTTGCATTGGAGCCTCCTCCAATCACATGTATCTTTTGATATTTGACTCCTGTTAAGCTTTCTATTTCTCTTAACATATCAGCATAGCATTTTGCAAGACTGTTATATATAACGGATGCTAATTCAAATAAGGTCTCTGGCACTTCTTGATTTGTCTTTCTACAATATTTCTTTATTTCAGTACTCATACTTTTGGGGGAAAGGAAACAAGGATCTTGACAATCCACTAAGGATTCAATTGTTTCTAGAGATGCTCTGCTACATAACTCTCCGTATCCTATGTTCGGAGCTAACTCATTACGAACAGATTGAATCATCCAAAGGCCCATAATATTAGTAAGATAAGTATACCTTCCCTGGTAACCACCTTCATTGGTAAAGTTTGCTTTTCTGCTTCTCTCAGAAGCTTCTGGTACTAATCTTTCCACGCCCATTAACGACCATGTACCAGAACTGATATAGCAGATATTCTTCTCATTCGATGGAATTGCCATGATTGCTGAGGCAGTATCATGAGTAGAAGGTAAGACTACTTTACAGTTATATCCTATAACATTCTGTACTTCTTCTGATAATGTGCCAATCACTTCTCCTGGCATATATATTTTTTGGAACAGTTGCTTGTTAAAACCAAGTCTTTCTATCAGTTCATAATCCCAATCCTTCGTTTCAACATTAATCAATTGAGTTGTAGTCGCTTCCGTATACTCTTGTACTTTCTTACCAGATAATTTGAAATGAAAATAATCTGGTATCATTAACAAAGATTTTGCTTGCTTTAAGTAATCTGGTTGTTGCATCTTTATCGCCATTAATTGGTATATTGTATTATATATTGCTTTTTGTATCCCAGTTCTTCTGTATAATTCATCCTCTGGAATGATACGGAATACTTCTTTATCCATATGCTCTGTTCTTTGATCACGATATCCTACTGCTGGGCCTATCACTCGGTCTTTCTCATCAAGGAGAACAAAGTCAACTCCCCAAGTATCTATTCCGACACTTTCAGGTATTTTCCCTATTTCTCCACACTTTTTCATACCTTCTAAGATTTCATGGAACAATCTTTCGATATCCCAACACAATTTTCCATCACGATTTGTCATACCATTAGAAAAACGATATACTTCTTCTAATTCCAATTTATTATTCTTTACAGTGCCTAGTATATGCCTACCACTGGATGCACCTATATCAATCGCCAGAAAATACTTTCCCATCTTTAGTTCCTCCTAAAAAATGCCGTTTTCTATCTCGAAAGACCTCCATGTTATTTTCATAGAGCAGTTTCTTAAGTTTTATCATCACTGTGCTCATATCATCAAATATTGTCTCAATATGATTCAGCATTTTTCCTCCTACTCTTATAACTCTAACCTTATTCATTATAATTCGCGTATCATAAATAGTTAGTCTAAAACGACACCCTTTTGTAACATAATATTGGCATATAGTGCTGATTCACCTGTTGCAATAATCGCATATGCTGTTTTTGCATCCTCATAGAATTGAAAACGCTCAATGCCACCAATCGCGTTTTCTCCTCTGCTGTCATGTTTTTTTACGATTTCCTTATAAGTATCCCAAATTGGGGTTTCTACGTTATCCCCAGGCATAACTTCCATTAGATTTACTGGGTGTTCCACATAGGTATCCAGTGGAAAAACTTGAAGAATTGCATCCAGAATTTCTGGTACCCCATGTCCGTCACACCTTACAACGATAGAGTTTTTACCCATTGTTTCTGCTGGAAAATTACCATCCGAAATAATAATACGATCACTGTGTCCCATTTCAGAAAGAACCTTTAACAATTCAGGTGAAAGGATTTTTGGTATTCCTCTTAACACTTTTATTCCTCCAATTTACACTATTCCAAAAAGGGATCGTTATAGTATACGACCCCTTATCTTATAAAATCAATTACAATTTAGCACTTAGATTTGGTATTAATCATAAAGGTTTGGAGCAATATCAGCAGCTTCCATATTATCTTTGTTATACCAGTAACCTTGTGTAAAAACATCTTCTACTTCTTCACCATTTGCAATAGCTACAAGAACGTCAACAGTAGTGATACCCATTGCTAAAGGAGACTGCGTTACAGCACCAAACATTTTACCCTCTTTGATAGCTCCCTTAATTACGGCACCAGCATCGAAACCAGCAGCTAAGATCTTATCGCCAGCTGGGTCACTGCCTAAAACATCTAAGTTGTCATTTGCAGTAAGGATACCTTCAGCAGCTACCTGGTTGGAACCAAAGATTCCGATTGTATCTTTTTTGTTAAGAATTACAGATGCTTCAGTTGCACATAATTCAACTGTAGTCTGTGCAGGTACAGCCACTTCGATAATGATGTTAGCTGTCTTCTCATCGCCTTTGTCAGAACATTTAGTTACATAGAATTCATTACCAATAACAGCTACTGTCTTGCCATCAGCTTTTGCAAGTTCGATGAATTTGTCGATGAATCCAAGTCCACGGTTAGTGATAGATTCGGAAGTAGCTTCCTGATTAACTTCACCAATTCTTACTTGCTCTGTAGCGTTAACTATCTTATCTTTTAATGCTTTGTAAAGATTTTCAGCAGCAGTTGCACCAGCAGATCTGTTATCTGTCGCTACTGTAGCGTATACGGAACCTTCTGGAGCATCTGGAACGTCAGTGTCAAAACATACTACTGGGATTTTCTTGTTCATAGCTGTAGTAAGTGCGTCCAAACATGCTTGCTGATCGCTTGCTGCAAGACCAATACCATCTGGAGCATTGTTGATCGCATTGTTTAACATGTTAACCTGATCTGCAATATCAGACTCAGCATTTGGTCCAGTACAGTTAACGCTTACACCAAGTTTCTTTGCTTGTTCTTCAACACCCTTAACAGCTGCTTGCCAATAGGAAGATTGGAAGCTTGATACAATAATTTCAAATTTCAAATCGTTCTTTTGTGCATTAGAAGATGCTGGTGCAGATGCCTTTGCGCTTTCTGATGGTGGTGTAGAAGTCTTTGCATTGTTATCCTTTCCACCACATCCTGCTAACATAGTTGCTACCATAGCTACACTCATAATTGTTGCTAAAATTCTTTTACGCATTTTCGTCCTCCTTAACGATAAACTTATTTATATGTAACCGTTTATACGATTTCATATCTTTTCTCATTATGTACATCATTAAACACGCTGTTTCTTCCTCTTAATGATATCTACCAATACTGCTGCGATTAAAACAAATCCTGTAATAATATGTTGCCAGTTCGCTTGTAACCCTATGTATGGAAGTCCAGTCTTAAGTAAGCAAATAACAAATACACCTAATAAAGATCCCTCAATGGATCCAGTACCACCGGTTGCGGATACGCCACCGATAATCGCTCCACCAATCGCTTCCAACTCAAATCCTGCACCAGTACCAGGCTGAACCGTAGAGAATACTGCAGAATAAGCAATTGCAGCTAGTCCAGCAAAAAGGCCAGAAATCATATAAGCCATAACATGATAAAACTTAACATTAATACCAGATAAAATGGTAGCTTCTTTATTACTTCCGATTGCAATCGTATAACGTCCAATCTTTGTATGTTTGAGAACAAACGCCATAATAAGTACTAATATAAGAACCCATAAAAATCCGATTGGAATCTTTGTACCATTGACTGTTATCTTAAATAAATCTCTGAACCAACTTCCATCAGAACCACTTGTTGGCCAAGAAATACCATATCCTTTAGAACAAAGAGAGCCAAGACCTCTAGTGATCATACAGGTACAAAGTGTTGCTAAAAATGGTGGTAAGCCCATGATTGCAATCAAGACACCATTTAAAAGACCGATTACAATACCGAATAAAAGAGCTACGAACATTCCGGCTGCAACTGGCCATCCACAATGTACAATCAAATAACCTCCAGCTAAGGAATAGCAGATTAATCCGGTACCGATTGATAAATCTACACCTCCCGTAATCAAAGGAAATGATACACCAATTGCCATCAATGCTATATAGTAAGAATAATCGAGAATACTCATTACGGTAGTATACTTACGAAAATTCGCACTCATTATACAAAAGAATACAAATAAGGCAACTACTACTATGAATACAATAAACTTCTGTCCACCAAGCTTTGCTACTACTGACTTATTATCGGCAGCAGGTAAATTCTTATCTTTACTCATGTTTACTTCCTCCTATTATATTTCTCGTGTTGCCATGTTCATGATACCTTCCTGAGAGGCTTCTTCAATTTTAACCTCACCAGTAATCTGGCCTTCACGCATTACAATAATTCGGTCACTCATTCTGAGTATCTCACTCATTTCGGAAGAAATCATGATGATAGATTTTCCTTCACTAGCTAACTTGTTCATCAATTTATAAATCTCATTCTTAGCACCTACGTCGATACCTCTTGTAGGTTCATCAAATATAAGGATATCGCAATTACGTACAAGCCATTTTGCAATAACTACTTTCTGCTGATTACCGCCAGAAAGATCTACTACTAACTGATCCACACTAGGAGTTTTAATAGCCAATGAATCAACATGCTTTTTCGCGATTGCTCTCTCCGCCTTCTTATCAATGAAGATACCCTTCATGAAGTTCTCCAAGCTTACCATTGTGGTATTCTCAGCTACTGTCTTTTGCACGATTACGCCATAACGCTTACGATCTTCCGAAAGATATCCAATGCCATACTTAACAGCATCTTGAGGTGTATTAATGGTAACTTGTTCCTCATTTACAAAAATCTCTCCGCTTTCTTTCATATCTGCGCCAAAGATTGCTCTAGCTGTTTCAGTACGACCAGCACCCATGAGGCCTGAGAATCCAAGGATTTCCCCTTTTCTAAGTTTAAAGTTTATATCCTTCACCATCTTGCCTGCATTCAGGTTCTTAACTTCTAGGACAACAGGAGCATCGTCTGGAACCATACTCTTTGTCTTAGGTTCTTCATAAATAACACGACCAACCATCATGTTTATAATATCATTCTTTGTACAATCATTTGTAATCAGTGTTCCTACATAACCACCATCACGCATTACCGTAACACGATCAGTAATAACCTTGATCTCGTCCATACGGTGTGAAATATAAACAATTCCTATTTGCTGCTCTTTTAAATCATTTATTATTTTAAATAGTTCTTGAATTTCCTTATCAGTAAGTGCAGCTGTTGGTTCATCGAAAATAATGACTTTGGCTTCATGCGAAACCGCTTTGGCAATTTCACACATCTGCTGTTTACCTACGGTAAGATTACTCATTGTTTCATTTGGATCGATATCAATATGCATCTTATTAAATATTTCTCTGGCTTCTTGATTCATCTTCTTATCATCAATCTTAAAGCCCTTCTTGAACTCGCGTCCAATAAAAATATTCTGTGCTACTGTCAGATGGCCTAGCATATTTAACTCCTGATGAACGATTACGACACCCGCATCCTGAGCCTCTCTTGTATTATTAAAGGTCACTTCTTTCCCTTCATACTCTATCGAACCAGAATCTTTGGTATAGATACCTGTTAACACCTTCATCAAAGTAGATTTACCGGCACCATTTTCTCCCATCAAAGCATGTACTTCGCCTTTTTTTAATTCAAAATTAACATGGTCAAGAGCATGTACGCCAGGGAAAGACTTATCTATATCTTTCATCTTTAAAATAACATCGCCCATTCTTTTACCTTCACCTTTCTATTCAGATTGCGCTTCAAATACACGCTCCATCATTAATTCTTCCTACGCCTTGCAACAACGTCAGCGTATACAGCTACAATAACAATGATTCCTGTAATAATAAGCTGGTAATCCTTCGTGAAGCCCAATGCCAGAATACCTTCCTGAAGTAGAGCAATGATAAATACACCGATTACAGTACCTCCTATAGAAGCAAGACCACCAGCCATGGATGTACCACCCATAACGCAACCAGCAATAGCTTCATTATTGTACTGATCACCATAGCCTGGTTGAACGGTTGTATAAGCAGCTACGAAGAAGATTGCAGCTATACCAACTAAAGTACCGCAAATGACATACGCTAGCATCTCCCATTTTTTAACATTAACACCCGATAATCTTACAGCTTCTTTATTACTACCGAGACTAAGTATGTAGCGTCCTGCTCTCGTTTTGTTCAATATGATTGCACAAATTACAGCAAAGCACAAAAAGATAACAAGACCTACAGGAAAATCTCCAACTTTAACAAAGTTACGGTACCAACCACCATCTGCGTCTCCCTGAGGCCAACTAACAGACTGGGTTTTAGTAAATACAGAAGCAACACCTTTTGCAATATTCATACTTGCCATAGATACAATGAATGGTGGAACCGACCAATAAGATGCTAAATACCCATTAAACATTCCATAAAGTGTTCCAACCAATACACTAATAATAAGACAAAGTACTACTGGCATATGGAAATGTGTTAAACAGTACCCTGAAATAAGCGCTGAGCAAAACATAACCGGACCAATAGAAAAGTCAATTCCCCCTGTAGCGATTACAAATGTTACACCAAGTGACAAAAACCCAAGAAAATAAGTATAGTTTAATACGCTCAATATTCTAGGTAATCCTGCAAAATTAGTACTTGTGAAACTAAACAGTATATACATTAGTAAAAGTACACCGAACAATATAATCCTATTAAATCCAAGCTTTTTTACGATAGAATTTTGCTTTATTTTTTCCAATTTTCTTCCTCCCAACTTGATATTCAATCTTCCTTCATACATAACAAAAAACCATTTATACTTTGCTATCATAACTTTACACTTGCATGATAAGTTTATCAGTTCTGCAACAAATATCATGCAGCTCCCCCATACCTTCATAGCAAATACCACCATACTGGGGATGGTTGATCTTCTGTTGCTTTCGCATCGACTATAGCCTTCTTTATGTTTTGCACCTTAAAATCATAAATTACATTATAAGTATCAAAGATATTGCAGTATTTCGTTCGTCGCTGAACACTTTCTCCAAGTGAAACGTTTCTCTTTATATAGCATATAATCCATATAATATTATGTAGTGTCAATGATTAGCCATAAGACATTCATAGAAATAAATAGCACATTTAGTACAAATCATACTATCTTGCATTTGGGAAATCTACCATTACTCCATCTCATGAATCGAGAAAGGAATTGCAATCTGTCCTCTTTGAAGTAACCATTTTAACGCTATGATAGCTGGATGTACACCATGAACTTCAGCAACATTCTTGAACTTTTGCACTTGCATATAGAGATATCTTCCGGTTCCATATCTCTTTCAAGCCTTTGAGTTGACGAATGAGGCATAAATACAATTGGTTTTATCTTGAATTTATTTATAACTGTTTCCAATTCATCACATTGTCAATCGGTATCTATAAACTCCTCTACTGAAAAATGGTTAGAATCTGATTCTGTGAATCCACGTCACAATGTGGTTCACAATAATTAAATCATTATTTCACGAAACGTTTCGTTATGCTTCAAAAATAATAAGACATAATATGTCTTTACACATTCTTTTCCGTATTATTAGCTAAATTATTTGAATAAACAAACATACTATTCATCATTTTTCAAAATCTTTATTGAATTACCTTCTCGAATTCGTGTTCCCAAGACAATTTCTATCGGCGTTCCCTTTTCTTTGCACTCAATTCGATCTAACAAAAGCTCGACCGTTTTCTCGCCCATCTCTTTCATCGGTTGAACCACCATACTCATTCTAGGTTCGACAACATGTGAAAGAATCAAGTCATCAAACCCAAGGATTGAAACATCCTCTGGGCATTTAACACTTGACTCATTCACTGACATAACCGCCCCCAACGTCACATCATAATTTGTTAAAAACACAGCGGTAGGAGGTGTTTTCATATCAAGTAGCTGTTTCATGCTTTCATATCCAAACTTGATTGAATGATAACCCTTTTTCACAAATGCTTCCGAAACCTTAAGTCCAGCTTGATTCATCGCATCCACAAATCCCAAATAACGTTCACGGCCGGTATATTCCTCTTTACTGCAAATGATAGCAATATCCTTATGATGATTCTCAATCAGGATATTAGCTGCCTGAAAGGCAGCTGTCCTATTATCAATTCTCACACAATCAAAGTTATAGTGTTTAAAACAACGGTCTAAAAGTACCACTGGTATCCCAGCATTCTTTGCAGGATTCAAAAAGTTAGGAGTTTTTGCAACAGGAATCACAATAATTCCATCCACTTTTTTTCCTATTAAAAAACGAACATTTTGAGATTCCACTTCCTCATCGTTACAAGAGTCGCAAATAAAAAGGCCATATCCTCGTTCTCTAAGTTTACCACCTATATAACGAAGCAACGTTCCATTAAAAAAGCACTCTACGTTATAAACAATTACCCCTACCGTTCTTGTTTTATTGGTAACAAGACCTCTCGCTATCTCATTTACTTCATAGTGCAACTCTTTAATCGCTGTTTCAATTTTCACCTTATTTTCCGGCAACACATTTCCACCATTCAAATATTTGGATATCGTTGCAAGTGATAATCCGGTTTGTTCTCTTATATCTCTTATCGTAGCGACCATGGCGTCTCCTTATACTTAAATCCACCTGCAAAGTACTGATTTTATACTAGGTTTTTTATCATCTGATTTCCAGAATACCTGGTTTTATCGTATCGTTTTATATAATGGGCCATATGCTCCACAAGCTCTGTAATCACTGCCTTCAGAATCGCTTCCAAATGCATTCCAAGCAGCTGGTCTAAATATCTTTTCATCCGGAACATTATGCATACATACTGGAATTCTAAGAATAGAAGCAAGTGTGATCAAATCTGCACCAATATGTCCGTAGCTAATAGCTCCATGGTTAGCGCCCCAATTATTCATAACATCATAAGCTGTTTTAAACGCACCTTCCCCTGTACATCTAGGAGCAAACCAAGTACATGGCCAAGTGTAATCTGTACGTTTCCATAATACATCAGATACATCTTCTGGAAGATTTACTGTCCAACCTTCAGCAATCTGAAGAACTGGTCCAAGATTTTTCACAAGATTCAAACGAATCATTGTACATGGCATTTCTGCTCTCGTTTCAAATTTGGAAGAGAAACCGCCTCCACGGATATATCCCAAATCTGCCGCACACCATTTTGTAGCCTCAAGAATTCTTTCCTGATCTTCTTCTGTCACTTCATACCAAGGTTTCATAACAGGATTGTTAGCTTCATCTCTTGCTTCACCACAAGCATCCAAACAAGCAGCTCCAGAATTGATTAAATGAATGAATCCGGATGCATCTTTTGCATGTCCTTCAATGTCGTATCCAGTTGTTCTCTTAACAGATTCATCGCTCCAATAAGTACGAACATCTGCAAAAATCTGAGCACGATTCGTTAATAATTTCATAAATAACATACTAAGACCATTTAGAACGTCGTTTTCTGTTGCGAGTATGTATGGTTCTCTTGCACCATTCCAGTCAAAGGAAGTATTTAATAATGCTTCTGGGAAATCACAGTTTGGATAGAAATCAGTCCACTCACGCTGTCCCTGGAAACCAGCAGCGATAGCGTTATGACCAACCATTTCCTCTTCACAGCCTTCTGGAAGATTCTTATTCCCATTCATAAGATCCTTGATAATCATCATCATCTTTACAAGAAATTCCCATGATTCTTCTTTTTTCTCATCTGATACTTTTACAAAATCAGGGTTCTTATCTAAACCTTCTTTACATTTTGCTTTCGTCCACGCTAATGCTTTTTCATATTCTGCATGATCATATATTCCTTCAGTCATACGACGAATCACTTCAACTTCATCAACAGACTCCACTCTCATACCAAGATACTCTTCAATAAATGCAGAATCTATGATGGAGCCACCAATTCCCATGCAAATAGAGCCAATCTGCAAGTAAGATTTTCCACGCATTGTTGCTACAGCTATTGCAGCACGTCCAAAACGAAGTAATTTTTCCTCAACATCATTTGGAATAGAGGTATCATCAGCATCTAAAACATCGTGTCCATAGATACCAAATGCAGGAAGCCCTTTTTGCGCATGTGTTGCTAATACGGAAGCAAGATACACTGCACCAGGTCTCTCTGTTCCATTAAATCCCCATACTGCTTTAATTGTCATTGGATCCATATCCATGGTTTCAGCACCATAGCACCAACAAGGTGTTACTGTTAATGTAATATCTACGCCTTCTTTTCTAAATTTGTCAGCACAAGCTGCAGCCTCAGCAACTCTACCAATTGTTGTATCTGCAATAACAACCTTAACTGGTTCTCCATTGGAGTACTTCAAATTCTCTTGGAATAATTTCGCAGCGGACTTTGCCATATTCATTGTTTGCTCTTCCAAGGATTCACGAACCTTTAATACTCCTCTTCGGCCGTCTATTGTAGGTCGAATTCCTATTACTGGATAATCTCCAATCAATCTTTTTTCTGCCATAATACTACCTCCCTTGCAAATTATACAATTATACGTAATTGTATCGCATCAATTAGTTATATAAAATAGTTAAACGTTACGCTATTTAACGATAATTATACTAGATGATTTTTTATATTCATAGTGATATAATATAAAAGAAATAGTAATTTATTCACCTGTTCTACGATAACTAAATTGTTCTATTTATTTGAGACGCTTGTATAATCAAGGATTGCCATATTATTCCATTTTACAAAATACCACTATTCAATACATAATACTTTAGACAGAGAAACTAAAGTAGGGCGAACAATATCCACAATCATAAATTATTACACATAAGGAGAAGCTCATAGTTTACGCTACTATATGCCTTATCACTGGCATACATATTACCAAATCATCATTCATCACTTACTTTCTGAACATGGCCCAGCTATTCGGTGCATAATTAAAAATTTACGTAATTCCTTAGCTGGAAAAAACTAGTATGAATCTCAAATATATTTGTAGATACTTCAAAGGAATAACTGACAAGTCTCCTATCGATTATCTCAATTACTATCGAGTAGAGAGTACATGTGAAAGGCTCTCTAAAAAATCATTTCAATTAAAGAAGTGAGCATATCCTGAGGTTTTAACGATGAAAGCTATTTCATTAAAATGTTTCGAAACTATAAAGACACTACCCTAAAACAATATCTAAGCAAAATCTTAGTGATATGTTGTAACTGGAGGTAAATAATGCGCAACAAAACCTGCTAAGAAAAATCAAGTACTAAAATGATTTTTCTTGCAGGTTTTCTCTTTTCGTTATTTTATATATTTCAGACACGACAAAAAAACTGATTTGCATCAGCCTCCTATATCATGTGTTTTGTTCTCTTATTTCTTATAAATATCACTCACTCTAGCGTAATAAATCTTTAACAATTTATTTAATCCAATAATCTTTGCTTGTCGTTTGAACTTACCATCAGATGCTAGTTCATAGACTTCAATGGCCTTTGATCTATTCTGATGGTATTTCTTTTCCTTGGTCCATTGAATATAATCATCAACAAACTCATCACCTGACATTACTGTAATGTTATCATAATGACAGTATTTCTCCACAAAATCGAAAAATTTATCTCTACCATTACCTTCATATCAACTGTTGAATTTCCCATTAACTCCAAGCATTGTATAATCAAACATATGTGTTAGATTCAACAATGCTTTTACCCTTTGATACATCAATTCCTACGCTAATTACTCTCTAACAACTACACTTATATGGTACTAAAATGGCGAATTTTTATTTTATAAGGACCGACGACCAATTTCATCTAAATGCGAGACGGCGTACAAGGTACGGGGGACCTTGGTTTTGCGCGGACCGGAGCGAAGCGGAGACATTCGAAGCCGCGACACTCGTAATAATACAGATAGAAAGGGACTTTCCAGCACATCCAATTTTTACGTACTCATAAGGGTACTCAACCGATTAGAATCATAATTCAATGGAATATAAAATATCGTTTAAATCTTTATATTTATACTCACCTATCTTTTTTAGGCTACTATTATGTTCAATAGCTGTGCGCTCGAACAATTTATAACTTGCCTTATTGTCTCGGTTTATGGTTAATTCTAATTTGTTATATCCATTATTTTTTGTCTCTTCGATAATACGATCAACTAATATAGATGCTACCTTTTTACCACGATAGTCAACATCTACTACTATTTGCCATATAAAATAACATTTTTTATCTATTGATGGGAGTGCACATATAAAACCAATTACCTTATTTTCTTCTGATACCACATAATTACTTGAAGGAAAATACCCTTCCATTATCCAATAAACATAGTCATGATGGAGAAGGACATATGGTTTTCCATTCGAGAGCAATTCCATAACAGCTGGAATATTATCTTTTTTCAAACTCATAATTTCCATTTTCATTTTCTCCTTAAAATACTAAGTTTCATGGAATAACAAAGCTTCTATAAATTTCTGCATTCCAATTTGATTAATTAGCTTGATTGTATATGTAAAACTAAACATTCATAATTTTATTACAAAACTCTTCTATTTCACTTCTTTTGCTTTCAACATCAACTTTATACTTGACAAAGCAGAGCCCCAAACTAACAGTAGGAATTATTCCCATTTAATTTATGTGTATTACAACAAGGTGTACATCTGTCAATAAATGCTTTAAATTGTCCTGGAATATCAGCCCAATAAGATGGTGCTACCGAAATAATACTATCAGCCAAAGATTATTCTTCAATAACGTTTAGAACATTATCATTTTGTATGCATTTTGCTGTTTTATGACAGGTCCTACACCCTTTGCAGAACTTTATTACATAATCATCAATGTAAATGTTTCTAATATCTTATTTTGTTCTCAATATTGAGTTTATAACATTTATTATTTCGGCTGTAGATCCATTATTGACAGGGCTACAGTTTATCAGTAAAACATTCATCAATAGACCTCCACGAAATTCTTTTTGTTTCTACAACATACTTCATTATATCATTCTCTTTCAGATATGCAAACATATTCCAATAGCAGTTACGCATCACATTTATGTATGAGTAAACGTTTATTGGCTTTTTTATTCCATTTTTTCAGATATCATATAATCGGCTCAATCATATTTTGTTTATCAAAGAAAACAGGAGAAAACAAAATCGTATTTAACACAGATATTTTATTTAAACAAAATCAGTTGATAGCATAAAACGAGTATAGTGAACACAAGATGTTCGAAGAACAAATTGAGTGAATGCCCAATTTCGATGAAATAATACTCCGTGTCTGAACGCGATGATTCTTAAGGAGAACTGATGCAATAAGCAGTAATCCTTTTTAAAGGATTCGAAAGAGAAAATTTCATGCAACAAATGCCACTAGAATGTATGAAAATGACAATAAACAGAAACATATATAATTTATAACAAACGGGTATTTGGTGGCAAACAATCGTCCATAAGATTGTAGGAATAGAATTATTCCTTAATAAGAGTGGGTTTTGCTTAGCTTTAACAGATACCCGTTGACCAAATAAAACAAACCTTGGATAGCAAGCTTTCGATTGGTCGTACCTAACATCAAGACAAGATTTCAGAGAAACATTCAAAAGAAATTACCTTAAATAATATTTATAGTTGAGTACATACAGAGCTGCACGACGGGAATATTCCAACCAAGACGATTTCTTATCTGTTAGGGCACAAAGACATTAGTACCACGGAGAAGAACTATATTCTAAATCAGAAGTTTAATACCAAAGCTCTTCGTGAACAGAAGGAAATAGCCATTTAAATCTGACATCAGAAAAGGTCGTTTGACAACATGTATTTTAAGACAAAAAAAGTGTCAATCCCTTATATTTGAGGATTTGACACTCTAAACCAAGTAAGCGCGAGACGGCGCACAAGGTCCAGGGGACCTTGGTTCTGCGCGGACCGGAGCGAAGCGGAGACATTCGAACTCGGAGCCCAGGATTGGGCTCCGAAACTAAGAAAGGGTATCCTTTACGGATACCCTTTCTTAGTTATAAAGCGCGAGACGGGATTCGAACCCGCGACCCTCGCCTTGGCAAGGCGATACTCCACCACTGAGCCACTCGCGCGTATATCAGTCGTATGTCAACGACATTTAAAATTATACTATAGGAATAACTTCATGTCAACATATAATTGTAGTGTTTTTTACAAACTTTTTGTACAATTGGTTGAATTATTGATTCTCAAAAAACAAACTGATCAAATACTGAAAATGGTTCAACTCTTTCTCAGCAAGACGCTGTACCTGTTTTATGTTCATACTCTTCCATAGCTCTTCTGCTTTCATACCAAGGTAAGCCAGCATAATTCCACATTCTAGCCACACAGCACTCCGCTGGAAGCTTGTCATTATTGCATCATTTTTAGTATATACATGAACCCTATTATCACTTATCACGTAGCGAAATGGACTAAAGATCAGTCTGGATGGCACATGGGCAGAAGCCAATAGGATAGCACTAATACTGGCGTCGGTATTACTTTTATAGATGCATTTCCTTTCTACGAGAAGTTTATTAACTGCCTTGGAATATTGTCTTAAGCGGTGCTGGGGTTTGCCGAAAGCCATAATAACCATCCAGGTTCCAGACTCCTCATTTTCATCTGTTGATAATACCATCGCAGCCTTTAGAAATTCTCTGTCCTCTACTTTTTTTATCTTTTTAACACCAAGAATACAAGAACCAATTTCTTTCGTCATTAAATATAATGCCAATTGTCCCATAATATAGCCAGCGTTCATCAGCTGCTTTTGTAAATCATCTAGGTAGATAATCATATAATAAGGAGCTTTGTCAATAAACCAATCATTGTGACTTCTTTTAATATCTTTATAACGTACTATGGCAAAACGATCCTTATTCTCTGAATCAAAACCCCTAAGGAATTTGGAATAATTAATAATTTTCTCTTCCATATCAGGCTGCAACTCGTCCATTACAAAGGATTTCGTCCAACCCTTGCAATTAATTGCCTCATAAAAGTCCATGGATTAAAACGCCTCTCATCTATATTAAATAATTAATCTTAAATTCTTTCTATATTAAGTGTAGCATAACTATTTCGATATTTTTTCACAATTTTCATAATTTTTATTCACTTTTTTTTGTGAGATTATCTAATGCACGAAACGTCTCCCTATATTATTTATCATATGTTCTTCATTTTAGGTTTATACCCACATTCTTCACTACTTGGACATTTCTTAACCATAAGATAAAGGATGAAAAAGACATCTACTTCTATGCCTTCTCCATCCTTAACACTATCTTATCTTGAATTTACCTTTCCTCTTGTCTTACGATAGTACAAAGGTGAAATTCCATAATGTTTCTTAAACAACTTGCTAAAATGATAGACATCATCATAACCAACGCTATTGGCGATGGTTTTTATGCTGCCATCTTCGCCACTCATCAGAATATCTCTTGCCTTTTCTAAACGAATTTTAATTAAGTAATTGATTGGAGATTCCCCAGTCTCCTCTTTAAATATTTTTGATATATATACTGGACTAAGATACATATTACGAGCAATTTTATCCAGAGATATCTTGCTTGCATAGTTCTCATCTAGGTATGTAACAATTCTTCTCACAACATAATTCTTGTTATACGACTCAAAATTATAACTATTCTGTTTTTCCTGCATTTCTCCACCTAATAACTCACGTATGATAAGTAATAGTACTTTCATAAGTTGGGCCTTAAGCATAAAGTATTTTCCAACTTGGTCACCCATCTGCTCTGTTACCATTTCCCAACATATTTTGCTAATCTCCTTCTTCAGATAGCCTGAGGTATGCATGATGTATTCATTATTATGTAGAATAATAGAATTTGTGGGCATATTTTTGAATTTGAAGTTAGTAAAGCCAATAAACACCTCCACTGTTGGCTCTTTCTCATTCACTACTATGTTATGATGCTTAACACCTGGATTGCACATAATTAAATCTCCGGCGATCACATCATATATAGACCCTTCAATAAAATATTTGCCGGTTCCTGATAATATATATGTGATCTCTGCAAAATCATGGTTATGGTAGTGGGCATCCTTAACCATTTTCTCTTTACTAGCAAAGAATATAGTCGGATTCAAATCATCATATGTAATATCGTACTCATGCATTTTCCTCACCTCCCAAATATTATCAGAGATTAATACCATTATACCTAAATTGTATTTATTTTTAAAGATTTTTCTACAATTTATCCTATCAGAATTTATTTATAGATTTGCATGAAATAATCTAATAGTTATAACAAACAAGAGTTGATGCCAGCTTATCCTAGCATCAACTCTTACCTTTAGTATCCTATTTATTTTGTAAAATAAGCTACACCAGATTCAAAGATATGTTGGTTCTGGTCACCTACAATATTTAGAGCAACACCATCTCCACGACGTTCAGAATGTGCCATTTTACCAAGGACACGTCCGTCAGGACTTGTGATACCTTCAATCGCATAATAGCTACCATTTGGATTAAAATCCTCATCCATGGTAGGATTACCTGTCAAATCAACATATTGAGTAGCAACCTGTCCATTAGCAAATAATTTCTGAATACATTCTTCATTTGCCACAAAGCGACCTTCCCCATGGGATGCTGGAATGACATATACACCACCAAGCTTTGCCTGCATTAACCAAGGTGATTTATTGGTTACAACCTTTGTATAGACAGATTTACTGATGTGGCGACCTATACTATTACGGGCAAGCGTTGGAGCATCCTCTGTTTGAGGGAGTATCTGACCATTTGGTACCAACCCCAGTTTAATCAATGCTTGGAATCCGTTACAAATACCGAGGATTAAACCGTCACGTTTATTAAGCAGGTCATGAACTGCCTCCATGATACCTGGATTACGGAACGCAGAAGCAATGAATTTGGCTGAACCATCTGGTTCATCACCTGCACTAAATCCTCCTGGGAACATAAGAATCTGGGCTTGCTGAATAGCCTTGATATAAGCTTCAACAGAATCTGTGATATTCTGCTCACTCATATTCTTAAATACCACAGTATTTACAGATGCTCCTGCCACTTCAAATGCTTTTTTGCTGTCATACTCACAGTTGGTTCCAGGAAAAACAGGAATAAAAACATTAGGCTTCGCAATCTTATTTTTTGATACATATATGTTCTTTGCATCATATAAACCTGTAGTAATCTTGGTCTGCTCAACGTCACTCTTTGTTGGAAATACTTTTTCCAATGAGTTTGTCCAAGCCACAAGTGCCTCCTCTATCGTGATGTTCATATCACCATATACAAACTTAGGATCTTCTAAAGTCTCACCAACAACTGTATACTCTACTGTAATTTTATCCAAGTCTTCTTCGGCTACTTCTGCTACAATACTTCCATAAGCCGGCTTAAACAACTCTTCTGTGGATGTATTTTCTACTATACGTACACCAATCTTATTACCAAATGCCATCTTAGACACTGCTTCTGCAAGTCCACCAAAGCCAATAGCATATGTTGCCTGTAATACCTTTTTATTGACGTAAGCCGTTATCTTAGAATATAGCTCTTTAATCTGATCAAAATCCGGAACACTGTAAGCATCTGCATTGGTCTTAAAGAGAATAAGCTTATGACCGGCTTTCTTAAATTCAGGAGTGACTATATCCTGAACCTTTGCTACATCAACAGCAAAAGAACAAAGAGTAGGAGGCACATCAATATCATTAAAGGTACCGGACATACTGTCCTTACCTCCTATACTAGGGAGTCCAAGACGCATCTGCGCTTCAAATGCTCCCAGTAGGGATGCCATTGGCTGTCCCCAACGCTTTGGATCCTCCCCAAGGCGTTCAAAGTATTCCTGAAAAGTAAAACGAATCTTCTTATAATCTCCACCGGCTGCAACTATCTTAGCAACAGAAGATAGAATGGAATATAAGGAACCATGGTAAGGGCTCCAGCTTGAAAGATAAGGATCTAATCCATAACTCATCATTGTCACAGTATCACAGCTTCCGTTATCCATCGGAAGCTTAGCAACCATAGTCTGGGTAGGAGTTAATTGATATTTACCGCCATAAGGCATTAACACAGATGCAGCTCCAATAGAGGAGTCAAACATTTCCACTAACCCCTTCTGACTGCATACATTCAAGTCACTTAAGGTATCTAACCATTTCTTCTTCACATCGCAAACAGGCTCTGTCTTGGTTAAATAGTTATTATTTTCATCAGGCATTGTAATACATACACGGATTTCTTGATGAGCACCATTGGTATCTAAAAAAGCTCTCTCTATGTTAACAATTTCCTTACCTCTCCAGATCATCACAAGTCTAGGCTCTTTAGTAACCTCAGCAGCTACCACTGCCTCAAGATTTTCTTCCTCAGCATACTGTAGCATAGCATCTACATCTTTAGGATCTACCACAACTGCCATACGCTCTTGAGATTCAGAAATAGCTAACTCTGTTCCATCCAGACCGGCATATTTTTTAGGTATCTTATCAAGATAAATATGAAGGCCATCAGCCAACTCACCAATAGCTACAGAAACACCACCTGCACCAAAATCATTACATTTCTTTATAATTGAACTTACTTCTGTTCTTCTAAATAATCTTTGAATCTTACGTTCAGTAGGGGCATTACCCTTTTGTACCTCAGCACCACAAGTGGAAATGGACTTTTCCGTATGAACCTTAGAGGATCCAGTTGCACCGCCACAGCCATCGCGCCCGGTTCTTCCGCCAAGAAGAATAATCTGGTCTCCTGGATCAGAATTCAACCGAATTACATTCTTTCTTGGGGCAGCACCCATTACAGCACCAATTTCCATACGCTTTGCCACATAATTAGGATGGTACACCTCACTTACAAGGCCGGTAGCAAGACCAATCTGATTACCGTAAGAAGAATAGCCTTGAGCTGCTCCAGTTACAATCTTTCTTTGTGGAAGTTTTCCCTTTAAAGTATCTTTTAAGGAAATGGTTGGATCAGCAGCTCCAGTAACACGCATTGCCTGATATACATAGCCACGACCGGAAAGTGGATCACGAATTGCTCCACCTAAGCAGGTTGCTGCACCACCAAATGGCTCTATCTCAGTTGGATGATTGTGTGTCTCATTCTTAAAGAAAATCAACCATTCCTCTGTCTTTCCATCTATTTCAACGGGAACTACGATGGAACATGCATTAATTTCATCACTTTCCTCCAGATCCTGAAGCTTGCCCTCTTTTTTTAGCTTCCGCATTGCAATTAGCGCAAGATCCATAAGGGACACAAACTTATCTTTCCGACCACCATAGATTTCTTCTCTTGCTGCCATATATTCTTCATAACTTTTCACTACAGGAGCCTTGAAGTAACCATCCTCAATCTTAACATCAGTTAATTCAGTTAAAAAGGTAGTATGTCTGCAGTGATCTGACCAATAGGTATCTAGTACACGAATCTCCGTTTTGGAAGGATCTCTCTTTTCACTTTCAGCAAAATACTTCTGAATGTGTAAAAAGTCCTTAAAGGTCATAGCCAGATTCAAAGACAGATAAAGACTCTTTAACTCCTCTTCCTTCATACCAATAAACCCATCAAAGATTGCCACATCAGCTGGTTCCTCAAAAACTGTAGAAAGAGTCTCTGGTTTAATTTCATCAGTTTCTCTAGAATCAACAGGATTGATACAATATGCCTTTACTTTAGCAAATTCTTCTTCAGTAAGTTGACCAGATAGTACATAAGTTGTTGCAGAGCGAATCACTGGAGCTTCACTTTCTTTCAACAGTTTCACACACTGTTCTGCAGAATCCGCCCTCTGATCAAATTGTCCTGGGAGATATTCTACAGAAAATACCATATCTCTAACTTCCCTTGAAAAGGTTTCTTGGTATAAGATATCTACAGGAGGCTCCGAAAACACAATTCCTAAAGCTTTTTTGTAAGTTTCTTCACTTACATTCTCTATATCATAGCGAATTAAAACTCGCACTTGATCAAGGGTTTTTATATTTAAATATCTCTTTATTTCATGCTTTAGTTCCTTTGCACGAATGGCATATGGCTGCTTCTTTTCCACATAAATTCTTCTGACATTACTCATTGTTATAACCTCCAAATTGTTGGGATATCATCTTCATCTTAAACTATTGTAACATAAACTCTTTTATGAATTAAATTAATATATTTGATTATATTTATTATCTCTTCTTATATAAATATATGAATAACATTATCCAGAACAAAAAAGAGTTTTCCATAATTGTTTGTGTGCCAATTAAAAAGAGCTGTCACAAAAGCAACAGCCCTTTTATATTATGTTACAATTTCTCGTACATCAGCATCGCGTTATTTAGCTGCATCAGGAGAAGTAGAAGCCTTTGGGGATGTGGAAGCTGCTGGTGTGGCGGAAGCATCTGGTGAGGCAGAAGCATCTGCTCCTTCTTCTTCATTTTCTGCACTGCTTGCAGTAAATTCTGAAATTTCCTCTCCTGGATAAACTACAACGTTACCTATCTCAATATCATCCCATCCAGAACCAAACTCAACATTATATTCTTTCATTAATTTACTGACTTCGTTAGAAAGTAATTCATTCTCTTTACTTGAAATAGCGCTAGTTACCGCATTGTTGTAAGAATCTTTACATTGATCATCAACCATCTGAACAATATAATATGCTTTATCATCCTCAATGACATAATCACATAATTCGCCATTTTTAAGAGGCTCTAATGCATCTAATACCTTCTGATATGTCTCATTATCACGCAAGAGAGTTGTCTCCATATACTGATAGATGGCGGAATCCTCTTCAGCCACAATCTCTGACATATCTTTACCAGACTTAGCTTGAGCTAGATATTCCTTCATCTTAGCCATATAAGTAGCCAATGTTTTGTCATCAAACTTTTCAGCTTTATCAGAAGAAGATTGAGCATTGGTAATAGGTGCTACAATTAATTTGAACTTTATCTCATCATAATCTTCTTCCTTTATAGGTGTTTCCAATTTATCGTTTGTTATGTTATAGCCCTTCTTTAATTGATCGATGTACTTGTTAGCCAGCTTAAACATTAATTTGTACTCTGTTAACTCATCCAACGAGAAATTGGCACGCTTTTTATGATCAGCACTCATAGCAGAGTAAAAAGTCTTTGCATCCTTTTTTTCTGTTTCCTTCTCCTCATCTGTCAAGGACACTCCAGCTTTAACAGCTTCCTTGTGCATAAGGAGAGTTTTAATTGCGTTATTCTTTGCATTTTCTTTTGCAGTATTCTTGACATTGTCATCATTCCAATATTCATTAACATCTGTTACACTTCCTGTCATTTGTGCATATATAGCATCCATCTGAAGTTGTGCCTCATAATTATAAACATTATAACGTACAAGAATATCGTTAATGTTATAAGATTTACCATCGACCTTAATACATGGTGCAACATAAAGATAATCAAAGGCTACCAACACAATTAAACCAATAAATATTGCCGCTCCGATACATGAGGAAATAATCTTATTACGTTTACTTCCTTCTCTCTTAATTTGTTGCTTCTTCTGTGGCTTTTTATCCACATTCATAATTGCTTTTGACTTGTTCACAGTTTCTCCTCCATACCTAATTTCTTATGTTTGGTTAGTCTAGCCAACCGCCCCATCCTCATCTATAATATCTTTTCCTGCATCCTCACCGTCCCCCTCTGAATTATCTTCATCATAATCAAACTCTTCATCAAAGTCGCTTTCTACAGCAGGAACTGCATAATTTCCTATCTGGATGTTAGCCCAGTTCTCTTCATTTACCTTTATGGTATAATTAGCCTTAATCTTATTAAACTCTGCTTGGTAAGCAGCTTCCTTAGCATATCCAGTCTCTTCCTCAATTATCTCATCATATGCTTCTGTACAGTTATCATTCACTAATCGAATAATGTAATACCCATCATTCGTTTCAACAACGCCAGGATATAATTCTCCCACTTTTAAATCCTTAAATGCATTGTATAAGGATTCTTCATTTTCTTCTTCGTTTTTATACAAAGGTTGCGTTCCGGCTTCAACTGTATACTCATCAGAATAGTATTTGTCGCCAACCTCTAACACATCTTTGCCTTCCTCTACCTCTTTATAGGCAGCCTGTGCTTGCTTTAGAATTTTTGATATCATCTCTGGCTCATATCGAGAATAATCACCCTGCTTATCCACATCCCCAGTACAAAACAGTATATACTCAATTTCAACCTGAGCATAGTCTTCTGGATTAATGTCCTTCTTTATGCTGGCATCATCTACCTTCACCTTCTTCATCTGGTCCATAAAATACTTATAGGCTAAGTCATATTGTTTTACTAACTCTGTCAACTTTTCTTTCGTAAAACCTGTCCTAGTCAAATATTCTTCATTGCCATTCAGATTATCTAATACATCCTGCACTTCACTTTCTACTGTATCAAGTTCATCCTCTGTAAGTTGATACCCTTTCTCTTTTGCAATCTGTTCCTGTATAATAACTTGCTCAGCAACATCCAGAACCTGCTCTTTGGTTAATTCTCGAATTGTCTTTCCTGTTACATCATCTTTCTCGTTCCAGTAATCTGTCTCACTATTACCCATGGCTATTGATGTATTTATATCAAAAGCGGTTTGAAACTCTACTGTGTATAAAATATACATAATATCTTGTAATGTGTAATCCTTATCATTTATTGTCAAGATCACTCTTTCAAGATCAGTTTCTGGTTTTATCTGTTGATTATCCTGATTTTCTTTATTAACTTTATTATCCTTCTTAGTACTATTACAACCGACAGCAGCCGTCATTATCATGATAAAAATCAGAAAGATTGATATAAATCTCACCTTATCTATCTTTACTCTCTTCATTCCTTTCCTCCTTCATAGTATATTAAAAATTTGTCACCTATATTATATCATATTTAAGTAAAAAAAGTTCTCAATTAATATTTTATGTATTTTTATCTTATAGTCAAGATAAATACAATAGTTCACAGAATATACACCTTTTTATGGTCCCACACGTAATAGAGGATTTTAACAAAATGTCTTGTAACTTACTTCAGACTATGCTAAGATTAATAAGTGTGTCTTATATAATTTATCTTAATGGTTATGTTTCCACATAAATAAGAACATGTAATTACTTCCGAAGTTATACATAGATGTTAGCTCTTTGGAAAAGATTAAAGGAGAATGTCATGGACATTAATTATGAATTGTACAAGGTTTTTTATTATGTAGCAAAGACTTTAAGCTTTTCAGAGGCTTCTAAGGCTTTGTTTATCTCACAATCTGCAGTCAGCCAATCTATTAAGGTCCTAGAAAAGCGTCTGAACCAGCCACTGTTTATTCGCAGTACAAAAAAGGTAAAGATGACCAAAGAAGGCGAATTGTTATTCAAACACATTGAACCTGCTATCAATCTTATTAGTCGAGGCGAAAATCAGATTCTGGAAGCGAATTCCTTAAATGGAGGGCAACTTAGAATTGGAGCCAGCGATACCATATGTCGCTATTACTTAGTCCCATTTTTAGAGCAGTTCCATATAAAATATCCTAATGTTCATATAAAGGTAACCAATGGTACCAGCCTTCAGTGTGTTGATCTATTGGAAAGTAATCAGGTAGACATAATTATCACCAATTCACCTAATAAGCGTCTGACTACCATGCATCAGATTCAAGAGATACACACCTTTCATGATGTTTTTGTAGTTAATAGTAATTTCTTTAAGATACAGGAAACCCCAGTTAATCTGTCTACCCTTATGCAATACCCAATTCTTATGTTGGAAAAGGCCTCTACCACCAGTGAATTTCTCCATGGACTTTTCTTACAGCACCAGTTAGACCTAGCACCTGCTGTAGAATTAAGTAGTAATGATCTTTTAATAGACTTGGCTAAAATAGGCCTTGGCGTTGCCTTTGTTCCAGACTTTTGTGTAAAACAGGAACCAGAACTTACGACAATAACCTTAGTGGAGGAACTTCCTGCACGTGAACTTTGTGTTGTTCACAATCGCAACATGCCACTAAATTATGCCTCTGAGAACTTTATAGCCTGTCTTACAGAAAATTCTATTGAAAGTAAAACACCTCATTTGCAAGAGTAATACTGTAACCTGGTCTGAGCTCCTGCATATGATTACTGGAAACCTCCAAATTATTCACATAAGTCCGATTAGTTGACCCCAAGTCCCTAATATAATACCTAGAGTTCATAGTAACGATACATGCATGGCTTCTGCTTACTGCTGCATTATCTCCAATACAGTAGTCCACAGCGGAAGCCTCTTTTCCTATATAAAACAACTCTTTCTTTATTGGAATCCGTTCCTTCGTACGAGCTCTAATCAGACAAACTTCCTCTAAGTAACCTAAATTCTTTTCTTGATCACTTATAATTTCTACATAATCACCAATATGAATGCCCTTTTTATCCAAGCGGCTGGTAAGGCTAAGATGGCCAGAATATTCTTTACATTCAAAAAATTCATGATAGAGATTCTCCATATAGTTGAATAATCCCTCAATCGAAGTGTCCGGTGACGTATCCATATATTGTAGTATAAACCTATCAACAGAAAACTGGGCGGAATAAATCTTTGCATCCATAAGCCAACTCTTTATACGTTCCCGTAGATTGCCTCTATTCTCTTCTCCTTTAGAAATATCCATGATAAGTCCTAATTTGCTTGCTCTCTCATCTACAAATATGCACTGTGTGCTCCACATTATATTCTCAGTCTCAAACCCTAATTTCTTTATATCTAATGCTTGAGATATAATATCTAATAATAATTTAAGAAGTCTTTGCTCGGTAATTCCTCTTTGCAAAACAGAAAATAGTGACACCTTCGTCCCAATGTCGTAAATAAAAATTCTCCCACGTGCTTCTTCTTTCAGTTGGATTGGGATAAGCCCCTCTATCTGTTGATTCTGTAATTTCGTATATAAATTCCGATTATACCCTTCTATTGATCCGCAAAGATAACATAGCCACTGCCGTTGATCCTGTTGATGCAAATAGTATTGTCCCATATCTACACTCTTCTTTCTTCATTCTTTTAGCTTTTATCATAAAACATAGCTATCTATACACTATAAAATAAAGAATTTATCATCAATGTTTAATTACTTTTTGAGTTGTCCGATGTAATAAATACTATTTTTGCACTTGGATAGGTTGTGAATTTCTTATCATAATGCTATAATACGTGTTGCTGACAAAAAAGATGCTTATTGAAATGAAGGGAGAGAACAATGAGTGATTTAATCACCTATGGAAATCAATTTAAGTATGGATTAAAGCGAGGAGCCCCCATTGCCTTTGGCTATGTTCCTGTATCATTTGCCTTTGGGCTTATGGCTGTCTCGAATGGAATGAATCCTTGGCTGGCTATTTTTATTAGTCTTTCTAATCTCACCAGTGCAGGACAATTTGCAGGAACTTCCTTAATCATTCAAAATGCAGGATACATAGAAATCACTTTAACTACCTTTGTCATAAATATTCGCTATATGTTAATGTCTCTATCCCTATCCCAGAAGTTAGATTCTAAAGTTACTCTTTTAGAACGCCTTATTTTTTCTTTTGGTATTACAGATGAAACCTTTGCAGTAGCAGCAGCGGAGAAAATGGAGCTAAGCTATGGTTATATGATTGGGTTAATCACCGGTCCTATCCTCGGTTGGACAACGGGAACAGCCTTAGGCGCCTTTATCTGTTCTGCACTACCAGCCAGCTTCAGTGCTGCATTAGGTATTGCTTTATATGGTATGTTCTTGGCCATCATCATTCCTCCAGTGAAGCATTCCCGAACCATATTAGGAGTAGTATTATCCGCATGTACACTATCCTGTATCATGAGCTTTGCACCATATATCAAGGAAATCTCTACAGGCTTCCGTGTAATAATAGTAACTATAGTTGTCTGCACCATAGGGGCTTTGGTGGCTCCTATCAAAGAAGAACAGTTGGTATAGGAGGTAAATCATATGTATGCATTCTATGCAGTATTATTAATGGCGTTGGTTACATACTTACCTCGTATGCTTCCAGTTGCCATCTTTCGTAAGAAAATAAAATCACGCTTTATACAATCCTTCCTACACTATGTACCCTTTGCCGTACTAAGTGCCCTTACTATTCCGGATATCTTCAATTCTACTGGCAATTATGCAACGGCTATCTGTGGAACATTGGTTGCCATTGTACTGGCTTATTTTGAAAAAAATCTAGTAATGGTAGCATCCGGTGCTATACTAATAGTCTTTTTAGCAGGATTTGTGTTTTAATAAAATGTTAGACAAAGGTTTAGCCTTTGGCTACTTTCCCTCCAAATAGCTAAAACACGCTAATAAGTACAAAAGACCCCAAAGTTCTGAGGTCTTTTGTCAATAATGTTTTCCTTCTTAATAACGATTTAAACAAGCTTTATATCCTTTTTTTACTCATCTTATTAGCTTTCACAGTAACGATGAAAATTTTAGGTATCCAACTTTCATTTATTGGTAAGAATCACTGGTATTACTATATCTGCTCACTTTACTAATAATTCTTTCCATTGCTCTTCTTTAAAGCCAAACAAAACAAAGTCCTCACCAACAATGAGAGGTCGCTTCACTAACATCCCATCTGTAGCTAAAATTCGATACTTTTCATCTATGGACATCTCTGGCAATTTGTCTTTTAGATTCAGGTTTTTATAAACCATGCCACTGGTATTGAAGAATTTCTTTATGTCCTCGCCACTTCTCTCATGCCATTCTTTTAATTCCTCTTCCGATGGATTATCTTCTTTTATATGTCGGTCTACGAAATCTATATTATTTGCCTCTAGCCATTTCTTCGCTTTCTGACAAGTACTGCACTTTGGATATTCTACAAATAGTATTCTCATATTTATTTCTCCTTTTTATCATAATAAATTTACTCAATCTTCTGAATCAAACTCTTCAGTATACTCTGTTCTGCAAAGACCGATAGTGTTGCCTTGGTGTCTTATTATTTACAACTATTTAAGCCTTTCCATCTAATATTACATTCCTCATTTTCATTACTCCGTTTTAGAGTTTTTAGTTCTCTTATCATAAAGAATTATAACCGTTAGTACTCCGATTAAAACGCCTGTACTATCCAATGCTACATCACTCACCTGTCCACTTCGTCCTGGAACAAATAACTGATGGAACTCATCGGTAACAGCATAAAAGGTTCCCAGCACCCAGGGAATCAGCATACGTACTCTCCGTCTTTTCTTCTCGTCAACAAGGGCACCCGAAAGCAAAATGCCAAGAATAGCATACTCTAGGGCATGTGCCGTTTTACGAATTGGATAATCAATGTTTTTTGCAAACTCCATTTGCCTCTCTTCATTCCATTCCTCAAAATTAGGAACGAATGTTTTACCGATCAACAATCCGATTCTGTTACTATCGTTGGTGGAATCATCACTTGTTCGAGAGGATAATAAAAAAATGATGCTCATCCATACGATTACCATAGAGGCAAACACTAACTTTCTCTTTTTCATACTACATAGATTCTTTCTTTTTATTATATTCAACCTCTATCATTATACTGAATCTAACATCCTTCTGACAATACAAAAGTGGATAGTATATGTCCCATCTACCTAATATTGCAATCTGACACCCAATACTACTTTCTGGTTTAATAGTTTTTGATTATAAAAAAGGCTCTAACCCTTATAATATAAGAATTAAAGCCTAATGCAGTTGAAGGGACTTGAACCCTCACTCCCTTGCGAGAACATGAACCTGAATCATGCGCGTATGCCAATTCCGCCACAACTGCATTACGTATAATAATTTATATCAAATCTAGAAAAATGTCAAGTTATATTTGAAATTATATATACAATTATGACACTTTACTCTTCTCTATTTCACCTCATTAAGCCCTACTAGTAGCACTACCATTTTTGCAATATATTCCATATCTAGACTAGTAATTTGCTGCGGATCTCCAATATAGTTCTCTGAGTAAGGATTAGCCCCCATCAGATAATCCAAAAATACTTCTGCATGGGAGTATAAGTTTGCATCCTTTAAATAACTTCCCATTAGAAATAAGGTAGTTGCTTCACTTATCACAGTCTGAAACGTTACAGAGGATTCATATACTACCTGGAAGTTTTTAGTGTCCACATGATTCTGAATGGATTTCACCCTTGTATCCATAATAGTCTTAATATTGGAATAGGTCTGTGTACTAAATATCTCTTTTCCTTCTTTTAATCCATTAAATAAACCGTACCCTGCAACCATCTGCCATGTAAATCCAATGTTAAATCCTGTATCCAGATGTTCAGACATATAGTTCACATAGTCAGATTTTTTAGTCGTTAAGGCTAGTTCCATGGCTGCCCAAAACCTCTCATCCCTGTCATCATCATCAGAAAATTCTGCTGTGGTTACTTTGTCTGGATTTGAAAAAATAATATTGCTTTTATTGTTCTGTAAAAATGACCATGCTTTTTGAGCTGAGGTAAGGCAACTATTAGCAAACTTCTTATCGCTCTTCTCATAGTAACCATAAGCCCTTGCCATTACTGCAGCATAATCAGCTGTAGCACAGGTACTGACTGGAAATACATACAGTCTATCTAATTCACCTTCATGAGATGAAGTTGTAACTTTATGATAGACACCGCCTTCTCTAGTTTGAAGCTTCTGAAGCCACTGGAGCTCTTGTTTCACAAGCTGAAGAACTAGATCTGGCTTAAGCGCCGCTATCTCGTCTTCCTTTAAATCTAGTTTCTTATAATTATCATACATTAACATAAGAGATGCTATTGTAGTACAACTGTCAACTACATATTGTCCCCTCTCTTTTAAATCATACCATCCACCAGTTACATCAATCATCTTTCCAGTCTCATATCGCTTAGCTTTTATTCCGTCTGGATTATTCTTTTTACTTAGCAAATCTGCCTTTTTCTTCATTTCGGAAAAATAATCTCCAATAGACTTATAGAATTCATCATATACATATTCTCTAATGGCAAATTCATCAGAAAAGGAATCATCCCCACATATTATGTAATATGAACCTGGGGTTTTAAATTCGCTAAAATCGGCAAACTTAACCATTCTATTGTTGACATTATCCCATCTTCTTCCTTCAAGTTTACCTGAAAAAACAGTATTTCCACTTTCATCCAATACCTGATAGGAGTCAACTCCATCGTCACAGTTCACAGCTGCAATCTTTTTATCATTCAATCTATAACCAATCTGATTTAGATTAATTGGATAACTTTCTTCTCCAGTCAACAAACTTAAAGTATTCTTCTCATCCTCGACTTCACTAGGTATATTCGTATTATCTCCAGTAGGTACTGCTTTGATCTCAGTCTTATATAAATCAATTTCTTTCTTTGAATTGTTTGAACAGCCCGATAAGGATATAACGCCAATTAGACTAAAGATTATTCCTACTACATACTTAATACTTATTGTTTTATCTCGATCCATGGCACCCTCCACAATAGAAGATTTCGGTCAATACAATCATATTTATATAGTATTATAATATATAGTTTACTGGAAGGCAATGAAAGGATGGATTAATCTGTCAATCTAAGGGATATAAGTAAGTTTTCTAGCTCTTCCACAGAATCTACAATATAATCTGGATTAGAATTATCTAGTTCTTCTCTGGAACCATAACCATAGGAAACAGCAATACTTGTTATTCCATGGCTCTTTGCACCTATGACGTCAAACATTCTATCTCCTATCATCACAGCCTCTTTCTTACTCTCATCAGTAACTCCCAAGAGACGTAAGGCCTCCTCCACCACTTCTTCCTTATCCACTCTTCTTCCATCTAATAAGCTTCCTACTACATGATGGAAATACTTTTTGATGTCAAAGTATTCTAAGATTCGTTCTACAAATACCGTTGGTTTAGAACTGGCAACAGACAGTTGATACCCCTTCTCTCTTAAGTGACTTAACATACTATCAATGCCTTTATACATCTCATTTTCATAAAGGCCTACAGTGGAAAAACGAGAACGATATATTTCCATTGCTTTATCTGCCTGGTCATCACTTAAACCATACTTTTCCATAAATGAACCCTTTAATGGGGGACCAATTAATGATTCCAATTCCTTTAGATTTTCTACCTGAATACCAAAATAATCAAGTGCAAGCTTAACACATGTTGTAGTTCCAACCTTTGGATCAGTTAAGGTTCCATCTAAATCAAATAATGCGTACTTTTTCATAGAACTCTCCTTATATTTTTATATTTATCATACCTTACAAATCCCTATGAGTAAAGTGAACTCCGACAAATTAGCCGAAGTTCATCAAATATCTATTATATATCTGCAATATTAATCAGCGTAAGATTATCCTTTGCGGCTGTCTCAAGACTAGTTAATAATGCATCTGCTGTATCCAATGATGTCAGACAAGTAACACCTGTCTCGATGGAGACACGACGGATTATGAACCCATCTCTTGATTTATCACGACCTTGTGTTGGTGTATCTATTACAAGATCTATCTTATGCTCTAGAAGTAGATCCATCAGAGTTGGTGCCTCTTGATCTAGTTTATTGACAGGGAAGGCAAGAACACCGTTAGTATTTAACACCTTTGCTGTACTTCTGGTTGCAAAGATATCATACCCCAAGGCTTTAAATCTTTTTCCTATCTGAACTGCTTCCAATTTATCTGAATCCTTTACCGTAATAATCATTTTCTTATGCTTTGGAAGATTCACTCCTGCACCTAAGAACGCTTTATACAAGGCTTCATGGAAATCCTCAGAGATACCAAGACATTCTCCAGTAGATTTCATCTCAGGTCCCAAGCTGATGTCAGCACCACGAATCTTTTCAAAGGAGAATACAGGCATCTTCACAGCAATGTATTTACTTTCTGGTTGTAAACCTGGAGTATATCCCATATCACGAAGCTTTTCTCCTAGAATCACTCTGGAAGCCAAGTCTACAATCGGAATACCGGTTACCTTACTGATATATGGCACAGTACGGCTGGAACGAGGATTTACCTCTATAACATAAACCTCTTCCTGATAGATAATAAACTGGATGTTAATCAGACCAATTACATGAAGACTTTTCGCCAATTTCTTTGTATAATCCTCTATAACACGTTTGCATTTGTAAGAAACGTTCTGAGTTGGGTATACACTAATACTATCTCCAGAGTGAATACCAGCTCTCTCCACATGTTCCATAATACCAGGAATAACGATGTCCTCTCCATCACATACAGCATCTACTTCCACTTCCTTACCCATCAGGTATTTATCAACCAGAATTGGATGTTCCTGTAAATGACGGTTAATGATGCTCATGAATTCTTTGACATCTTCATCCGAGATGGCAATTTGCATGCCCTGACCACCAAGCACATAGGATGGACGTACCAAAACCGGATATCCCAACTCATTAGCTGCTGCCAGAGCCTCTTCGGTAGTAAATACAGTTCTTCCCTGTGGTCTTGGAATGCAGCACTCCTCTAAAATCTCGTCAAAAAGCTCACGATCTTCTGCTGCATCCACATTCTCAGCAGAGGTTCCAAGTATCTTTACACCCATTTTCATAAGACTTTCAGTAAGCTTAATGGCTGTTTGTCCACCAAACTGTACCACCGCTCCCACTGGTTTTTCCAAACGGACAATATTCTCAACATCTTCTGGAGTAAGTGGTTCAAAATACAACTTGTCTGCAATGTCAAAGTCAGTACTTACAGTCTCTGGATTATTATTTACAATAATAGTTTCATATCCTGCATTCTTTAATGCCCAAGTAGCATGTACGGAACAGTAGTCGAATTCGATTCCTTGACCGATTCGAATCGGTCCGCTGCCAAGAACCAGAATCTTTTCCTTCTCTGATTCTGGATTTACTTCATCAAAGCTTCCAAAACATCCATAATAATATGGTGTGCTAGCTTCAAACTCTGCTGCGCAGGTATCTACTATCTTAAAGGCTTTGATTATCTCGTTTTCGTATCGAGCTGCCTTAACTTCAGCTTCCTTTTTACCAGTCAATTGGGCAATAACCGTATCAGGGAACTCAAGTCTCTTTGCTTCCATAAGTAGCTCAGGAGTAAGCTCTTCTGATTTTAGCCTTTTCTCCATTTCTACTAGGATTGCTATCTTATCGATAAACCAGATATCTATCTTCGTAATGTTATTAATTACCTCGTAGGAAATGCCTCTTCTTATGGCCTCTGCAATAACAAAGATTCTTCTATCATCAATCACATGAAGCTTTTCGATAATATCTTCCTCAGTGAAGTCGTCATATTCTGTAGTAATTAAGCTATCCACATGCTGTTCCAAGGAACGAAGGGCTTTCATAAGGGCTCCTTCAAAATTATTGCAGATGCTCATAACTTCACCGGTAGCCTTCATCTGCGTAGTAAGAGTTCTCTTCGCCATAATAAATTTATCAAATGGCAGCCTTGGTATCTTCACTACACAGTAATCTAGCGCAGGTTCAAAACTTGCATAGGTTTTTCCAGTAATGGCATTTTTAATCTCGTCTAAGGTGTATCCAAGAGCAATCTTTGCAGCAACCTTGGCGATTGGGTAGCCGGTAGCCTTACTAGCAAGAGCAGAGGAACGGCTTACACGTGGATTTACTTCAATAACACAGTACTCGAAGGAGTCTGGATTTAGTGCATACTGTACATTACATCCACCAGTAATATTTAACTCGCTGATGATATTAAGGGCAGAGGTACGAAGCATCTGGTGATCCTTATCCGTTAAAGTCTGGGAAGGTGCTACTACGATACTATCTCCTGTGTGTACACCAACAGGATCCAAATTCTCCATATTACATACGGTAATACAGTTTCCGGCACTGTCTCTCATTACTTCATATTCAATTTCTTTCCATCCAGAAATACATCTTTCAATCAGGCACTGACCTACACGACTTAAGCGAAGTCCGTTGGAACAAATATCTTCTAATTCAATTGGATTGTTAGCGATACCACCACCGCTTCCACCAAGGGTGTATGCAGGACGGATTACGACTGGATACCCTATCGTTGCCGCAAAGGCGATGGCATCCTCTACAGTATTTACTACAAGACTGGCTGCAACCGGTTCCCCGATTTTCTCCATAGTGTTTTTGAATTCTAGACGATCTTCTGCCTTCTTAATTGTTTCAGAAGTAGTACCAATGAGGTTCACCTCATTTTCACGAAGGAAGCCACTCTCCTCTAATTCCATAGCGATATTTAAGGCTGCCTGTCCACCAAGGGTGGGAAGTACGCTATCTGGTTTCTCTTTTAAAATCAGCTGTTTTACAACATCTGTAGTAAGTGGCTCTATATAAACTTCATCTGCGATATCTCTGTCAGTCATAATGGTAGCAGGGTTGGAGTTAACAAGAACAACCTCTATACCCTCTTCCTTTAAGGAACGGCAGGCCTGTGTGCCTGCATAGTCAAACTCAGCTGCCTGGCCGATTACAATAGGGCCAGAACCTATTACTAATACTTTTTGGATACTTTCAATCTTTGGCATTATTTACACACCTCCATCATATGAATAAATCGGTCAAATAGGAACTCAGAATCCTGAGGTCCCGCTGAGGCCTCGGGATGGAACTGGACAGTAAATACATTTTTATTCAGATAATGAAGTCCCTCCACCGACTTATCATTTACATTGATAAAGCTGGTCTCCGCAAGAGAGGTATCTAGGCTCTCACCATCTACTACATAACCGTGATTCTGTGAAGAGATGTACACTCTTCCTGTACTTAGATCCTTGACTGGATGATTAGCACCTCTGTGACCGTATTTCATCTTATGAGTCTTTGCGCCATTAGCCAGGGCCATAAGCTGATGTCCCAGACAAATAGCAAAGATTGGGATGTCCGTATTATATAATTTTTTAATTTCTTCAATGATTTCAACACATTCTGCAGGATCCCCTGGTCCGTTACTAAGCATAATGCCATCTGGTGCGTCCGCTATAATCTCCTCAGCTTTCGTGGTAGCCGGATATACAGTAACCTGACAGCCTCTCTTTAAGAGACATCTGACAATATTTTTCTTAGAGCCTAGGTCCAATAAGGCAACCTTAAATCCATTGGTTTCTACCTGCTTTGTACCTAAATCACCTGCTTTGTAGGTTTTAACCTCTTTACAGCTTACCTTCTCCACCACTTTAGTTACTTGGTACTGACGAATTCTATCTAACACCTCTTCTAATTTATAGTTCTCATTGGTGGTAATCATCCCATTCATAGTACCCTTTTCACGAAGTAGCTTGGTTAAAGCTCTCGTATCGATACCTGCAATTCCAGGAATATCATTGGTAATTAGAAAATTCTCAATACTATCTTCGTTTCTAAAGTTGCTTCCCCGTCTGGCTATTTCTCGTACAATATAACCATCTGGCCATGCTTTTTGAGATTCTGTGTCCTCATAGCACACTCCGTAATTTCCAATCAGCGGGTAAGTCATTACGACTGCCTGGCCTGCATAGCTAGGATCTGTCAGTACCTCCAAGTAACCTGTCATAGAAGTGTTAAAGACTATCTCACTTATGACTTCACGGTTAGATCCGATACTTATTCCTACAAATGTGGTTCCATCTTCTAGTATTAGAAATGCTTTCATAAATCCACCTATTCCTTTCTTTTTCTTTTGATTATCTTTCGAATTCAGAAAAATACACAAAAAAAAAGAATACACACCAACATTCAACACTCGGGTTCTCTTTTTAAAATATGCCTTAATCCTAAATTGTCATAAGTTTATCATAAGTCCATTTATATGGCAAGATATTTTTTTAGAAAAGAAAAAGTAGACATTTTCTTTAATTGATTCATAGAAAATGGCTACTTTATAGTTAAGAATATTAAGTTAACACATTCTTTTTTTATTACATTTGTAATGCGTTCTCTATAGTCCTAGCTTAATTCTGCTATTCTACTTACCCCAACATATATCTCACTTATTTTATACCAAGTAGCAAAATCAACCGTTCCGGTCTCTGGTAACTTAAATATATTCTGAAAGACAGAAACTGCTTCTGCTGTCCTTTCTCCATACTTTCCATCCTCAGCAATCTTCGGAATCAAAGGATATCCTCGCGAAATCACATTCAGTTGATTTTGAAGGTTCCTAACTGACTCACCAACTGAGCCAATCTCTAGCGGTGATCCTGGCCATGACAATGGAACTCCTGCCACTTCCTCTGCCGTGTTGATAAACATAGTGTTACCGTAGAAATTACGAAGAATTTCAATTGGTGTGTAGCCTTGATCACCGAGGTATTTGGAACCCCATTGAGTCATCCAGTTTGGACAGGTTACATTCTTTCCATCGCAATATTGGGTAAGAATTGGCTGTTTCACATCTGGAAATGACAGATAATTAGCAAATATAATATCCACTATTTCTGATATGGTATCAAAGAAATTCCTCTCAGGTATAAACTTATGATCATATGCAGTTGAGGATGTAATTGTGAAGCTATAACCTTTATTCCGGTACCACTCTGTGTATACCCTATTTAGAGTAAATGATTGGATTGCCAGTACATTGGCTTGTATAGTGGCCTCCGGCCAGGTAGCATAGATTTCAGAGGAGGCTACATTTTTAATATAGTCTTTATATTTCACGTAGTAATTCTTGGCACTAGTGTCTTTTGGTGGACCATTGTGAACTACAATAAACTCTGGAATAACCACCTTACTTAAAACGATTTCGCCAGTTTCATTCACTGGCTTTATCTCCGCCTCAGCGATTTTAGGTGGGTAACCATTCAATAGTACATTAGGACCTATAGTAAATAGTTCTTCACTTTCACCTACAGCGTTATCAATTGGCATAAGAGAAAAGTTCTGTATGGCAGTAATAGTAGGAAGAACCTGTACCCCATCTATCTTCACTGTTTCAAATCCCGGTATAGAAACCGAGACATTGTATTGGCTATATGGCTGTACATCAGAAGGTTCCATGCTATAATCAATATTAGGAGCTGGTAACTCCACTTCCTCTGTACGACCTATGTTATCTGTCTGTAATTCTTCTATTACCCTACCAGGATCACTGGCACTACTGATACTAACTGTAGCTCCCTCTAATGGTCTGGATGCAAGGATAGATGTAACATCTGCACGAAATCTACCAAAAGACTGAACTCCTAGTTCAGCTGGGTAAACAATATCTTTTCTCATAACTACCCCGATTCTTATATTTTACTAACATTTTATGATAGGAAATATATTATGTTCCATGAAACCTTTAAGTTCAGCAATGGTCAATTCTTCTTCCAACCATGTGACCATTGATAAGGTTTACTTCTCTGATCAATGGTACCAAATCCATAACCTTCCTTCTTAATCTTTTCTATAATTTGAGGCAATACCTTTGCAGTCAGTCCATTAGACTGTCCATCATGAAGTAGAATCACAGGTTCCATATATCTATCAAAACTGCGAATATTCTTCATAATAGAGTAACTGGTAGGCTTCCCTATGGCATCTTCCCCTGATACATTCCAATCGATATACTGAATATTTCTATTATTCAACTCTTCAATGATATCGTTACAAAAACCAGAAATATAGCAGTTGGCACTTCCATAAGGAAAACGATAATACCTAGGTGCAATCCCTGTTGCTTCTTCAATACGCTCACTGGATTTTAATATATCCTCCAAACAGCTTTGCTTGGATTTATATATTTTCTTATAGTTATGATTATAAGTATGTATTCCAACGACATGGCCTTCTTTTATCATACGATTTACTATTGCTTCTCGTTCTGGTGTAATCTCTTGGGCCACTATAAAAAAAGTGGCTTTGATCTGGTATTCTTTGAGAATATCTAGTACCTTCTCTGTATTTTTGCTCGGTCCATCGTCAAAGGTCAGAAAAGCGGTCTTCGTAAGTTCCTTTCTCTCAATATCAGCATCCCTTGCAGCCTCTTTATTCTCTCCCTCCATAGCAGTGACATCCTGGCTTTCCTCTTGGTTCCATATGTTTTTTTGTTCTTCATACTCCCCATAGGTCTTTGGATATTGTACTCGGCCAACAGATGTCTGATCTACTATAAAACAGATTGCAATGCAGATAAAAATAAAACTAACAATCCCAATTATTTTTTTACTAACCTGCCTTTTCATGGAATTCCTTCTTAACTATTAATCTATATATCATATGCTAATAACCGTGGATGCATGCACTCTACGGTTATTCTATGTTATTCGCTAAAGAGGAACTTATCCTCCCATCGGTCAGATAACTCCCTGCGAAAAAAGTGCCTTTACCCTCTAGAGATGGGCAAAGACACTTTTTGTAACTCTATCCTCTAACATATCGGTTAAAATAATACACCAAATCATAATATGTCTGTTCATCACTGTCTGCTACCAGCTTCCACTCTGGATTTTTATCTAAATTAGGAAAATAGGTATCTGCCTGATAGGCATAATCTATCTTAGTAACATGAGCAACCTTGCAAAATGGAAGCATTTGCTCATAAATACTTGCTCCTCCAATGACATATACTTGATCTGTTGGAACATCTTTCACCTGTTCAATGGCTTCCTCTACGCTATGAACCACAATAGCGTCCTTTACAGTGTAGTTCTTATCTTTTGTAATCACGATGTTAGTACGATTCTTTAGCGGCTGCTTTTGCGGAAAGGATTCCAGGGTCTTTCTTCCCATAATCACTACTTTTCCTGTAGTAGTCTCACGAAAGAAACGCTGGTCAGCAGGGATTCGTACCAGAAGTTCATTTTTATAGCCAATTGCCCAGTTATTATCTACGGCGACAATTATATTCATGAAAGTTCCTCCTTACACAGCAATCGGTATCTTTACCTGTGGTCCAGTCACATAGTTATCCAAGCGGAAATCATCCACAGTAAATTCATAAAAATCTTTAATCTCTGGATTCATCCAGAAGGTTGGCGCATCATAAGTTGGTCGACTAATGAGCTCTTCCACTATCGGGATGTGGCGGTCATAGATATGAGCATCTGCGATGACATGTACCAATTCTCCCACTTCATAACCACAAATCTGAGCAAACATATGCACAAGAGTAGCATACTGACATACATTCCAATTATTAGCTGCCAAAATATCTTGAGAACGTTGGTTTAGGATTGCATTTAATCTCATCTTGTCACTATCTCGATCTTTTGTTACATTAAAGGTCATGCTGTAAGCACATGGATAGAGATTCATCTCATGGAGATCCTGATGTACATAGATATTAGTCATAATTCTACGACTATACGGATTGTTCTTTAAGTCATAAATCACACGATCTACCTGGTCCATCATACCTTCCTTGTATACATGTTTTACACCCATTTGATAGCCATACGCCTTACCAATGGAACCATTTTCATCTGCCCAACTATCCCAAATATGACTATTTAGTTCATTAATATTGTTGGATTTTTTCTGCCAAATCCAAAGAAGCTCATCAATACAACTTTTTATTCCGGTGCGACGAAGTGTCAAAGCAGGGAATTCCTTAGATAAATCATAGCGGTTCACAACACCAAATCTCTTAATGGTATAGGCAAAGCTGCCATCCTCCCATTTTGGCCGTACCTTTTCGCCTTCTGTACTTGTACCATTATGCATAATATCTTGACACATATCTATAAAAATCTTATCTGCTAAACTCAAATTTGATTCATCCTTCCTTATCATTCTTTTTCTATTCTATCGTTTTTCAGACATTTACGCAAGGCATATCCTAACCTCTTGTAATATATTCCTCTTTTGTTATACAAGCACCTTCCATTCCTTCTCACGACTTCGTTGTTCGGTGATGGACACTCGCTGTTAACACAAAATAGCTTCCCAGAAAGTCATGGGAAGCCATATCATTTATATTGATTTTATTTTATACACAGAAAGTTTTCTTCCTGATATGCCTTAATTCTGGATAAATTACCATATTTCTCTACCTCTCCATTTTCAATCACAACCAATGCAGGAGCTTGCATAATGCCGTATTTTCTTGCCATATCAGGTTGTTCTTCCGCATCAATCAGCACATAGTCCACATTCTTCAATAGCTGTTTCGCTGCTGCACAGTTTGGACAGGTCTTTGTCGTAAATAGGAAACGACTAGTATCTTCTCCTCCTAGATCTAGCTGAATTGTAGGAGTTTCAATTGTCTCACCAATTATATCAGACATGGGTCTAGATTGATTCATACTATATACCTTACGGTTCTTATACTCCTGGGTCTTGCCTTCGTTCCAGTTTTGAACAGGACGATAATATCCAGTAATTCGACTGTAGACCTCAGCTTTTTCTCCACAGATTGGACAAGTAAACTGCTCACCTGACAAATAACCATGGTTCTTACAGATAGAGTAAGTTGGAGATATCGTATAGTATGGTAGTTTATAGTTGTTTGCAATAGTACGAACCAATTTAGCTGCTGCACTCCAATCAGGAAGCTTCTCTCCGAGGAAGGTATGAAATACTGTTCCGGAGGTATACAGTGTCTGTAATTCATCCTGAATATCCAGAGCATCAAAGACATCCTCTGTGTAGCCAACTGGTAAATGAGAGCTATTGGTGTAATATGGTGCATCTCCCTCACTTCCTGCTGTACGAATGTCTGGCCAACGCTTCTTGTCATGCTTAGCCAATCGATAAGAAGTAGATTCTGCTGGGGTTGCCTCCAGATTATACAATTCACCATATTCTACCTGATAATCAGAGAGACGTTCTCTCATATGATTTAATACCTTCTTTGAGAATTCCTTTGTTTTTGTTGATGTCATATCTGCTAATAGCCATCTGGCATTTAATCCAACCTCATTCATTCCAACCAAACCAATGGTGGAGAAATGATTATCAAAGCTACCCAGGTAGCGTTTGGTATATGGATATAAACCTTCATTTAGAAGCTTAGTAATAACTCTACGCTTGGTATTAAGGGAACGAGCAGCTATATCCATCTGACGATTCAAACGGCTGAAAAACTCTTCCTCACTCTTTGATAAATAAGCAATCCTTGGCATATTAATGGTAACTACACCTACACTACCGGTACTTTCACCTGAACCAAAGAAGCCGCCTGTCTTCTTGCGAAGCTCACGAAGATCAAGACGTAGACGACAACACATGGATCGTACATCACTCGGCTCCATATCGGAGTTAATATAGTTTGAGAAATATGGAGTTCCGTACTTGGAAGTCATCTCAAACAATAATCTATTATTCTCTGTATCAGACCAATCAAAGTCTTTGGTAATGGAGTAAGTAGGTATTGGATATTGGAATCCACGTCCGTTGGCATCACCCTCTACCATAATCTCAATAAAGGCTTTGTTTACCATATCCATTTCTCTCTTACAATCCTTATAGGTAAAATCAACCTCTTTTCCACCAATAATACATGGTAGATTAGCCAGATCATCAGGTACCGTCCAATCTAAGGTAATATTAGAAAATGGTGCTTGTGTTCCCCATCGGCTAGGAGTATTCACACCGTATATAAAGGACTGAATACATTGCTTCACTTCTTTATATGTTAGATTATCAATCTTTACGAATGGTGCCAGATAAGTATCAAAGGAAGAAAATGCCTGCGCACCTGCCCATTCATTCTGCATAATTCCAAGGAAATTCACCATCTGGTTACACAAAGTAGATAGATGTGACGCTGGAGAAGAAGTAATCTTTCCAGGAATCCCTCCCAATCCTTCCTTAATCAATTGTTTTAAAGACCATCCTGCACAATAACCAGTTAACATAGATAAGTCATGTATATGTATATCTGCATTACGATGAGCATTAGCAATCTCATCATCATAAATTTCTGACAGCCAGTAATTTGCTGTAATAGAGCCTGAATTATGTAAAATCAATCCGCCAACAGAATAGGTAACGGTAGAGTTCTCCTTTACACGCCAGTCCTCTTCTTTCACATAGCTATTAACAATCTCCTTGTAGTCTAATATGGTAGACCTCATATTACGAATTTTTTCACGGTTCTTACGATATAAGATATAAGCCTTCGCGACATCAGTATACCCTGTTTGTTCCAGAACATGCTCTACACTATCCTGAATATCCTCCACAGATACCTCATCATCTTTTACCTTTCCCTGAAAATCTGAAGTAACCCTCAGTGCAAGCAGATTAATAATATCGTCATTGTACATTTTTGAGGTAGCGTTAAACGCCTTTGCAATTGCATTAGAGATCTTGGACAGATTAAACTCCGCAATCTCTCCATCCCTTTTCATTACCTTAAACATGAATCTAGCTCCCTTCTAACCAGTTTATTCTCATTTGTTATCAATTTGTTGTTTGAATATAATTGTAGCAAATGAAAAAGGTCTAGTCAAGGCATATCTACAATATCTACACCAAAAACAAGGTCATACCACAATATGTAGTATGACCTGTAAACCTTGATTCTATTAGCTTCATAGATTTGTCAATAACATAATCAACAAAAAAACAGTATATTTTTTGTGCAAGATATATAATCAAATAATTATTTTGTGATAGATTTCCTTCGGTACATATGCCCTGACAAATATTCCATTTTCCTGATATTCTTCCATAAGAAGTTGCCCATATTTCCTAATTATCTGAATCATACCTGCATCCTGATAGGAAAACACTTTTTCAACCAGAACCTTCTGCTCTTTTAGGATTGTCTCTATCGCGTCTAATAGTTCGTTTAAACCGCTCCCTTGTTTTGCCGATATCTTTATCGTCTTATCAGCTTTTAAATCCTTCATGACAACAGGTAGTTCTAAACAATCTTGTTTGTTAAATGCGGTGATGATCGGTTTATCCTTAACACCGAGCTGCTCCAATGTCTCATAGACTATATGCATCTGCATATCTGCTTGAGGATTAGATGCATCGACAACATGAAGTATAATATCAGCGTATTTAGCTTCTTCTAAGGTACTTTTAAATGCTTCTATTAAATGATGTGGTAGTTTTCGAATAAACCCTACTGTATCAGTTAGCAGAATTTGTTGTCCACTTGTAAGCTCCATATTCCTTGTAGTAGGATCTAAGGTGGCAAACAGTTTATCTTCCTCCAATACATTGGCATTCGTTAAGGTATTCAGCAAAGTAGATTTACCTGCATTTGTATAGCCTACAATGGCCACCACCGGAACAGCATTTCTTTGCCTTTTCATCCTTAAAGTCTCTCTATTTTGCCTTACTCCTTCTAATTCTCGCTTTAATATTGATATACGTTCTTTAATCAAACGTCTGTCTACTTCGAGCTTTTTCTCACCTGGGCCTCTGGTTCCAATACCACCACCCAGTCTTGATAGACTATTGCCAAGCCCGATTAATCTGGTTGAACGATATCTAAGCTGGGCTAACTCTACCTGAATCTTACCTTCTTTTGTGCTGGCTCTTGCCGCAAAGATATCCAATATCATTACTGTTCGATCAATCACCTTAAGCTGTAGCATATCTTCCAGGTTTTTTATCTGCGCAGGAGAAAGTTCATCATCACAAACAATACCAGTTGCCTCTAGATGCCCTGCTAATTCTTTAATTTCTTCTATCTTTCCCTTTCCTATATAGGTACCGGGATGATAGGCTTCCCTATTCTGAATCACTTTCGCAACTGTAACGGCTCCAGCTGTCTTAGCAAGCTCTTCTAGTTCCTCAATGGATTCTTCCGTGTCGTCTCCATCATCAACACATACTCCTACAAGAATCACTCGCTCCTCTACGTCGCCTACCTCATACAATTCAGCCATAAACCCTCCAATTACTTCTTATATCTAGTAGACAGGAATTCATATTCCCTCTTCATATTTTTATCATCTGGATACATTTTCACATATTCCTTTGCCTTCTTATAAGCAGAATTGAAATCACCTAACTGCTCATAAATAAGTACTTCATTATATTGTAACTCCTTACTACTTATCTTATCCACAGAGTTAAGTCCAAGCTTCACATAGGACTGAGCCTTCTCATATTCTTTCAAAGCAATATAGCAGGAGCTCAGATTCAGGTAGCAGGTACTGCTAATTGTCTGGGGGTTATCTGCAATATAAAGCAAGTAATGATCAATAGCATTGTTATAGTCCTTTTCAATATAGTACACATCCCCCATAAGGCGATATGCCTCCTTCACCTCTGAAGCAATATCCTTTAATATAGTTAAGGCTCCTTCATAGTCCTTCTGATAATATTTGACTTCTGCAAGCTGATAGGACTGCTGCTTATTTTCCGGCTTTATGGCAGCTGCTTTATTAAGAATAGCGTTTGCCTCTTCTTCCTCTTTAGAATCTATAAGCATCTTATAATTTAAAAGATATAAGGTCAAATTCTTGCTATCAAGGCTAAGTGCCTTTTCAAAGTCTTTCTTGGCTTCTACAGTATTTCCACCTTCATGATTTACTAGTGCTCTCTGGGCATAGACAGTTGCAGTACCTTCCTCGTCCACAAGGGTATTATATACCTCTAAAGCTTCGGGATACTTTTCTTGCTTTACAAAGCATTGTCCCAGATAACTCCTTATATCTGTATTCAATTCTTCAACATATTTCATTTTCAAAGCTTCCTGAAAGACTTTTACAGCATCCTCGTACTTTTCCAGATAATAATAGGCGATACCTTGTCCTCGAAGTGCACGTTTTTTATTCTGATTTGTAATAGAAGAATTAACATTAACAATAGCTTTCTTGTATTGTTCAATGGCTTCCTCATATTGGCCTAGCTTTGTCAAGGCCTGGCCATATTCAATATAATAAATCGCTTTATCATTCTTTAATAAGATAGCTTGTTTAAAGTTTTTACAAGCCTCCTCGTACTGGCCATTGTCCAAAGCATCAATTCCATCATCATAATAGCTGCCTGCACTCTTTCTAGAGGAACAGGCAGTCAATCCCAACAGTAATGTAATTACACATATGATGTATATTAATCTCTTCACGATTGATCTCCTAACTTTTATTTTACGGCATGTGGATGATATTACAGTCATAAACAATGCTATCTTCCCTCTAATATACCATTATAAAAGGTCTGTTTATCTTTTGCAAGGAGGCTTTATCTGTAATAATAACAGCCCTCTTTAGAATTTTTCTTAGCTTGCTTAACCTGATACATAAATTGATCTGCAACATACAGGTACCTATCTAGAATATCATTGTCCTTAGTATCCATCTCACTAATAAAGTCATAATAGAAACCTACGCTAACGTGTATATGATAGGATTTACCACTGGTTGCATTATACTGTTTTAGATACTTATAGATGTTTGTCACAACATCACCAGCATAGGAATCATCGAACTTCCCCTTCATAATAAGGACAAACTCATCTCCACCTAATCTGGCTACATAGCCATCCTTACCTTTCGCATAAGTAAAAGCATTGGCCACCACTCTTATTGCGCTATCCCCTTGTAGATGTCCATAGATGTCATTGATTCCTTTCATGTTATCCATATCCCCAAGCACCATCATAAACTGTAATCCACTGGCTAAACATTCTCGGATCATTTCTTTCGCTACCATATTAAATCCAAGCCGGTTATTCACACCGGTTAATTCATCCCTAACTGCAAGATAATTAAGTTTCTTATTATAGTAAACCATTTCATTGTGAGAACGGACAATCTCAATTGCATTGTTTATATTCCTTGACCAACTTCGATACTGCGGTTCAAACATAGCAATTTCCTTACCAAAATTGATAACCATGTATCCAAAACAACGATCAATAAAATGAATCGGTGTAAAGTAGTAGGTGGTAGGATACTCTCTTTCCTTATACAAAGCTGGTAACATCTCTTTTACAGAAAACTTTGTCCTGTCAAAACTTATTTCTCCATGGATATCGCTTACATACATACTCATATGGTCTGTATATCCAAGTTTACGATACTTATTATTCTGGGCCACATTACCCCACTCTTCTGGAAGCATCTCATTAACTTCATCCCAGTCCTCACAGAGACATACATAGAATTCTTGGTATTTACTAAGTTGATATGTATTATGCGCTACCTCCTTCATACATGCCTCAATGGTTGTGGCAGAGGTGAGATTTTCTTTCATAAAACTACTTCTAATAAAAAAATCCTGCAAATAATCATTATCTTTGTCTAGATTCTTCAACCGATTCTGGTAGTGTAAATCAATACTACATCCACAACTTTGGGCAATGCAAAGATTTCCACCTGTCTTTATGTCAATAGGTTCATTCGTTCCTTCTATCATATTATGTATCATGATAACAGCATTACTACCATGGGTATCAAATGGCATTTCTGCTGAGGTAATACTTGGTATATAAGCGATTCCTTCTTCATAGGAGTCATAACCTACTACTGCGATATCCTCCGGAACATGAATTCCAGCCTTAACGAATTCCTTTATAACCTCCATAGCAGAATAATCTGCTGCACAAACAAGAGCTTCCGGCATTGGTACTTCTCCATTTATGATCTTATGGGCATAAGCTGCTGCATCAACCACCCAGAAATCTCCATATGAATACCGGTCCTTTTCCACTGAAATATTATGTTTTTCTAAACTGCGGAAATAACCTTTCAAACGATTTTCAGCATGAATATGACCTTTAAAACCAGTTAAACAATTTATCTTTGTAAATCCGTGGCATTCGATGAGATGATCCACAAGATGTTCAAAAGTTACCATATCATTCACAGCCAGATATGGAAAATATTGGGATTCCTTATCTAACACAACGATAGGGCAAGAGCACTGGGTTAGCAGTCTCTCTTCTAATTGTTCTTCCAAAGCCGATACCTGTATAGAATCACCCAACAAAATAAGACCATCTAAGGAATCAAAATTAGGTAGGTTAAAGATATTCATTTCACCTTCCAAATAGCCGATGTTTTCTGTCTGCCTAATAAAAGTAGCAAACACACATACATCTAAGTTATAGGAATAGGCTTTTTTAATGATTCCCTTTATTAACAATGCGTTATTTCGATTCGTTGCATTGGAAATTAAAACCCCGATTCGTTTTCTAGTGGACAGTTCTCTCACCCCCAGTATGAGCAACCTTAAGACAAAACACTTATTATATGTTGGCACTCCTATTACATAGTATACTCTTATTGTAAACATTTTTCAGACAAATTGCTAGTACAAATTAACTAGCTGGTTTTTTATGTAAAATAATGTCAACCTGTGAAATCATGCTTCTATCCAAGTGTGATATCCAAAATCATCATTAGGGTAAATCCGGTAGCAAAGAAAATTGTTCCTATGTTAGAGTGCTCACCTGAAGACATTTCTGGAATCAATTCTTCGATGACTACATAAATCATAGCGCCTGCAGCAAAACTCAATAAATATGGTAAAGCAGGCACGATAATTCCAGCTGCTACTATAGTAAATAATGCTCCCATTGGTTCAACTACTCCAGACATTACCCCAAGCCCAAAGGCCTTTTTCTTAGAAGCACCCTCCGCATATAGTGGCATAGAAATAATGGCACCCTCTGGGAAGTTTTGAATTGCAATACCAATGGCCAATACAAGAGCTCCCATAAGTGAAATATTGGTCTCTCCTGCTATGCTACCAGCATATACAACGCCAACAGCCATTCCTTCTGGAATGTTATGTAACGCAACCGCTAGTACTAGCATAGTTCGTTTGCTTAAATTGCTTTTCATTCCTTCAGCTTCTTGACTTTTACTGTGTAAATGAGGAATAATATGATCCAACAACAAAAGAAATAAGATGCCCAGCCAAAAGCCTACTACTGCCGGAACAAATGCCAGCTTACCTTTAGAGGCTGCCTGGTCTAAAGCTGGTAATAACAAGCTCCAAATGGAGGCTGCTACCATCACACCCGCAGCAAATCCTGTCAAAGCTCGTTGTAGCTTATCAGGTACGGTTCCTTTGACAAAAAATACACAAGCAGCACCAAGTGTCGTTCCGATAAATGGTATTAGAATACCCTCTGATACTCCATATAACAATCTTATTCACTCCTATTCTAGTTAGTAATGTCTAACTTATACCCACAGTATATACCAATTAAGTTATTTGGTCAACAAAATTACTATTAATGATTGCTATCATATTAACACCATTTAATACCTGTCTAAGTATTGTTTCTTCGGCTAGTTCAAACTCTGAGAACAAGTGCATCTTCTCTGGCAAATGATCGTACACCTTCCAGTATCCGGTATATAGTGAATTTTGTCCTTGATTCTTAATAAATCCTTCCACATCTTCTAGAGGATACCCTAGTATCAAGCCAATTTCATGCGGAAATTCCTGCAGGCCTATCTTGTATGCTTCATACCGAAATTGCAACTGACTTAGAATATCATTCAAATCCAGTAGTTCATATCCCATTCTTTCAAGAAAAACTCTTACTTGCTTTTTTGATAAATATGACTGTAGCAGGCTTTTATTATACAAAAGAATAATAGTTTTACATTCCGATTGAAAAAACATAAAACACAATAGCCTTGTTTCTCCAATGATCCTCTTTAAATATTCAACTTTATTATTTTGCAAAATTAATAGATTAGCCACCTTTAGACCGGTAATTACAGGTGTACACTGAAGTGCAAGCTGTGTATTAAGATCTTTTATATCCATTCTCTTCATAAGGTTATAAATTCTATGTCTCATAATATTCCTTTCGAGCTAGCTAGTCTTCTTATTATGTGCAGGATTAATTATTGTTAATTCCGAATTGTCATTATTTTGTCGGACTATTTCCTACTTTTTTGACACAATTTATGGTATGATAACTATACTATATTAGAGAAAAGGAGATATGTTATGCCAAC
>JAEZPG010000078.1 GCA_023413555.1 Bacillota bacterium | reverse complement strand
GAATATAATAGCGTCCATCTGTCCATAAGCCTGCCTTTGTTAAGGTTACCACAAGTGTACCTGCAGAGCCTGTAAATCCTGACATAAACTGTCTAGCTGAAAAATACTCCCCTACATATTCAGACTGATGGTAATCGGCAGTTGGAATAATGTAAGCTTCTAACCCCTTTTCCTTCATGATATTGCGTAACATTGTTAAGCGTTCTATGATCATATAAACCTCCATCCAGTATTCTATTTCCGAGTCTTTACTACTCCATTATAAATATTTTAACTAAAAATGCAACCAAAAGCCTTGTCCTCTCCTTCTCCTAAAAGAATAGGAAGTGACGAAGGCAGCCGTCAACGATATAAATCGTCTCTGGCTGCCGCCTGTTACTTCCTAATTACCAGTCGTAGCACCAACAATTCCCTTTTGTGCATTGATAGTGACCAAGGTGTCTCCCAGTTGAACTAAAACGGCGGCCAGTAGTTCTACCTCCTCATCACTACAGCTATTTGATATCGTACAAGCTACTGCAGTAACAAAGGAAACTAGTTCACAAGGGTTCATACAAGACATAAACTACCTCTTATTTCTTCCTTATACTTAGTATATGCAACCGTACTGGGATTCGAAACTTTCTCGAAGCTTTTTCAATGCTTTCTTTTCAATTCTGCTAACATAGGATCGAGAAATATTTAGGCCCACCGCAATCTCTCTTTGTGTGACCTCTTTATTTTCTCCTAGTCCATATCGAAGAACTATAATTTGTCTTTCCCGATCTGTTAACACTTCGTTCACTAATGTATATAATAACTTGATGTTACGTTTTAATTCCAGATTCTCAACAATGTCTACGTCTACATTTTCAATAATATCTAATAGATTAATTTCATTGCCTTCTTTATCGGCCCCTATGGGTTCATAATAATAAACTTCCTTAGACTGCTTCTTCTCCCCTCGAAGCAACATCAGAAGTTCGTTCTCAATACATCTGCTGGCATAGGTAGCTAAGCGTATTCCTTTACTCATATCAAACGTATCAATGGCTTTAATCAAACCTATGGTACCAATGGATATTAAATCATCTATATCCTTGTCGCTTGTATTGTATTTCTTTACAATATGAGCAACCAACCGTTGATTACGTTCTATAAGAATATCCCTGGCTTCTTTACTTCCAGCCTTGCATTGGCTCAAACACACCTGCTCTTCTTTGGTGCTTAATGGTTTAGGAAAGGATTTCACGCTAAGCACCCCAATATATTTAGTTTATTACCATTCTATGAGGTATATACCATTTTTGTGCTATTCCTATTTATTTTTTCTTTACTGTACAATAATGTATCTTATTTTTAACCTCTCTTATACTAAATCAGATTCCTATATCAAATGGTATAATTATGTTGGATTATGATAATTATTGTCGACAACAGGACTAACCATTACAATGTGATTCACTTCGTTTCAGGAAGAAATTCTTAATTGGCTACTATTTTCCATCTTCTTCAGCATAAAAGCAACAAACAGCTGGTCTTAAAACAAGACTAGCTGTTTGACTTTATTGTTAGCGAATCTCCATAATCAGTTCTTTCTCATTAGACATCCCCACCTTTACTATTGTTAACTGTTTATCCTTTAGATTCTGAACAACCATGGGGATTGCTGCACTTTTTCCATACTTCTTAAGGTATAGCAAATCAAACTCCAACAATTTATCACCCTTCTTCACCTGCTGTCCTTCTGTAACACATAAAGTGAAGATGCTTTTTTCCAAATGAATCGTATCCTTTCCTATGTGAATCATAACCGTAAGACCAGAATCCTCTTTAATCACAATGGCATGATTCGTTGAAAAGATAAAGGAAACTTCTCCATCACATGGCGAATAAATGGTATGTCCTAAAGGATTAATTACAACCCCCTCTCCCAACTGTTTGTCAGCAAAAGCATGGTCTGGCGCCTTTGTTATAGAAGCCACTTCTCCCTTCACTGGACAGTATAACCGGATTCCCTCTTGCTTAATTTTACAGGCAGTAGCTTCTTGTTTTGCTCGTTCCTTAGCTACCGCTTCATTGGTTACTTTACTCTCCTGACTCATGCACAATTCTCCATTTCATAAAATATATTTATTAATCATTTTGTGAGGAGAGGTTTGAATTTATACATAAAATCATATGAGGGATGCATCAGACGCCTTTTACTATTACCGGCCGATCATCATATTAATTCCCTTGTTGAGAACATAGTTCATAAACGCTAAAGATGATAAGCGATATTACTCCCCCATCCTTGATGGTTCTTCTTAATACTTCTACCTATTTAATTCAATATTCTAATCTTGATTCAAAGGAAATTTATCTAAGTCTAAGGTGGCAAAGTAATCCTCCATAGTCTCTGCACGTCGAATCATCTTTGCAGAGCCATCTTCACATAAAAGGATTTCTGCGGAACGAAGTTTTCCATTGTAATTATAACCCATGGAGAAACCATGCGCTCCTGTATCATGTATGCAGAGATAGTCTCCAATATTTATCTTTGGTAACGGACGGTCTATGGCGAATTTATCATTATTCTCACATAAGCCTCCCGTCACATCATATACATGATCTGCCTTGTCATTTTCTTTGCCAAGGACTGTAATATGGTGATAAGCACCATACATAGCAGGACGCATTAGGTTGGCAGCGCAGGCATCCACACCTATATACTCCTTATATGTGTGTTTCTCATGAAGAACTTTTGTAATTAGGCAGCCGTAAGGTCCCATAATGTAACGTCCTAGCTCTGTATAAATTGCCACATCCTCCATTCCTTCAGGAACCAGCACCTCTTCAAAAGCTTTTTTTACTCCCTGCCCAATGTTCTCAATATTGTTTGGTTTCTGATCTGGGCGATAAGGAATTCCTACTCCACCGGATAGATTAATAAAAGCAATGTGTACACCAGTTTCTTTCTTTATTTCTACTGCAAGTTCAAAAAGAATTCTTGCAAGTTCTGGATAATATTCATCCGTTACCGTATTGCTGGCCAGGAAAGCATGAATGCCAAAGTTCTTTACTCCTTTTGCCGCAAGTTTTAAGAAAGCCTCCTTAATCTGTGGCTTTGTCATACCATATTTGGCATCCTCAGGAGTGTCCATAATCTGATTTTGAATTTTGAAATCTCCACCTGGATTGTAGCGGCAACACATAGTCTCAGGAAACTCTGCAATACCATCAAAATAATCAATATGGGTTATATCGTCAAAATTTATAATTGCTCCTAACTTTGCTGCCAGTTCATAATCCTCTCTTGGTGTCACATTAGAGGAAAACATAATATCATGTCCCTTAAGGCCAACTTTATCAGAAAGAACTAGCTCAGTATAGGAGGAACAGTCTGCACCAATTCCTTCTTCCTTTAATATTGCCATTAAATATGGATTAGGTGTTGCTTTAACTGCAAAATATTCATGAAAGCCCTTGTTCCATGCAAATGCTTTTTTAAGCCTTCTGGCATTCTCCCTAATCCCTTTTTCATCATACAAATGAAATGGAGTTGGGTATGTCTTAGTCATCTCTTGTATCTGTTCAAGTGTGACAAACGGTTTCTTTTCCATTGTAATATATCTCCTTCTTTGCTTCTTTTATGCATTGCTTTAAACCAATAACTATGACTATGGCGCAAATATACCATAGTAAAATTCAAAAGTCAATGTGAGGAGACTTTACATAAAACCGCAATTATCTTCTGTTTTTGCTAGTCCATTTTCTCCAGAAGAATGAAAAAAGCCTTATAAAATAAGGCTTTTTTCATTCTATAATAAAATTGTATCACGTTTAATAATTCATTTTGTCGATTATACTAATCAATTATTTTTATCTTGCACCCTTATCATATGGTACACCAGATGCTCTTGGTGCTTGTGAATTCTTAGAAGTAAAAGCTAGAACAATCAGCGTTGCAATATACGGCACCATTTTGTAGAAGTTACTCGGAATGTTCAAATCATTTAAGAAAGCAATTCCGGAATAGGATGCTGCTAAAGCCTTCATAAATCCAAAAAACAAGGAAGCATATAGAATCTTAATCGGATGCCACTGTCCAAAGATCAAGACAGCCAAAGCAAGAAATCCATATCCTGCAACTGTAGCATTAAAGTTGGTGGAGGTTGGTATTATGAACACTAGACCACCAATTCCTCCCAATAAACCGGAGATTAATACACCAGTGTAACGGATACGGTATACATTAATACCTAGGGAATCTGCCGCTTGTGGATGTTCTCCACAGGCACGAAGTCTTAAACCAAAACGTGTCTTGTATAGAACTATTGCCGAAATAATAAGGATGGCAAATCCAATGTATGTGGTAATGTAGGTATTTTGAAAGAACATTGGACCAATCACAGGAATTTTAGATAAAACGGGCACCTCGACAATACGAAAGGTATTGTTAAACCCAATCTGTTGTATTCCAAAAATCTGTCTAGCCACAAAAATTGCAAAAGCTGGGGCAAACATATTTAATGCAGTACCACTGATTACCTGATCTGCCTTCATATTGATAGAAGCATAGGCATGGGCAAGAGAAAATATCATACCAGATACAGCAGATATTAAAATTGCAAGAATTAGTAATGCTTGACCACTTAAAGACTGTTGGAATGTATTAATGAATAGGATTCCACAAAAAGCTCCAAAGGTCATAATTCCTTCCAATGCCACGTTAACAATACCACTTCGTTCAGAGAACATTCCACCTAAAGCTACAATTAGAAGAGGAATCATAAAGTACATAGTTTGCTGTACTAAGAAATATAAAGTTGTCATTATTCCTTTCCTCCTTGGTTTTCTTGATTCAGATTTTCTGATGGTTTACCAATGTGCAATTCATTTTCATTCTGCTTCGCTTCCACCTTAATCTCTTCTATTCTCTTTGATTTCTTTCTTCTTTGCATCAGATTTTTCAATATTAATGCAAAGGCACTAAAGTAAATGATTACGGCTATTATGATATTGATGATCTCCGGAGAAAAGGATAACAGTTGTAGATAGAAACCACCCTGAGTGATATAGGCAATAAATATCGCAGAGAAGAAGATTCCAATTGGATTGTTTAAACCGAGTAAGGCCACACTGATACCAGTAAATCCTTCCACTGCTAATACATCGACAATCTCGATATACTTTCCAGAACCGGAAAGGTATAATAATCCACCACCTAAACCGGCAAGTGCACCTGCAATTAGCATCGAGACAATAACACTTCTCTTTTCATTGATGCCTGCATACTTGCTGGCATCTTTGTTATAGCCAACAGCCTTTAATTCATAACCAAAGGTAGTCTTATTTAAAATGATGTAAATGAGTATCACAAACACGAATGCAATAATAATTCCACCACCAACATAAGAACCCGGGAATAGTTTATCTAAACCCATTTTAGGAATTTGTGCTGCATTTGCTACAGGATTACTTTCATTTTTCAAATTATTATATAGGGCTGCATCATTTTTGATTAGATAGTTAACCAGATACATTCCAATATAATTCATCATAATACATGAAATAACTTCATTTACATTGCAAAAGGCTTTTAATATACCAGGAATAAGAGCCCATACGGCACCAAATAATATTGCTGCCAAAAGAGCAAGAATCCAGTGAGTAGAACCTATTCCACTGAATTTAATCCCCACATAAATACCTCCAAAGGCTCCTACGATAAACTGCCCTGGTGTACCAATATTGAACAACCCCGTTTTAAAAGCAAACCCAATACTTAAACCAGTCATGATGATAGGAGTTGCGTAATAGAAAATCTGCCCAACACCCTTTGTACCATGGGTGAGAGCTCCAGTGACTATCTGTATAAACCCTTCCAAAGATTGGCTAGGATTACTAATAAGAAGAATCACGTAACCTACTAAAAGTCCCACCACAATGGCAATGACGGAGGACAAATAAGCATGCTCTCTTTTTTCTTTTTTTTCCATTTTGCTGTTTATAAGTCCTCACTCCCTTCTGAACCAGCCATATAAAGACCTAACTCTTTTTGCGTTGTTTTCTTTGGATCTAGTTCTGCAACTATCTTACCTTCATACATAACTAAGATACGATCACTTAGATTCATTACTTCATCCAATTCAAAAGAGACTAAAAGCACACCACAGCCGGCCTCTCTCTCTTTAACTAACTGGTTGTGAATAAATTCAATTGCACCAATATCCAGACCACGGGTAGGCTGCATGGCAATGAGAAGGTCTGGATTGCGGTTGATTTCTCTTGCTATAATCAATTTCTGCTGATTACCACCAGACATACTTCTGGTTACCGTTTTAGAACCCTGTCCACTCCGTATATCGAATTTATCTATTAATTTCTGACTACGTTCCTTAATGTTAGAAAACTTTAAGAAGCCTGCCTTTTCAAACTCTGTTGTGAAGTATTCTTGAAGAACAGCATTTTCAGCAACTGTATAGTCCAGTACAAGACCATATTTATGACGGTCCTCTGGAATATGACCTAAACCATGCGTATTCTTGTAGCGAATGGACTTATGCGTAACATCTTCTCCATTTAAGAAAAGCTTTCCACTATCCAACTTCATAAGTCCAGTGATAGCCTGAATCAACTCACTCTGACCATTACCGTCAATTCCAGCAATGCTAACAATCTCTCCTCTTTTCACTTCAAAAGAGATATTATCTACTACATTGGTATGACTGCCTTCTCGTTTAGATTTTACGATTAAGTCTTTCACTTCAAGCACGGTATCCTTAGTTTTGGCAGGTTTCTTTTTAATATTTAAATCCACTTTGTGTCCTACCATCATCTCAGACATAGTATCTTTATCTGTAGTCTTTACATCCACTGTACCGATATATCTACCTCGGCGCAAAACAGAACAACGATTTGCAACTGTTTTTATCTCATTTAACTTGTGAGTAATAAAGAGTATTGATTTACCTTCCTTCACCAACTCTTTCATAATCTCCATTAGCTCATCAATTTCTTGTGGAGTAAGAACAGCAGTTGGTTCATCCAAAATCAATATTTCGTTGTCTCGATATAGCATCTTTAGGATTTCTACTCTTTGCTGCATACCTACAGAGATATCCGAGATATAAGCATCCGGCTCCACCATTAGCTTATACTTTTCACTTAAGGCAATTACCTTTTTTCTTGCATCTTCCATATTGAGAAATCCACCTCTTACGGTTTCCATACCTAAAATGATATTTTGTAACACAGTGAAATTATGAACCAGTTTAAAATGCTGATGTACCATACCGATACCAAGTGCATTGGCATCTAAAGGACCAGTAATCTTTACTTCCTGCCCTTTTACCTTAATCTTTCCTGCCTCTGGTTGATACAAACCAAAAAGTATACTCATAAGAGTAGATTTTCCAGCTCCATTTTCACCAAGTAAAGCATGAACCTCTCCTTTTTCTACTTGAAGAGTTATATTATCATTGGCGATAATACCAGGGAATTCTTTCGTTATTCCTAACATTTCAATGATATAACCCACGTTTTCTCCTCCTTCAGATGTACCAATTGTAAAGGGTGGATTCTACCCTTATTTTACTTTCTGTATATCTAACTAGTATTAATATTCATTTTTTCTCACAAATTCATACCATTTTTCATAAACTGTTTTTATACAAAAAAATAGCTGTTGATTTGTTTTATTCTGTAAAGAACAAAGCACAAACAACAGCTATATCAAGTTTCTGCCATTCCATTAGCCTACACTAGTAATGGAAATCCGTTCAACAGAAAGGTCAGTAACATTATTTACATCAGCATTTGTTTTAATTTTAATTTCTCCAGAGACAAGCTTTTCATAGATTGCATTGTAGTCTGCTTCATTAAACTTCTTAAACTGAGAAGTTTTTAAAGGAAGTCCTACCGCCTGGCTGGTTGCATCTAGGGTTACCACTTGTCCACCTGGGAATTTGCCGTCATAATAGGATTCAATGGTACTTTTAACTGATACTGATAACTGTTTCATAGCTGAAGTAACTACAGTATTGGATTCATTAGATTGGTCAACATCTACACCAATTACTTTTCCACCAGAAGCTTCTGCTGCAGTCATAATAGAATTCCCAATCTGTCCACCACAAGCAAAGATAACTTCTGTACCCTGGTTATACCAGCTTGCCGCCATGGACTGTACTTCTGGAGAAGCATTAAAGGTTCCACAATAATTGTACTTTACTGTAACATCATCCAATCCCATTTCGTTTGCGGCATATTCTGCACCCTGAACAAATCCATATCCATAACGGATAACTGCAGGAACTTCTATTCCGCCAATAAACCCTAATTTCTTATAACCATCCTTAACTGCAGCATAACCTGCAAGGAAACCGGATTGCTCATCCGCATAATAGATTGCATTTACATTATCCTTAATAGTATAATCAACTTCCTTTGGATTTTCATTTTCATTGTGAGGCTGACCATCTAAAAGGATGAATTTTACGTCAGGATATTTGGTCTGTGAATTATACACTGCGACTTCAAATACAATTCCAGGACATACAATAACCTTTGCTCCACCTTCTACTGCTAAATCAATGGTTGTTTCATAGGCAGTTGTAGCTTTTTCAGTAGGCTGATAATACTTATGAGTAATACCATGTTCCTCCGCATAAGCTTTAATACCCTCCCATGCACCTTGATTAAATGATCTATCATCAATAGTACCTGAATCAGTAATCAAAGCTAACTCGTAAGAGTTTGAGCTACTTGTACCACAAGCTGTAAGCACAAACATTACAACTAATAAACTAAGTGCGTTCAATACCCGTTTCATGTAACATCCTCCTATTATATTTGTTACTATTCTTCAAACAATTAGGATGATATCATAAAAAAACGGGGTTATCAACCCCGTTTTCTGTTAATGAATTATTTACCATTCTTTTGTCAGTTATTTATATAAATTATCTGATTATTTTCTTATATTTATCACATGAAGGATAAGATAATCAAAATAGTTATGATAGCCATCTACCACTCTATTAACCTATATTGGTAATAGAAAGCCGTTCAATAGAAAGGTCAGTAACTTTTTTAGCATCTGTATTTTTTTTAATAGTAATCTCACCAGAAACAATCTTCTCATAGATTGCATTATAGTCAGCTTCATTAAATTGTTTAAACAGGGAAGTTTTTAAAGGAAGACCAACAGCCTGGCTTGTTGCATCTAAGGTTACTACCTGTCCTCCTGCAAAACTACCGTTGTAATAGGAATCAATGGCATTTTTCACGGATACTGATAACTGTTTCGTAGCTGAAGTAATAACAGAAGTAGATTCACTAGATTGATCAACATCAACACCAATTACTTTTCCGCCAGTAGCTTCTGCTGCGGTCATAATAGAGTTACCAATCTGTCCTCCGCAGGCAAAGATAACTTCTGTACCCTGGTTATACCAGCTTGCTGCCATAGACTGTACTTCTGGAGAAGCGCTAAAGGTACCGGAATAATTATACTTTACAGTAACATCATCCAGTCCCATTTCGTTTGCTGCATATTCTGCACCTTGCACAAATCCATATCCATAACGGATAACTGCAGGTGCTTCCATTCCACCAATAAAGCCTAGGTTCTTATAACCATCTTTTACTGCAGCATAGCCTGCAAGGAAACCGGATTGTTCTTCCGCATAAAAGATTGCGTTTACATTATCCTTAATGGTGTAATCCACTTTAGTTGGATCTTCATTTTCATCATGTGGCTGGCCATCTAATAAGATGAATTTTACATCAGGATATTTGGTCTGTGCATTATACACCGCAACCTCAAATAAATATCCAGAGCATACAATAACTTTTGCCCCACCTTCTACTGCCAAATCAAATGCCGTTTCAAAGGCAGATGTAGCTTTTTCAGTAGGCTGATAATACTTATAAGTAATATCATGTTCCTCGGCATATGCTTTCATACCTTCCCAGGCACTTTGATTAAATGATTTATCATCAATAGTACCTACATCAGTAATCAAAGCTAATTCGTATGATTTTGAGCTACTTGCACCACATGCTGTCAGTACAAACATTGTAAGTAATAAGCTAAGTGTAGACAATATCCGTATCATGAAATATTCCCCTATCATTTTGTCAGTATTTTTAAAGCAATTAGGATGATAGCATAAAAAAACGAGGTATTCAACCCCGTTTTCAGATATTACATTATTTGCCATTATTTAATTCAGATTATTTCACAACAATTCTGATAATTTTGCTTTCCATACCATACTGTCTTTTCCCATGAATAGTTTTATATGGTCTCACTTTTAGATAATATACCTTTCCTCTTTTCAGTCCTGTTTTAGTTATTGAGTTCGCCGTAGTACTACCCCATGATTTATAGGCTCTACTTTTAGAGGTGGAATAATAAACATTATATCCAGAAGCATAGGAAGATTTACTCCACCGAATAACAATCTTTCTGCTATAAGAGGAGGCCTTGAATCCACTTACCTTCTTTGGAACAATGTTAAAATATACTGTTTTCGTACCAGTCAGGTTTGCTCCGATTCCTGTAATGACGATCTTAGCCTGACCAGGTTTTATATTGCTTGTATATTTCACCTTATAATCGACATTGTTTACTAAGGTCTTAGTACCACATTTTATTGTTAAAGAAGGTTTTTTAGTCTTTCCTGAATAGTTTTGGTTACTGATCTTTTTCACTGTACAGGTACTAATGTTACGTTTTTTGATCTGAAATCTGGTAGTAAGAGTTCCGAAGGTATTACTCTTTCCGGTTACTATTACTGTCGCCGTACCTACGTTGACATTATTTTTTACGGTTATAGTGTAATCAACTGCATTAATCTTTACACCACTGGCACTTGTAATGTGAAGGGATGGAATGATTCCTCTTCCTGAATAAGTCTTTGCAGCAACTGCTTTGATTTTTCCCCCAGCAAGGCTAAGCGGCTTGATGGTAAACTTCACTGTCTTTTTCCCTAAATACTTTCCTTTTCCACTAATGATAACAGAACCTGTACCTGCATTGACATTATTAGTATAAGATAAGGTATAATCGGTTCCTTCTATCAGAGTGATACCATCTATTTTTATCACAGGCTTTGGTGTATGTACTTCTCCTCTATAAATAACATCAGCAATCGGACTTACCTGCACACTCTTAACATTTGCTGTATAGCTTCCTATTACAGCTCCATGATATGAAATTACCAGCTTACCATCTTGAGTTGCAGTTGTTACTTGACTTGTGATATCAGACTTTCCAGTGCTGTCAGTGTTATAAACTTGAAATTGATAGCGATCAAAGTAGGTCACATTATCCTTAATATTGCTTATTGTCTTTAGACTTACATTAACATGCGCAAAATTCCATGGACGAACGGGATTATTATTTACTAATGTAGGTGTATATGATCCTATTTGATAAAGTTTTCCATTGGAGCTTAAAGACTTTCCTATCGTCTCTCTGTAATTAACACATATATTACCAAAACTCTTTGCATAATTCTCATTCATAGCAAAATGAAGTTTATACTGACTGTTACTCTCCACCTTACTAAGAGCAGCTTTAAAGGTTGCTGTCACATTAGTCAGGTTAGGAGCAGCCGTGTGTTTTAATTTGTAGTAGGTATAATACCAATATGTATCTATAGAACTCACAGCTGGCACTTTATACATGGCCTTTAAATTAGAGTCATAATAATCATACTTATGAGTGTTACTAAACAACTTGGTACTTGTGTTAAAGAAATAATACGCAATACCATCTCCAGTATCATTCCATGTTGTGTCAACCCCATACCAAGTTCCATCCAATTTCACCAGATTCCAAGCATGTCCTTCTCCTAGGCCCCAACCTATAGCATAGATACATTCAATGCCTGCATAGTTCATGAGTAACTGAAAGGCCTTGGCATAACCTTGACACACTGCAGTATTCTTACCAAATATGCCATATATGTTATGGGCCCATGCTGCATTTTCAGGTTCTCCATAAGAATCAAATGCATAGGAGCATTTATTTATTAACATATCATGGACCATCAGCTCTATACTCAGATCACTGACGCCTTTGGTCTTCATAGCATCAATTTTCTTACAATAGCTTTTCACCCCACTATTAATTGCTCTTTGAATCTTCGCTCTTATAGAAGCAGAATAATAGGATTTGTCAACGGTAAGATAAATGGATGTTACTTTTGGATTCTTCACAGACCCAGTGGATGCAAAAACAACTCCGGATGCCCAGTAAAGCATAGGGTGGTCAGCTTCAAAGGCAAAAAAAATCTTGTTCAATTCACTTGCGTAGACATTATAAGATGAGATATCTGCTACTTTTGTCACATACACACTATTTTGAACCCCTTTTTCATCTCGATAATACATCTTTTTTGCATCTTTCCCACCATTATGAAAGCTCAAGCCAATGCTTTCTAATGCCTTATAAGCCCTTCTTCCATTATCGGATAAGGTACGATATCCATAATTATCACTATACTTAGCAATACTGGAGCTGTTGAGCCTAGTAGAAGAAATAATATTATAGTCACTTTCCTCTTCTACCTCTTCAATTTGAATCCCCCTTATAGGTTTACTAATGATTCCTCCAGTACTTACTTGATCAGTGGAGATATAGGTTAATTGACTTTCCTGTTTTACTTCTGCCGAAACTGTCCAAACAGAATGAAAACCCAAAAGAAACGTCAGCACAAACACTATACTTGCCAACACTTTTATTTTTTTAATATGCATTCATTCTCCTCCTGTAATACTTATGCTACTATTATATTCAGCAAATAAATCAAAAGTATGTTATAAATTTATATTATTTCCATTGTAGCTCAAATATGCAAATATTCATACTATCGTATTTTGACCATATTGTCATAATAAGTACAGGGCGAGACATATGACTTACCTTTCTTTATTGATCAACAGACTTAAATGCTCCTGCAGTATATGGATTCCCGTGGTATTTTCTCCACCTCTAGGAATAATAAGGTCAGCATACTTCTTAGATGGTTCCACAAATTGTTCATGCATTGGTTTTACTGTGTCCCCATACTGTTTCAGTACAGATTCAATATCTCTTCCACGCTCATGAATATCCCTAGAGATTCGTCTCATAAGACGTTCATCTGCATCTGTATCCACAAATACCTTAATATCCATTAAATCTCTCAAACGAGAATCCTCCAGAATTAGGATACCCTCCACTATAACAACTCTCTTAGGCTGTACCAATACAGTTTCTTTGGACCTGGTATGCAGAGAATAATCATATATCGGACGGTATACCGACTTCCCTTCCTTTAGACACTTTACATCCTCGATCAGCTTGTCCGTCTCAAAAGAGGATGGATGATCATAATTTAAATTTTTACGTTCCTCTAAAGGCATATCATCATGGCCCCAGTAGTAGCTATCATGGCTGATTAACTCAATATCATTTTTAAAGTACTCTTTGATCATATTTACAATTGTAGTCTTCCCTGAAGCAGAACCTCCTGCAATTCCTACAATACTGACATTACTCATCGGTTATCCTCCAAAACTTTTATATTACCTGCGTAATCATCTTAGGTTAATTCAAGTACGCCTTAGCATACATACTCCCCATCTACATCGGTAGGAGTATTATCATCATTCTATAGAAACATTTTCTAAACATTATATCTTATCACTGCATAATTATCATATGTAATATTATCCATATTATGATAAGAATTTTCATCCAGCCGGATAATTCCTTTGAAACAGCAATTTAAGAAAACTATATCCTACTCTATTAAGGTTCCCATTGTGAACCGATCCCCAATAGTTAGACCAAAAATCTAATGCTTAGGAGATCGGTTCTATTTAAGCTGCCTATACTCTCTATACTACTTTAATTTGGCACATCTTCAACGCTTCAAGCGCATTATCATGGCTCTCTTTTGTGACTCCGGCACAACAGCTTTCCTTTACTTCTATCTCTAATTCTGGTACAGCTGCTTTCATTAACATAGCATTACTAATTACACAGATATCTGTACAAAGTCCAATAACCCTTACCTTCGTAAGTTTCTCCTTATCAGATAATTGCTTCACATATTGGGCAAGTTCCATGGATCCAAAGGTTGGTTTTTCAAAAATTAAAGCTTTATTCTCCTTAGCAATAGCCTGTATCTCCTTCTCTAATTGCCAGCCGTCACTATCTTTGACACAGTGAATCACTGGTAAGTTACGTCCTTCCTGGGTATCCAGATAGTGTTCGCCATGAGTATCCATGGTATATACTACCTTTCCTGAAAACCCTTTTATTTCCTTGATAACCTCTTTTACGATAGCTTGGGCTTCCTTCGTTCCCAAGGCTCCATCTATAAAGTCCTTTTGCATGTCTACTACAACTAGTAACTCCATTCTGTACCTCCCTCCATTTGTCTATTGAGCCAATTATAGGTAACTATTCTCTCCTTGTCAAGACAGAGGAAAGGCCAATTACAAGGCTATGCGGACCTTATAAGTCTCCAGCCAATAGTTCATTTCTATCAGATAGGCATAGAGCTGAGGTGTTGCCATAAGCTGACCGAACCATGGAATCCGATATTCTGTTTTGGAGTCCAGATAGGTGCGTATTATCTCTTTATTAATAAATCGGTTTAAAGGAGCTTCGTCATTATTAATTATGTCCTGTAAACGGGCTTTTAGTATGGCCTCATAAGCCGGATGGTAAGTCTTTGGGTATGGGCATTTAGGCCGATATAACACTTCCTTTGGCAATAGTTCCTTAGCCGCATCCTTAAGTAAAGCCTTCACTTCATTGTGATGATACTTGTATTCCCATGGCACATTATAAAGATACTGAATCAACCTGTGGTCTGCAAATGGTACTCTGACCTCAAGCCCTGCAAACATAGTCATTCGATCCTTTCTATCCAGTAAGGTGGTCATAAACCAAGAGGTATTGAGATAGCTGATTTCCCGGTATCTGGCCTGTTCCTTACTTTCGCCGGAAAGCTTTGGCGTTCTTCTCATGGTTTTTTCATATTCCAACCCTACATAACGTTCCAGATCAAGACTTTCTAACAGTTCTCCTTTTAAGATACCCTTTCTATAATCCAGATTTTTTGACCATGGAAATATAGACTTCTCCAATACCTCCTGATCCCTAAACCATGGATATCCACCAAAGATCTCGTCAGCACATTCTCCTGACAGAGATACCGTGTGATGTTTTTTTATTTCCCTGGCAAAATATAATAGGGATGAGTCTACATCTGCCATACCAGGCAAATCTTTAGCTAATACCGCATCATAGAGGCAATCTGCCAGATTCTCCTGACTACACTGTAAGAAATGATGTTTCGCCCCTATGTGTGCTACCATCTTTTCTACATAAGGCCGGTCCTCGCTTGGTTGAAAAGAAGATGCTGTGAAATGCCTGCTGTTATCCTCATAATCAAAGGAATAAGTATGAAGCTCCCTACCCTCGTCCTTCCTCTTTCCTGCTGCAATAGCGGATACTACGCTGGAATCAAGGCCTCCGGATAGTAAGGTACAGATTGGTACATCTGATACTAGCTGACGTTTAATCGCATCAAATAATATTTCTCGCACTTCGTCTACCGTAGTTTCATAGGAAGCAGTATGTTCCTTGGCCTCCAATTTCCAGTAACAGCATCTTCTCTGCCCATTACGGTCAATGAGCATTAAATGGGCTGGCGGAAGCTCGTGGATTCCCCGATAAACGCCACACCCTGGACTTCTAGCAGGACCTAAGCCAAATAATTCACATATCCCATAGCTATCAGTTACTGGCTCTATCCCAGGATAGGCAAATAAGCTCTTTATCTCAGAGCCAAATACTATAGTCTCTCCTTGGATTGTATAGAATAATGGCTTAACTCCAAATCGATCTCTACACAAAAATACTTGTTGCATATAGGAATCCCATACAGCAAACGCAAAGATACCATTGAGGTAATCTACGCAATGAATTCCAAATTCCATATAGGCTGTTAACACCACCTCAGTATCCGAAGTGGTAGTAAACTCTCTCCCTCGCTCCTTTAGAGAGTTACGTACCTCCTCTGTGTTGTAGATCTCACCGTTGTAGATAATGACAAATTCATATTCTCCTTCCGACTTTTTCATTGGCTGAACTCCACCAAGAAGGTCTACGACTGCCAGACGCCTGTGAGCAAAAGCAACATGCCTGTCTACATAGATTCCACTATCATCCGGCCCTCTTCGCTTTAACGTTTCCCCCATGGCTTCCACTATGTTACCATACAGATCAGGATTTTTATCGAATCTTCTGGTAAAATCACAAAATCCAGCGATTCCACACAAAAAAGGATCACCTCAAATCATAATTTCTAATCATTATATGTAAGGAACGAAAAATAGTGTTTCCCAAATAAAAAGTAAAAGGGCCAGATGCAACTCGACTATTATTTAGTCATGTCACTTCTAGCCCTTCTATACCTACACTTCTTTACGTCTTATAATATCAAATGGATTTAGCTCTATCCCTAAGTCCACAAATATTTTCTGTTGTGGATGTGGACAGCTTTCCATATCATTGCCATCTTCATCAGTAATTCTCTTCACGATAACCATTAGGTTTTCACCGTTTGGTTTCATAACCTCCAGTTCTTCACCCACCATAAACTTGTTACGCTGTTCCAATTCATAGAGGCCATCCTCATTCTGTCCGTTTATTTTACCAAGATAACTATAACCCTTCACATAGGTATTGTTATCATAAATCTGAGTTTCAGAGGTAGTCTTCCCATAGAAAAAGCCTGTGGTATATTTACGATACGTACATTTGGCTATCTCATCCCAGTAATGAGGGATATTGGCTTCATAAAGAGCCGAGTCTGTAAAGAAATCATCAATTGCCTGACGATAGGTTCTGGCTACACTAGCTACATACAGGGCGGTCTTCATTCGACCTTCTACCTTAAAGGAATCAATTCCGGCCTTAACTAAATCAGGAATATGATCAATCATACAAAGGTCCTTGGAATTAAAAATGTAGGTTCCTCTCTCATTTTCTTCAATCGGCATATATTCACCGGGCCTGGTTTCCTCCACCAAGTGATACTTCCAACGGCAAGCATGGGTACAAGAGCCTTTATTGGCATCTCTTCCTGTCATATAATTGCTTAATAGACATCTTCCAGAATAGGCCATACACATAGCTCCATGAACAAAGGTTTCAATCTCTAAATCTGCAGGAATATGGGCGCGGATATCAGCAATCTCCTCGATAGATAATTCTCTGGCAGTAACCACTCTGGTAGCTCCAAGTTTATGCCAGAAATTAAAGGTAGTATAATTCGTATTATTGGCCTGAGTACTGATATGTCGTTCTATCTCAGGGCAAACTTCTCCCGCAATTTCAAAGATTCCAGGGTCAGAAATGATAATCGCATCCGGTTTAATCTCTCTTAACTCTTCAAAATACTTTCTAACACCACTTAAATCACCGTTATGAGCGGTAATATTAGCCGTAACATATACCTTTTTTCCATATTGATGAGCATAGGCAATGCCTTCCTTCATATCTTCGTTGCTAAAATTTTTAGCTTTGGCACGAAGGCCATAAAGTTCTCCTCCAATATATACTGCATCAGCACCATATTGAATCGCAACCTGAAGAACTTCCAAATTGCTAGCCGGTATTAATAGCTCTGGCTTCTTTATATCTAACATATTAATTTCTCCATTTTCTAACAAGCATATCTGCCATTAACATTTGGTACTTAAAGTTACTCCATCGCCAATAGGCAATACAATGGTATCATAGGTTTCGTGATGTGTCAAAGTAAACAGGTATTCCCGCATTCTGCTGTGGATTGTGCGGTTTCTTCTGGTAACTCCATAACGGGATTCCACAACATCCCCATCCTGTAATACATTATCCGACACTAACAGTCCACCCTTTTCCAAAAGGACATCAATATCCTTGAGAAAATTGATATACTGGCCTTTGGCTGCATCCATAAAAATGAAATCAAAAGTTTTTTGCTCTGACACTAATTGCTTTAATATATCAGTAGCATCTCCCTCTAAAAGGGTGATTCTATGATCCCTGTCATGCTTACTAAAGTTCTCCTTCGCTTGGTCGATTCTTCCCTGATTTCTCTCAATAGTGGTAATCCTAGCATCTTCTCCTAGATACTCCCTCATGATAAGAGCGGAAAAACCAATTGCAGTTCCTACCTCCAGAATCCGCTTTGGCTTGTAACTATGCATTAAAAAACGAAGCAGCGACTGGGTCGGCTTTCTAATAATTGGAACATAGGTTGTTATGGCATCCTTTTCTATTTCCCACAAGTATAAAGGCAAATCCTTCTCTAGTGATGATATATAACTTATAATTCGTTCATCGCCAATCACATTCGTTCTCCTATCTATTTATTACTTTAGTTACAGTAGTTCAACAATTTATATTACAATATTTCCATTTTAAAATCAACTAAACCATACTATATAGTTAATACCAAATGTTTCACTAGAAAAAGGAGCTTTCGCCCCCACAGATCATCTCTAATCTGAGTTGCAAAAGCTCTTTCATTCTTCTTTACTATCTATAGACACGGCATTCTTCGACGCCTTGCTACTTGCCTGACTATTACTTGTTGCATTCTTATTGTTCGTTGTACTCTCCTTATTCTTCGCAGTAGACTGCTTATTCTCTGTAGTAATCACTTCCAGTATCATGTCATAATTCATATCTGATTTCACCACATAGGTTCCAGGTAGTATATTCTCATCGGTAAGCTTAGCTCTGACATAGAAAGCATACTTATTATCTATTATTTTATACAATTCCAATTTAGAAGCAACACTCATGGTAGATTCTTCCTTCTCAATAACAAGCCGTCTCTCAATAGGATTGGTCTTATCTACCCGTACATCACCAAATAATTGATAGGAAAAGTCATAAGCTGCACTACAAGCCTTTACTATAATAAATACCACGATACAATAGAACACTGCATTAAGCATTACATGAAGTACACCATTCGTGATACGAAGTGCTACTTTAGTCTTAACTGATCTTTTAGCCATCTTATCCCTCCATGCTACCAATTATACCTTGAATTCGAAGGTAATACAAGAAAAAAGTAGTTTGTCTCTTTAGTGAGTATAGGTCCCTAGATTACACTTCCATGATAATAGGTAGTATCATTGGATTACGTTTAGTCTTCTTCCAGATATATTCACTTAAGGAATCCTTTATCTCGTTCTTAATCTTACCCCAGTCTGTAACTCCATGCTCTAAGCAACGCTCTAAGGCGTCCCCTACACATTCTCTTGCCTCATCCATTAGGTTCTCAGATTCCCTAACATACACAAAACCACGAGATACAATATCCGGTCCAGAAAGAATCTGGTTACTGTATTTTTCAAGAGTTACTACAATGATAATTAGTCCATTTTCAGATAAATGCTGACGGTCACGAAGTACAATATTACCAACATCTCCTACGCCAAGACCATCTACAAGAATTGCTCCACATGGTACTCGACCAGTGACGGAAGCTTTGTCTTCAGATAGTTCCAGGACATCTCCAGAGGAGATAAGGAAGACATTCTCCTTTTTAATACCTAAAGATTCGCATAACTCAGCATGGCGTTTTAAATGACGGTACTCACCATGAACAGGAACAGCATATCTTGGTTTTACCAAGGAATAGATCAACTTAATCTCTTCCTGGCAAGCATGTCCAGATACATGGGTATCCTGATAGATTACCTTAGCTCCCTTCATAGAAAGCTCATTAATAATCTTAGAAACTGCTTTCTCATTACCTGGAATTGGGGATGAGCTTAATACAATAGTATCTCCAGGCTTAATGGATATCTTTCTATGAATAGAAGAGGCCATTCTGGAAAGAGCCGCCATGGCTTCCCCCTGGCTACCGGTAGTAATCAGTACTAACTGATCATCTGTATAATTCTTCATCTGTTCTATGTCTATTAATATATTATCAGGAAGATTGATGTAACCTAATTCCACTGCTGTGGTAACTATATTCACCATACTTCTTCCTTCTACTACAACCTTTCGACCAAATTTATGGGCAGAATTAATAATCTGTTGCACACGGTCTACATTCGAAGCGAAAGTAGCAATGATAATTCGATGTTTTGCACTTTCAGCAAAGATATTATCAAAGGTCTTACCTACCGTACTTTCTGACATAGTATAACCAGGACGTTCTACATTGGTACTATCACATAGAAGCGCTAATACACCCTTCTTTCCTATCTCACCAAAACGCTGTAAATCTATAGTTTCACCAAATACAGGAGTATAATCTACCTTAAAGTCTCCAGTATGAACTATGATTCCTGCTGGTGAATAAATAGCTAGTGCTGCAGCATCTGCTATACTATGATTGGTACGGATAAATTCAATACGGAAACATCCCAGATTAATGGACTGACCATATTTGATTACCTTACGTTTTGTGGTTTTCATTAAATTGTGTTCTTTTAACTTACTTTCAATAATACCCATTGTCAGCTTAGTCGCATAAATAGGCACATTCACTTCTTTTAGTACATAAGGCAGTCCACCTATATGATCCTCGTGACCATGGGTAATGACAAATCCTTTTACTTTTTCAATATTCTCCTTCAGATAAGTTACATCCGGAATTACCAAATCAATTCCTAACATATCATCGTTAGGGAAGGATAAACCACAATCCACTACGATAATACTATCTTCATATTCAAATGCAGTAATATTCATACCGATTTGTTCCAGGCCACCAAGAGGAATCATCTTTATGCCTTTTTTATTTAATTCTTTTTCTTTCATAATTGCACCTCCATTGAAATTATGTAAGCCACTATCATCAAGGCACAATCCACTTAGAATTACTGAGAAACCCTATTCTTTTGACATTCTTTACAATACCCATAAAGCTTTACTTCATGGTCAAGAGTCTCAAAACCCATAGCCTCCTTAATTTTGTTTTCCAAACTGTCCAGCATATCTCCTTCAAAAGAGAATACGTTACCACAGCGTAAACATATTAAGTGATGGTGGTGATGACAACCCATCCCGCCCTGTTTCTTTCCAATTTCATATCGTACATAGCCGTCATCCAGATTTAACTTGTCTATCAAATGTAAATCCGATAACAACAATATGGTACGATAAACAGTTGCCAAACCAATCTCGGGATACTGTTCACGAACACATTCATAAATTTCTTCTGCTGTCAAATGTGTATCCGGTCTACTCTGTAACACATCTAAAATAGCAATTCTCTGTGTTGTAACCTTTAGCCCGTTCTCCTTTAGCAACTCCTTAAACATTTCATGATTTGTATTCATCTAAACCTCGTTTCCGCACCATTTATGCTTAAAAAATATGCCGTTAATGCGACAAATAATCCGTAGAGACGAATTCTCTCATCTTGTCTATTCCTAATTCTAATGATTGCTTTCGTTACGTGCTTACATATATATTAAAAAGTATAACCTTGCTTTTTCTAACTAATCATCTCGTACTTAAGCTTAAGAATAAAACTTCTATCCGTTTTGCTTAGGTGTCTCATCAATTGCAATATCAATATCATCCATCATTGTTTCAAATACTTTCGAAATAGCCTCTAGCTCTGTATCATCTTCTACAATATCGTAAACAGTATCTTCCCCAAGAGCTTCCTTTTCTTTCAAAATCAAGGCATTTGCCTCACTTTCTTCATCCTCAGAATCTGCAATCAACAAATAATTTATTCCATTTACTCTCGTTTGCTCTAATATATAAAATTCTATTTGCTCATTGTCTTCTGTTGTAAATACAATTTTTTCACTATTACTTGGCATATTAAATCTCCTTACCGCTTTGGTTGTTGTACCGGGCATCTAAAAAACTCTGTAAAATGAATACAGCAGCAACCATATCCACTACCTCGGCTCGCTGCTCTCTTCTTTTCCCGCTTTCAATCATAGACTGATGGGCAGAAACTGTACTTAACCTCTCATCCCACAAAAGAACATCTACACCAGTTCTCCTAACCAGCATATCCCTAAATTCTTCTGTCTTAAGTGCTCTGTCACCTATGGTATTATTCATATTCTTTGGATATCCTAACACAATCCTCTCAACCTGATACGTAACAACTAATTCCTCAATACGTGCCAGAGTTTTCCTAAGCTTGTTCTCTTCTTTCCGTCTAATGACTTCAACACCCTGAGCAGTAAGACCTAGTTCATCACTGACGGCTACGCCTACTGTGACGGAGCCATAATCCAATCCTAATATTCTCATTCACTTACCTTAAAAATTCCTTTAACTAAAAATTTCTCTTAATATAATCAGTAAATAAAGCTTCTAATATCTCGTCTCTCTCCACCTTCATAATCAGACTTCTAGCACCCTTATGACTGGTAATATAGGTTGGGTCTCCACTCATTACATAACCAACCAATTGGTTTACCGGATTATAACCTTTCTCAACCAAAGCTTCGTAGACAGTTCGAATGACATCTGTCACTTTAATTTCAGGTTCTTTCTGTACTTTAAAATACTGTGTATTATTAATTTCTTGCATAACCTCACGTCCTTACAGTAATACTTTCCCATAAACTACTAAGAAACTCAATTATTACTATTATATTAATACATCTTTAATAAAATATCAATTGAATATTTCACAAAGGAGTAGTTCCTCTGTTAAAGTTTGAAGGACTAAAACCTCTACCACCTCATTAGAAAGATCCTTATTTGTCTGAATTGCAAGCTTTTGGTATCTTTCATTATGCCCAATCTGGTAGGTAATATTATCAATTAGTACTGTTTCTTCAATTAACACCTTTTCTTTATGACCAATGAATTGTTGTTGATAATCTTTTCTCATCTTCTGTTCAATCTTAATTAACTCGATACTACGACTATGTTTAACCTCCTCCGAAATCTGATTTTCCATAGTAGCAGCTTTGGTTCCTTTTCTTTTGGAATACTTAAATACATGCATCTGAGCGAAGGCTACCTTCTGAACAAATGCCTTCGTTTCCTCAAACTCTTCCTTAGTCTCTCCCGGAAAGCCTACTATTACATCTGTAGTAATGGCTGGTGCTACAAATCTACTTCTGATTAATTCACATTTTGCATAAAATTCGTCTGCGGAGTACTTACGATTCATTCGCTTTAGGGTCTCTGTACATCCGCTTTGCATACTCAAATGAAAGTGTGGACAAACCTTAGGATTATCTTTTAAAGTATCCACAAATTCCTCTGTAATAATACGTGGTTCTAAGGAACCCAATCGTATTCTTTGAAGTCCCTCTATTCTTGAAATAGCCTGAATTAATGTTAGGAGAGTAACATCCTCTTCAAAATCAATACCATAGGAAGACAGATGAATACCGGTTAAGACGATCTCCTTGTAACCCTCTTTCACCAAACTCTCTACCTCACGTATTACTTCCTCTAATTTACGACTCCTTACTCTTCCCCTGGCATAAGGAATAATACAATAGGAGCAAAATTGGTTACATCCATCCTGCACTTTAATGTAAGCACGAGTCTTTTCCCCTGCTGCCCCGATGGATAACTCCTCAAATTCTTTCTCCTCCCCGATATCTACCAAAGCTTCTCTTAGCTCAGCATTACCAAAATACTCTTCTAAAATTTCCACAATCTGATTTTTCTTATTGTTTCCAATGACTAGATCAATAGCACTATCCTCTTCCAAGGTATCCTTTGCTGCCTGAACATAGCATCCTACTGCTACCACTATGCTGTCCGGATTCTTTTTCTTCGCTCGGTGTAGCATCTGCCTGGATTTTCTGTCTGCTATATTAGTAACCGTACAGGTATTAATTACATATACATCGGCCTGTTGATCAAATTCCTTTATCTCATAACCTGCTTTTATAAACAGTTGTTTCATTCCATCTGTTTCGTAAGAATTCACCTTACAGCCTAGGGTCAAAAATGCAACATTCCTAGATCTCTTTTCCTGTAAATTCATATTTTCCATAGATAATCCTTTCTATCCCAATCCATAGTATATTTCTATAACATAATAGCGTAAAAACTATACATTTTTTCTAAAATCCACCATTATTATCTCGATTACAACTTATAAGAGCTATTATGTACTTATATCTGCTTAAATTTTCCACTTATTATTAATGATTTTTTTATTTACTTTGTATATTGACTTTTAAAAACGATACCATTAGTATATACTTATAATTATATAAGGAGGTATCATAAATGAAAACCGTTAAAATTTCACTAAATTCAATTGATAAAGTAAAGTCATTTGTTAATGAAGTAACAAAGTTTGATTCCGATTTTGACCTCGTAAGTGGAAGATATGTGATTGACGCTAAATCCATTATGGGTATCTTTAGTTTAGATCTTTCTAAACCAATCGATTTAAATGTTCATAGTGATGACGCTGATCAAATCATCGAAGTGTTAAAACCATACATCGTTTAATATTTGTTATATGTGCCAGAGTAAATACAAATTACTCTGGCTTTTTTTATGTAGGAAATGTTTTGCATTTCCTACTCTCTATTGACACATTACCACTTCTCTGGTATCTAGTGCAACCTGTATCATTTCTTCCATCTTATCTTCCAGATGTCGTTCGCTCTTTTGAATTACCTTACGATTAGGTTTGGTAACCGGATGCTTTGCTACAAAGATGGTACAACAGTCTTCAAATGGAAGGATACTGGTTTCATAGGTATCAATCTTCTCTGAAATAGCGATAATATCATTTTTGTCAAAAGCAATCAAAGGACGGTAAACTGGAAGGTCACATACTTCATTGGTGGAAGCAAGACTTTGCATTGTCTGGCTTGCTACCTGTCCGATACTTTCTCCAGTAATTAGTCCAAGACAACCACTTTCTTTAGCGATACTCTCTGCAATACGCATCATATATCTTCTCATGATAATGGTAAGCTCGTCATGAGGACATTTTTCATAGATATATAGCTGAATATCCGTAAAATTGATAATATTAAGCTTAATTGGCCCCGTGTATCTCGAAACAATTTTAGCTAAGTCTACCACCTTCTGCTTTGCACGGTCACTGGTATATGGTGGCGCATGAAAATAAGTAGCTTCAATGGTAACACCACGTTTCGCAATCATATAGCCAGCTACTGGACTATCAATTCCACCTGAAAGCAGTAACATAGCTTTTCCGTTACTTCCCACTGGCATTCCGCCTGGTCCTGGAATAATGGTAGAATAGATGTAAGCTCTTCCTCGAATCTCAAGGTGTATAGATACATCAGGTTTGTGAACATCAACCTTCATATTGTCAAATTGCCCTAACAGGTATTCCCCCATTTTAGCACAGATTTCTGGAGAACTAATTGGATAGTTCTTATCTGCACGTTTTGCCTCTACCTTAAAGGTAAATGGATTACGTCCATGTACCTGCTCCACATAGGAGGCAGTCTCTTTACAAAGATTATCCCAATCAAACACATCCACTAATTTCACAGGACAGATGGCAGTTATACCAAATACTCGGCTTAAGGCGTCTATTGTCTCTTCATAGTCAAACTCACCCTCAGTCTCTACATACAGACGTCCCTGCTCCTTGGTTACACGAAAGTTTCCTTCTATATCTTTTAACGCAAATAATATCTGATCCCTTAAGGCATTTTCAAAGATAAATCGATTCTTACCTTTTATGCCAATTTCCCCATACTTTATTAAAAATGCATGAAATAACATATCTTATCCTCCTAAATAACCCTATCTTCTTGTAAATCTGCGTAGCATCGGAAGTAATTCCATAAGCTGATCCACCGCATAATTTACCTCATCCATAGTGGTAAATACACTAAAACTAAATCGTAGTGTAGAATCTAACAGTTCCTTCTTCACCTTAATGGCCTGCAAAGTGCCACTAAGTGCTGGGTGGTTACTAGAACAAGCACTTCCCGAGGAAACATATACCCCTCTCTCCTCTAGAGCATGTAACAAAACCTCACTTCTAACCCCCTTAAAACTAACACTAACCACATGAGGAGCTGTCTTATAGAGATCGTCTCCTACTCCATTTACTAAAGTATCCGGAAGCTTACTTACTCCGTCGATTAATGCCTTCTTTAATTCATATAAATGATGTATCTTCTCTTCGTGGTTTTGATAGATTTCCTCTGCTGCTACTCCAAGTCCTGCAATTCCCGGCACATTTTCCGTTCCAGAGCGCATTCCCTTCTGTTGTCCCCCACCATAAATAATTGGTCTTATCTTAACTTTATCCCGTACATATAGAACGCCAATTCCTTTTGGTCCATGTATCTTATGTCCACTGATGGAAAGCATATCAATTCCCATTCGTTTTGGATAGATTCGATATTTTCCATACGCCTGAATGGCATCGACATGTATTAGAATATCATCTTTTTTCTCTTTAATCAATTTGGAGATTGTGGAAACATCCTCTACGGCACCAATTTCATTATTTACCATCATGATGGATACTAGAATGGTATCCTCACAAATTGAATTTATTAGCTGGTTCGTATCGATATGTCCTTCTTCATCTACATCTAAAAATGTGATTCGAAATCCCATTTCTTCTAAAAATAATATTGGTTCATGGACACTGGGATGTTCTATTTTTGTTGTAATAATATGATTACCCTGTCGCTTATTGGCAATTGAAGTTCCAATTAATGCCATATTGTTAGATTCTGTGCCTCCAGATGTAAAAATCAACTCTTTTGGCTCTACTTTTAATGTTTTGGCTATTTTATCACGGGCATCCTTCACATACTGCTCAGCTTCCATACCTTTCTTATGCATACTGGAAGGATTGCCAAAATCCAGTTCCATGGTTTTTAGCATTATCTCTCGCACACTGTCGAAAGGTCTGGTAGTGGCAGCATTATCTAAATATGCTTCCATTTATATTCTCCTATTAGTTATTCTCAATTTCAAACATCAGTAGTGACAACATGGTAAGTCCAGCGGTCTCCGTTCGTAAAATCCTTTTTCCAAGGGTAATGATTTGTCCACCAATGGCTGCCACGTCCTCAATCTCTTTGTCCTCAAATCCGCCTTCTGGTCCAACAAAAATAGCGATTGATTTCATCTGAGGGGCTTTTGCTACCAAGGCCTTACTTTTATCTATATCCTTGGCATTCTCATAAGGAAAAAGCTTTAAATCCATATCCCTCGCATAGTTAAGGGCTTCCCCGTAAGAAAGTACATGATGTACCCTAGGAATCATTCCCCGCTTACTCTGCTTGGCTGCTGCTGTAGCAATGGCTTGCCAGCGTTCCAGCTTCTTGGCTTCCTTTTTCTTATCCTCAATCTTAACAATAGAACGTTTCATTGCTACCGGGATTACCTCATATACACCCAACTCTACAGCTTTCTGAATAATCAGCTCCATCTTGTCGCTTTTTGGCAGTCCCTGAAATAGATAAAGTTTGACCGGAAGTTCACTTTCTGCTGCTTTTTTCTCAAGGATAGACAGATGCACTTGCTTTTCAGGAAAAGAATCAATCTCACAAAGATAGTTACTTCCCTTGCAATCACAGACCATGACCTGCTCTCCAGCATGCATCCGGAGGACATTTTTCATATGATTAACGTCGTCTCCAAGAATGGTAATGGTAGACTCCCGAATCTGATTTTCTTCTACATAAAATAAATTCATAACTCCTCCAAATTACATAGGTTTACGGGCAATCAGACAGTTCCAGTCTTTTAATTTATCCTCTTCTACCATTTCAAAACCATTTTTAACTAAAGCTTCTCTGACCTCATCCACCTTCCTATCAATAATCCCAGAGGTAATAAAGATACCACCTGGAATCAGATGTTTCCCGATTTCTGCAGAAAGAGGTATAATAACGTCCGCTAAAATGTTCGCTACTACTACTTCATAGCATTCCATTCCGATTTCATTTTGAACCGCCTCGTCCTCAATAATATTGCCGGCCATTACTTTATATTTTGACATATCAATATGATTTACTGCGGCATTCTCCAGTGTAGCAGTCACAGCATTGGGATCGATATCGATTGCGACTGCTTCCTTTACTCCTAGCATTAAGCCTAGGATGGATAGAATACCACTTCCACAGCCTACGTCTAACAGACGAGTATTCTCGTCTACATAGTTCTTTACATTTACCATACAGAGCTTGGTGGTCTCATGAGAACCGGTACCAAAGGCAATACCAGGGTCAATGTCGATAACAAGGTCCCCTTCTTTGGCTTCTTTATAGTCTTCCCAGGTTGGTTTGATTACAATGGAATCGTCTACACGAAATGGATGCCAGAATTCTTTCCAGTTGTTAATCCAGTCCTTGTCCTCCGTTTCATCCTTTTCGATGGTCCCTTCTCCGATATCCACGAACTGTTTCAAGTCTTCTAGTCCGGCTTTCACCTGTTTTATTAATTCTGTTCCGTCTTCTTCTGGATCACGGTAAAAACGAACAATAGCGATATGATCATCAAATTCCGGATCAGGAAGAATGTCTACAAACATTTGCTTCTTGTCCGCTTCTGTTAAGGGCACCTTGTCCTCAATCTCAATTCCTTCTACTCCAAGTTCATCTAACATGTAGCTGATTAAGTCCACCGCTTCCGTAGTAGTTTTTAATGTATATTTGGTCCATTTCATGTAACACATGTCTCCTTTATATAAAATCATCATAAGCATTCCAGTATTTTAGCCGTTCTATTCCAAAGTACCTACACTATTATAACAGAAAAATATAATTTTACACTATAAAATGCATGATTCTGTAATTTCTACTTACTCCCCATCATAAATAACCTTGGAAACCGGAAGATAATCTCCCCATTTTTCTGTAGCGGATACTTCTGTTTGATTCCTTCTAGCACCTCTTCCTCCCATTCTGCCTGCTTCTCCGTTGACAGTCTTTGCAGATATGGGCGTAATCCTGTCTGGCGATACCAATCCATAATGGCATCATAGGATGGCATGCGATGCATATATATGGTTTTCCACATAGAAAAGTCTGTGGTTATGTCGGCAAGTAGATCATAATACTCTTCTTCTGATAAAAAGTCCAGTTCTCTATTATACTGTAGTAATTCTGCCCATTTTTCTTTATGTACTACCTGTTGAATTACCTGGTGAATCGGTTCACTAAAGTTTACCGGAATCTGGATAGCTAGCACACCACCAGGATTTAATAACTCCATCATCTCAGGAAAGATTCTAGAATGATCCGGAATCCACTGCAGACAGGCATTGGAAAATACAATATCATAACGTTCTGTTATGGTAGGTAGAACTTTTGAGGCGTCCACTAACTTAAAATTCATATTCGGATAAGTAGCTGAAGCGTTAGCAATCATATCGGGTGAACTATCGATGCCAGTTACATGAGCTTCAGTCCAGCGTTTTTTAGCTCTGCCGTACTGTTTCCGAGACCACATCCGATGTCTAAAATGTACTCTGGTGCGGTTCTCTCAATTCTATTAACCAAATCGGTTGCCGGTAAGGTTCTCTCCTTATTGAATTGTAAATACTGTTTTGCATTCCAATCTCCCATGTAACTCCTCCTTATAGTTTCAATATTATAGATTATAGCAGAACTGGTAGTAAAAAAGAAGAAGAACCATATTTTAGTCCTTCCATTCTAGTGCTATATAAGTATCCTATAGCCAATGAGACACCTATCTATTCGACGTGTCAGAATTTAAGGAGTCTCTTTGGTGTTCGTCGTTTACTGAGGGAGAGCGATTTACCAGGACAGTGGTGAATACAACGGTAGCAGTTTTCACATTGCCTTACATTCCAAACTGGATATCCATCAGCTCCTATTGTCATTGCTCCGTGAGGACAATTTTTAGAACATATGCCACAGCAGACACATTGGTTGCGGTGGTTATGTATAGGAAAGGTAAAATGTTGGCCCATCAACTTATTGGGAGCATTTATCACGCTACTAATACGGAACCGTGGTATATATTCTCGACAGCTCTCAAGTGAAAGCAGAGACAAGAACTTCTTACAATCCAAGTTCACC
>JAEZPG010000057.1 GCA_023413555.1 Bacillota bacterium | reverse complement strand
TTTACAAGAGAAATCGTCTCTACGGGACAGATTTTTTCACATAATCCACAACTGTTGGAATCCCCCATTAATATACAGGAAATACAAAACCTATTCTTTCCTTCTGCCCTATCGTATATTCATACTTCTGTTGTTTCATAGCCTGGCTAATGTTCACCATTTCTTCCTTGGTAACCTCAGCCATTACTCTAGCAGTATGATAGGAATTACCGGTTCCTGTAAAATAGAAAACCATATTTTCCCCCTATCGTTCAGACATACAGATAGCTTCGATAGCTACACTGCCTCCACGGACAACCTCTATACGGTTTACAAAGGTTTCATCCAAAAGAGCAATTAATTGATTATTTCTGTCCTCTGTCTGGAGACACTCCATTAAGAGACTATCCTTATTATAATCAACGATTTTTACATTGAAAACTTGTGCAATACGAAACGCCTCTGCCTTATCTGCCTTGGTACAGTTGGTCACCTTTACAAATAAGATTTCCTTCATGTGAGTTGCCATATTGGTAAAATCCACGACCTTAATGACCTCTACGCAACGATTTAGCTGCTTTTTAATCTGTTCAAAGGTCATGTCATCACTAGTTAAGCTTATGGTCATTCTGGAAATAGACTTATCTTCAGTCTCACCAACAGTAAGACTGTTTACATTATAGGATTTACTTGAGAACAGACCACTTATTCTAGCTAAAACGCCGATTTCATTTTCTACGTATAATGATATCCATCTTTTCTTCATGTCTGCCCCCTCCTAATAATCCATAACCATTTCAGTTAATGTTTTTCCAGCTGGTACGATTGGAAGCACGTTGGCTTCTCTTTCAATGATAAATTCAATTACTGTTGGGCCTTCCTTGTTGGCCTTCGCCATAAGAAATGCTTCCTCCAACTGACTTTCCTCTGTAACTCGAATACTTTTGGCATCATAGCTTTCTGCCAGTTTAATAAAATCAGGTGTATACTTTGGACAGTACTTCTCCGGATTCTTACAATCCCTATAACAGCGTTTTCTAAACCGTAGACAAGTGCTGGAGTATCGATGGTTAAAGAACATCTCCTGCCACTGTCTCACATTACCTAGATAGCCATTGTTAAAGATACAGAAAATGATTGGAAGCTCATTTACCACTGCAGTAGCCATCTCTTGAATGTTCATCTGGGCTCCTCCATCTCCGCTGATACAGATGACATCTTTGTCAGGGTTCCCGAACTGGGCTCCAATGGCTGCCGGTAGACCATACCCCATAGTTCCCAAGCCTCCAGAGGTCAGAAGCTGCTTCTTGGCATTAAGTTCTAAGTACTGGGTAGTCCAAAGCTGATTCTGCCCAACATCTGTTACCACAATTAAGTCTTGGAACATTTCATTTATTGTGTGAATTATTTTCTCCGGAGTTAATCCTTCATACGCCTTCATGGTGATAGGATAATCCTTCTTCCATGCCATCACTTTTTCAATCCATTCTTTCGTCTTAACAGGTTTACACATGTCTAGCATCTTGGTAATGGCAATCTTGGCATCTGATACAATTGGAATATCAACCTCAATATTTCTAGAGATAGAGGCAGAGTCTATATCAATGTGGACTATTGTTGCATTTTTCGCGAACTCACTGATCTTCCCTGTAATACGATCATTAAATCGTGTACCAATGGAAAACAAGACATCACACTCACTGATAGCATGATTAGCAGCATAGCTTCCATGTATACCTATATTACCAATATACAAAGGATGGTTGGTGTCTATAGCACCTTTTCCCATAATTGTAGTAATAACAGGAACTCCTGTTAGCTCTGTGAGTTTAGTCATTTCCTCTTGAGCTTTGGATATATTAACTCCTCCACCAATTAAGAATACAGGTTTCTTTGCTGTCTGAAGTACAGAAACAGCTTTCTTTAATTGTCCTACATGAACCCCGCTATTTGGCTTATAACCTCTTATGCTCACTTCCTTTGGATATTCATCAGAGCCATAGGCTTGTTGCACATCCTTTGGTATATCTACAAGAACTGGCCCTGGTTTTCCGGTTCTAGCTATATAAAAGGCTTCCTTAATAATACGTCCCAAATCATGACGATCACGTACCGTAACGGCATATTTACAGATATTACGTGTAACTCCTACAATATCAACCTCCTGGAATGCATCATTTCCAATCAGACTGGTTGGAACCTGACCAGTAAAGCAAACAAGGGGAACACTGTCATAATTAGCTGTTGCAATTCCTGTCACTAAATTAGTAGCTCCCGGCCCACTGGTAACCAAGCAAACTCCCACTTTCCCAGTGGATCTGGCATAACCATCTGCAGCATGTATGAGGCCTTGCTCATGACGTGGAAGGACCACATCAATCTCCTCTTGTCCATAGAGGGCATCAAATAAATCTATTGCTGTTCCCCCTGGATAACCAAATAGAATGTCTACATTTTCTTCTTTTAAAGCTTTTACAAAAAGCTCTGCTCCCTTTATTTCCATTCTTTTTACCTCCACGCCTTTTTATAGTAAACAACTAGTGTAGCTCGCAAAACTCTCTAACTGTGCCAAGTTGCGCTAGCAACATTTACTGCTCCGCCAAAGTGCGATTCTTGGCTTTCCAAAGTACACAAAAAAACCCTAAGCTATATAATTAGCTTAGGGCGAATATTACATCCGTGGTACCACCTAAATTCAGAATTGCTTCTGCTCTTACCCAGTACAGATTATCTCTATACTGTATTCCTGATAACGGCGGAACTTTCCGTTGAAATCTACTAAAGATTACTCTCGTTTTGTTCACTGCTCAAGGGCTACTTCCATAATTCCTAGGTAAAGACTTGCACCTACCGTCTTCTCTCTGCCTACCTGGTAAGTATGTACTCCTCCCTGTCATAGCATTTAGTTATGAAATTAATTTTGTATCTTACCAATTATGATTATTGTTAATATATTACCATTATCTAACTTTTATGTCAACATAATAAAAAATCATCTATAAAATTCATAAATTATATTGACAATTCAAACAATTCATAGTAAGCTATTTAAGCAACGTCAAACAATACAATACAACATAGGGGTGTAGTTCATCGGTAGAATAAGAGTCTCCAAAACTCCAGAGGGGGGTTCGATTCCCTCCACCCCTGCTTAAAAAACCTGGTTATCTATGATAGCCAGGTTTTTTATTATGTAGCATATCAAAATCGTTACAGTAAAATAGCTAGTGTAACTCTTTGGTTTACATAATACTTACATATCCGTAAATGGTTCCCGTACAATTACAGACCATTCTTTTCCGCTATAGGTACTATATCCTCTGGAACGAGCAAATCCTGTGGCACTAAGAATATTACCTTTTGTGTCTTCTTCCAACAAATACCCATATTCTTTATTAATGTTGAGCTGTTTAGCTGCCTCTGTATCTGATAGATCCTTTTCAAGAATCTCATCACGATTCTTAGAAGCAATAACCTTTCCTTCCTTATTTATTACATAAATTTCACCTTTATCGCTGACTTTTGCATGATCAACAATGTCATAAATATAATTCCAGTCATATCTAGTAGAAAGAATGCCTACCATTTCACCACTAGAACTAAGCACAGGGCTACTATATGCCATTGAATATGCACCACATGCCCTTGAGTAATACATATCTGAAGCTGATACCTTCTTTGTTTCTTTTACAGGGTAATACCATCTTCTATCAGAAACATCCTCTCCGATATCTTCCCTTCTAACAGCAGCAGCTACAACCTTGCCATTGATATCTGCAAGTATTATATCTTGGTAAACCACATTAAGATCTACAATATGCTTTAGTAGATTATTTACAATACTTTGATTCTCCTCAGTAGGATTCATGAGAAATTCAACAACTGAATCAAAGGTAGCCCAAATCTGAGTATCACAGTTACGTTCAAATAGTTGGCGGTCAATCTTATCCATCACATCATAGGCAATATCAGCCGTTCTTACACCAACCACATCATGGATTTTTTTATTCATTTCCCCTATAGTAAGCAGACTGGTATGGTTGGCACTCTCACTTTGCTCTGCCAGAGACTGCATGTGCTTTGATATCACTTGAAATCCCTTTCCGGCTTCTCCTGCCCTGGCAGCCTCAATAGAAGAATTGAAAGAAAGCATCTTGGTTTGCTTTGTTATTCCATTTAGATCATCCACAATTCCTAACATTTTGTTATAAGATGTAATTAAGTCCTTTAATAAAACTGATAAATCCGATAATTCACCTAATCTTATTTTCTCCATTTTAAAATCTCCTCACTTCAAATATGCTTTCTATCCACAAATAAACGTACTATAAAATTTATATCGTAATATTTTTGTTAAACCTTAGAGATAACGAGTTGATTTGTAATTTTATTTGAGTTACAACATAGCAAGTAAATCTTTTATATTCTTAACTCCAATTAACTTGATTGGAATTTTATCCATATTCGAAATATTCACCTCAGGGAGAACACATGTCTGAAAGCCCATTTTCACTGCCTCCTGAACACGTTGCTCTGCTTGGTTAACACCACGTATCTCACCGGTAAGACCAACCTCTCCAAAGAATAGCATATGTGGGTCAAGGGCACGATTCTTATAACTGGAGAGAAGAGCGACTACAATCGACAAATCTAGAGCAGGTTCACGAATCATCATTCCCCCTGCCACATTTACATAGGCGTCACATCCGGATAATTGGATACCGAGACGTTTCTCAATTACAGCTAATAACAGGTTCACGCGGTTATAATCTGTTCCAGCAGAGGTTCTTCTTGGCATATTGTAATAGGTCTGAGTAACCAAAGCCTGAATTTCTACTAGTATTGGCCTGGTACCTTCTATAGAGCAGGTTACCACAGAACCGCTAGCCCCCTCCGGCTTCCCATTTAACATATATTCTGATGGATTACTTACCTCCCTAAGACCTTCAGAACGCATTTCAAAAACTCCCACCTCATTAGTAGAACCAAATCTGTTCTTTACAGCTCGCAACAATCGATAGGAAGCCTGATTATCACCTTCAAAATAAAGAACCGTATCCACCATATGCTCTAATACCCTAGGACCAGCGACAGTTCCCTCTTTTGTCACATGACCTACAATAAAGATAGAGACACCCATCCCTTTTGCCAGACGCATAAGGACAGAGGTAGCTTCTCTCACCTGACTGACACTGCCTGGAGCAGAACCAACCTCCTCACTAAACATAGTTTGAATGGAGTCAATTATGACTATCTCCGGTTTTTCTTTCTTTATAGTTTCTTCTATCAACGCCAAATTGGTTTCACTAAGAAGTAATAGATCTCCATGATAGTTGGTCAAACGTTCCGCCCGCATCTTAATTTGTCGTAACGATTCCTCTCCAGATATATATAATACATTGCGATTCCCTTCCACTAAATGTTGGCACATCTGAAGAAGTAAGGTAGATTTACCAATGCCAGGGTCACCGCCTACCAAGATAAGGGAACCAATCACAACACCTCCACCGAGCACACGGTCTAATTCTTTGATCCCTGTCGCAATTCGATTGTTATCTTCTCCACTAATTTCTGCCAATCTGCTTGGCTTTATACTTCCTGTAAGTACTGCCTTAGCCTGAGACATGGATTTAGGAGCAACTTTTTCCTCTATAAAAGAATCCCATGCTTTACAACCAGGGCATTGTCCCATCCATTTGGAGGACTCAAAGCCACACTCCTTACAGAAAAATACTGTCTTTGCTTTTGCCATATATTATTCTTAATAGGCGACTGTCTTATCTGTTTGAAAGTGTTATAAAATATGCTTTATTACTTTCTTTACATTTAAGCTGTCTACTACGTTCTCCTTTCTAACTTACTGGACAAAATCCCCTTACCATTTACTCTGATTAAGCATATTATTCGTATCAAAAAGCTGCCACACCAATAGTGCGACAGCCTATATTTACTTTCAGTTTTATAAACATATCACCCGTACAGAAGCAGATTCACATTCACTCAAGTCAACACTGAATACTAACTTCCCACCCAAGTTTGTCTTCATCTTTCCAATGTTCGTATCATTGATAAAAACCTTGTATTCCTTCTCTGGTTCTAATTCCAACGTAATTTGTGAGGAGGTCGTTCCTTCCACCTTAAATGAGATCTGCATTTCCTCTTGATCTAAGTCAAATACTGATGTTCCTGGAACTGATTCATACACAATTAATCCATTTCTTTCAAGCTTGGTAATTTCTTTAAAAGTCTTCACCTTATAAATATCACCTGAAAACTCAAAATCTGACACTTTAGATTTTTTATCCAGTTGATAATTACCAAAGCTGATGGTTCCATTGTCTTCCTTGCGTATTAACTCTTTTACTACTGCCATTATTAAATCCTCCTAATTTTATCCTTCCTCTATGGGTTGCCATTATGAAAAATTGTACTATAAATTCTATGACGATATTGTTACAATATCATTTCCTATCATGTTCTTACCTTAGATTTATTATAGTATAATTCGGTCTATAATACTAGTCACTTTATACTCTTTGAATATGAAATTTGTATGAAATCCGTAAAAATTCTTCCAGTAATCTCACAATTCTACAAAGGTTGAAACTGTATTTTATCCCCTTCCACAATGACACTTACGGAAGTATTTGGCTTAATCTTTCCCTCTAAGACTTCTTCCGCTAATGGATCCTCTAAATAGGTCTGTAAGGACCTTCTAAGTGGCCTAGCTCCATAATTCACGTCCTTATTCTTGTCTACAATAAACTCAATCATCTCATCAGAGAATTTCAGCTTAATCCCCATCTGTGCTGTGATTCGTTTGTCAATGTCCCAAAGCATAATGCCTACAATTTTCTTTAGATCTTCCCGTTCTAAGGCGTGGAAGACAATAATTTCATCGATACGATTTAAGAATTCCGGTTTAAAAAGGCGTTTTACCTCCTCCATAACTCCTTCCTTCATCTTCTCATAACTTGCTTTTACATCTGACGCAGATGTAAATCCTAAGAGCTTAGGAGCAATAATTCTGGATGCACCAGCATTACTAGTCATTATGATAATTGTATTTTTAAAGCTTACCTTTCTTCCCTGCGCATCTGTAATATGTCCATCATCTAATACCTGAAGAAGAATATTAAATACATCAGGATGGGCCTTTTCTATTTCATCAAAAAGAATTACGGAATAAGGATTCTGTCTGACCTTCTCACTAAGCTGTCCACCTTCATCATAACCTACATATCCCGGAGGAGAGCCAATAATCTTGGACACACTATGCTTTTCCATGTATTCTGACATATCTACACGAATCATTGAATTCTCGGTACCAAACATAGCTTCACTAAGTGCCTTAGAAAGCTCTGTTTTACCTACACCAGTTGGTCCTAAAAACAAAAAAGAACCTATTGGACGTTTAGGATCCTTAAGACCTACACGGCCTCTTCTTATCGCCTTCGCAACTGCAACAACTGCTTCCTGCTGACCTACAACCCTCTCATGCAAGGTACTCTCAAGTGCTATTAGCCGTTTGGACTCTTCTTCTGCCAACTTCTGTACAGGAATCTTCGTCCAACTAGAGATAATGTCTGCCACCTGAGCTTCTCCCACCACCAACTGATTCTCCTGTCTCTTCTTCTCATCCTGCAATCTCAGTTTATTAAGCTCTTCTTGATTTTCCTGTTGTTGTCGTTTGATGTCTCCAGCTTTTTCATAAGCCTCACTCTTGATTGCTACTTCCTTCTCTGCCTCTAACTGCTGATTCTTCTGCTCTAACTCCTTTATCCTTGGGGAAGCCATAAAGGTACTTAATCTCACTTTACTGGAAGCCTCATCAATGACATCAATGGCTTTGTCTGGGAGGTATCTATCATTAACATAACGGCTAGATAATTTTACAGCTGCCTGTATGGCATCATCTGTGATACGAACCTTGTGGTGTGCCTCATAAGCATCTCGTAATCCCTTTAAAATGAGTTCTGTCTCCTCTTCAGAAGGTTCTTCTACAACTACAGGTTGGAATCTACGCTCAATGGCTGCATCCTTTTCAATATGCTTACGATATTCCTCCCTTGTAGTAGCACCTATTAGCTGGATCTCTCCTCGTGAAAGAGATGGTTTCAATATGTTAGAAGCGTCAATGGCACCTTCAGCTCCTCCTGCTCCAATAATGGTGTGTATCTCATCAATGAATAAGAGTATATTACCATCACTCATAACTTCACTGATAATTTTCTTAATACGTTCTTCAAACTCACCACGATATTTGGAACCAGCAACTATTCCTGATAAGTCCAATGTAACTAATCTCTTTTCACGGATAGTATCTGGTACATTGCCTTCTATAATTTTCTGAGCAAGACCTTCCACCACTGCAGTCTTACCTACGCCAGGTTCACCTATCAGACAAGGATTATTCTTTGTCCTACGGCTTAATATCTGAACCACTCGTTGAATCTCTTCTTCCCTTCCGATCACGGGATCTAACTTTCCTTCTCTGGCATAAGCCGTTAGGTCACGACTATATTGATCTAACGTAGTGGTATTACTCTTTCCCTTACTCTTTGATTTATTAGACAAATACTCCGTCTTAGCCATGTTAGGATCATGCCCGATCGCAGTAAGAACGTCTACGTATATCTTTTGAACATTCACACCCAATGTATTCAAGAGACGTACTGCAATACAATCTGATTCCTTGATTAAGGCAATCAAAATATGTTCTGTCCCAATCTTAACACTACCTAATCTCTGGGCTTCCTTTTCACTTAACAAAAGGATTCTCTTAGATCTTGGGGTGTAATTATCTGAATCCACCATCTCCAAGCTGTTGCTTGGAGCCATTAATTCTCTTACTAATTCTATAATTTTCTCCTCATCTACCCCATGCTCCTCTAAAACCCGTGAGGCTACTCCCTTGGCTCCTAATAGTCCTATCAGTAGATGTTCTGTTCCAATATAGCTGTGAGACAGACGATAAGCAGCATCTGTTGCTATATTTAATGCCTCTTTTGCTTCTTCGGTAAATCGGTCCTGCATAATCGTTCCTCCTTATTTTTGTGTCTTATTTTAGTATATTCGGTAAATTCGTATTGAGATATTCTGCCCGCAGTTTATCTCTAACATTACTTCCCGCATATTTGCCATTATGACATTGTAAGGAATACGGTTGAATAGCCATCATCATCTCATAGATATGAAAGTCCTCAGTAAACTTGATTATTCCTGTATCAACGCCAAATTTAATCTGTGCCAGTAAAGTCATGGCATCTTTACTGTTAATCTGCCTTGTATATTTGAGCACACCATAAGAACGGTATACCTGATCTTCTATCTCGTCGTAGTTGTTAGTCAGTAGGAATTCCCTACGCTTACGTTCCTGTTTAATAACCTGACTCACAATACTATTTAGGTTATTGATGATCTCTTGCTCCGTACTTCCCATTGTCTTTTGATTACTAATTTGATATATATTTCCTAGCCCATTGGTTCCCTCCCCATAAATTCCACGGAGCGTGATACCATACTTGGCTACTTCATCGGAAAGCCGATTAATCTTATTAGCTCCTCCTAAAGCTGGTAAAAACACCATATATGATGCTCGAAGTCCAGTTCCTACATTAGTAGGACAGGAGGTTAGATATCCATATTTCTCATCAAAGGCAAATCCTAACAACTCATCTGCATAATCGTCTAGCTTATTGGCCGCAAGAAAGGCCTTTTCAATATTCATTCCCCCTGCAAGAGCCTGAATTCTTATATGATCCTCTTCATTTACCATAATAGTAGTTGATTCATTTTCAGACATAATAAGCCCTGTAACCTGTTTCTTATTGTTCATAGCAGGACTTAAAATGTGCCTCTCTACCATTGCAAGACGTTCTGTCTCTGATAAGCTACCTGGTTTACATACATAGTACTTCCCTGTCTCATCGGAATAATGCGCAAACGCTTTCTCCACTTCCTCCACTAAGGCAACTGCCTTGTCATCCGTAAGTTTCTTAGAAAAATGATATCTTGCTATATTACGTGCCAAACGCACTCTACTTGAAATGACAACATCATCATTCACTCCATTTTCCTCATACCATTTAAGCATTGGTGGATTCCTCCTTTTCCTTTAGGGCACGAATGGTATCACGAAGCTTGGCAGCCTGCTCAAATTCCTCCTTCTCCACGGCATCCTGTAGCTGAATAGATAGACGCTCTACCTCTGATAAATCACTTAAAATCTTATCTGTCTTACTGACAAAACCCTTTGGTCTTTTGCCAACATGACTGGAAGCACCGTGAACCTGGCGAAGACTTTTCTCTAATTGTTTTCCAAAGCTGGCATAACAGCCAGCACACCCAAACCTTCCCCCTTGTAAAAAAGCGTCATAGGTCATGCCACACTTGTCACATTGTATCACGGCTGCTTTTGATTCCTCCTTTACCGGTGGATTACTATAATAATTCCCAAGAATGCTGGAAAGCAAATCTCCCAATGATATCTCTTTATTATGCTCTATATATTTGAATTGAAAATTTGTACACTCCGCTGCACAATCCTCACAATAATGCATCTCCGTTTTCTCTCCGTCTACGATTTCTGTATAAAAAATAGTAGCTTCTTTCTTCTTGCATTTATCGCATAGCATCATAATCGCCTCCTATTCTGGCAGTCCTCTACTGGCAACCAAAGCTACTATAGATCTCATCTATCATCTCATGAACCTCATCACTGCTGATTCCCTTACATATCGCCTTAGCCATCAGTACTTTAATATTTTCCATAAGTTCTATCGAAGCATTATACTTATCAATATCGATAGCTATTACCGCACCTTTTCTACGATCTAACTTCAGATAACCCTCTTGACGCAATATGCTGTAAGCCTTGTTTACCGTATGCATATTAATTCCAATATCATCTGCTAAGTCACGAACAGAAGGAAGGTTCTCTCCCTCCTGAAGCTCAGAATTAGCAATTCCCATTATTATTTGATTATATAGTTGCATATATAAAGCTTCATCACTATTAAAATCAATACGCAAAATCATAAAACCGCCTCCATACCTTTTCAACACACTCAGCACAAATTTACAAAATAACTTATTATATTTGTTATACACGTAGTATAACATATTATATTATCTCTTACAAGGTTTATTGCAAAACCTGTTATGTCGGCTTATTTCTATTATATTAAAAACAGCAGGAAAATATAGTACTTGGTTTGTACTAATTTCCTGTTGTTTTTATCATTACTCTAATTCATCATTATAACCCTTTTGTTTCATATACATTCTAGTAACTATAATAAGTAAAAGGATTACAGCACAAGCTTCTATCCCCATAATAATACCTAAAACATCGATTCTATCCTGGTATTTTTGTACGTCTAGTGCAGGGTTAGAAGACTTCATTTCCTCATTTTCTGTAAATGGTATCCTTTTATACCTCTGTATGGTACCCTCCTTCTGATCAAACTGATACCAATCAGGGTCCTTCCCTTCCTGCTTCGCATATATTAGCACAAAATCCTGATAGTTATTTCCATCCATTGCATAGGCAGTCACCTCTATGTCAGAGAGTTTTAACATAATCTTTTTATACCCCTTTGGAACATTGGTATCATCATATGGTTCCAAAAGCAAATACGTCGTATTACCTTTATAGTATGTAAGTCCTTCTTCTTTCATTATCTGATAGGTATTACCAGGAAAAGGAACTGGAGAACCTGATACTATTTCACTGTCTGATGGTTCTGGCGTAATAGAAGGAGGTGGTGAATTTGTCTGGATTCCATCTTCTAAGGATTCACGAGTTACATAGATGGTATATTCTCTTTCCTTCCCCGACTCACTGGTAACTATGACTGCTACCTTGTTGGCACCTACCTGCAACTTATCATTATCAATGATCGCAACAGATGCACCACTGTCCTCAGGTTCTGCTGTCACAGTGATTTTACTGTTTTCATAGGGAACAATTAACTCATATACTGTCTTTTCTTTAGTAAACTTGGTGCTAAATGTCCCCTCTTTTACAGAAAAACTAGCTAGTTTATTATTGTCCGATTTCTTGCCTTCACCGTATATAGAAAGTTCAAACTCTTTTTTGGATATGGATAACGCCTCTCCATTAGAGGAATCATAGATTTTAGGTGTTCCATCAATATAAATAGTTGTTTTCCCCTTTTTTAATAATTTAAATTGTAATATGTATTTACGCTCTTGTACTAACTTTTCCTTTAAATTAGGGTCATTAATCATTATTGTAGAATCCTTCAACTCATACAGACTGTTCTCACTAACAGGCTCAAGATACTCACTGTCATAGGAAATAATCATGTTTACAGAAGCTAATGTGGTATTAGCTGAGACTGATACCGCCAGAGTACAGTTATTATTCTCTATGGCCTGTTCAGATACCATAGAAATAGAGATGGACGCACTGGCTGCAGCTACAGGTAAAGCTGGCAATGTTACAAGTGCAGCTATTATAAATGTTAAAAACCAGGATAATTTATTACTCATCTTCATAGGCTATTCTCCTGTCATTAGATATATAAAGATTTTAGCTATTTCTGCACTATTTTGCAAGAAAAAGAATAACGAGAATGGTCCTTTGGAAGATTACATCTTCTTAAGTAACTCAATCCTCGTTATTCTATGTTAATTCTACATTAACTTATTCTTTCAATCTTAACTACATACTCTTTTGTCTTACCATTGGCAGCTTTCACTGTAATGTTCACATTGGTAATACCTTTTTCTAAAGTAACAGTTACACCCTTTGCTAGGTTAACGGTAGATGATGCTTCGAATTCTTGCTCTTTCCCGCTGGTTGCATGCTTTGCTACTATTTTAGTTACACTGGCACCTGCGCCTGCAGCTGTTGGAGTAATTATAACCTTATCCTTGTTTATGGTGTAACTTGGTGCATAGCTTCTAAAAGTAAAATTCTTCTTATCGCTAGACACATAGGTTGTAGTTCCGTTATAGATTTTCAAATCCTTTAGATAGAAATTGAAATTCTTCTTATCCAAATCCGATACTTTGTCTGGATGAATCGCTTTCGTGCTGGATATGTTGGTAAATACAGGAATTGTAAATACCATTCCCATATCTAACATTTCAAGATCTTTATACCCTTTATAGACCTTTGCAGCTTCTGAGTATGCGCCCATTATATTCGTCATATACTGATGACTATGGGTTTTATATGAGGAAACATTATACTTCTGTAAATACAGGTTATTCTGTCCCTTTGCAATATAGCTATCTCCAATAAATCTTGCTCCACCCATAATTGCTTTATATGGATTGTCCCACGGAATAAACATATTAGCATTTAAAGTTTTATTACTTCCACCATTCTTAGCATAGTTTAATCCATGTTCAATTGCTGAGTTTGTGGAGTCATAAGCCCCAATATTGTAGAAATTGTACAACCCTTCATACCCTTTTCTAGTTCCAGTACATGCACTAGTAAAAACTAACTTTCCATTAACGTTAGTCAATACTTCCTGCTTAATTCTTGCAATCAGATGCACTGGACTAACACCGGCATAATTGGCAGCATCCATAATAGCATCTACATAGGACATGGTGACCTTCTTGCCTGCACTATTAGTATAGGTAAAGCTTCCTGCTAATGGTGTATTTTTAGCCATATTTTCTATGAGGTTCTTCGTATGGCTTTCCTTATCATAACTCAAATGTTCAAACATAAAGATATAGGATTCATTTAAGAAGTTTCGTGGATCCATGTAATATTTTATAGCTGTTGTAGACGCGGTCACCCAGTTACTTCCATCTACAACATACGGCTTATCATTTAACACATCATAGGCAGACGTACTATCTGAGCCGCTCACCCAATCCGATATCCATTGATACTTAAGACTCTGAACTGTATTTCCACCTTTTTTGTTGGTTTGTTTTGATACAGCATAATCAAAAGAAAAACCAGTCTTATATGCTTTAAAAGTCCAAGATGGATGCACTTTATGAAGCTTGTACAAAGAAGTAATATAGTCAGCAGGGAATCCTTCCGCTTTCATCTTCTTCGTAAATTCTGCTTCTGACAATACCTTAGCAGGTGGTAGTGGCTCCACACTTGGTGTTGGGGTTGGCTTTGGGGTTGGCGACGGCGTCGATGTTGGCTTTGGGGTTGGGGTCGGCGTTGGGGTTGGGGTTGTGGTACTGCTGCTCCCCTTTTTAAAATTCACATCATACGCTTTGATATAGCCATTATAATACTTATTCTTGTACTTAAAATTAACATAATAATATCTTACTCCCTTAGAGTAGGCTTCCTTGGTAATTGTTACGCTGGTATTCTTATCCAATTTTACAGCTGTGCCACTTATTGTCATCTTCGAAGACGTATTTTTGTAAATTTGGGCTGTTGTGGGACGAACCGAAGCACTTATCTTAGATTTTAATGTAAGCTGTACATAATCTCCTGAAACCCAGCCGTAACATGTCTTACCGCTGTAGGTAAAGGAGATATAATACCACTTCTTCCCATCCTTTACTGTTTCATTACGAAGATAAACTGTCTGGGACTTCTTTAAAACAACATTTACTTTATTGTACTTTAACTGAGAAGCTTTCGTACTTGCAGCTGTTCGCACCTTTAAAGAATCCCTTGTCTTAGCAGCAAGCTTATACTTAAGAGAAGAAGTAGTAGTTGTAGTTGGGGCTTTACTAGAGGAGTCTACTGTAACAAATGTCTTTGATACATAACCCTTTATAGTCTTATTCTCAAAAGTTGCGCTAACATAGTACCAACCAGTATGTTCACTGTAGATAATAACCTTTGCACCCTTCTTTAAGGAAACATTTTTGCCTCCACTAGTTACCCTTGCATACGATGTCCCAGCTCCTTTACGAACATTAACGGGACCATCATTGACTGTACCTGTTTTGGTGGTAGTTGTTATTGGCGTAGCACTTGAAGTTGTCTTTATGGATCCTACATATGTTTTATTAACATAACCCTTTAAAGATTTTTTATTATATGTAAATGAAACATAATACCATCCACTTTTTTCTTTGAGAATTGTTACCGTTGTATTCTTATTCAACTGAACCTTTTTTCCATTTGCCTTTAGAACATTATATTTTGTGCCTGCATTCGTTCGAACATTTAATTTGTTTACTGTTACTTTTCCTGTTTTTACTGCCAAAGCATTTGAATCCTGTAAAAACAGGAACATAAATATACTTAAACTAAGCGCAGCGACAATATATGTTACTATTCTTCTTTTTTTCATTCCAACAGTCCCTTCCCTTCTGCTATCGACATACTTTGATGTTATTATCGTCATCTACTTCGTATTGTTTAAATAAATTATATAATTTTACCTAATTATTATTTCTTACAATATTTTATCTACTTATGTAGAATACCAAAGGTCTATGGCAGTTTTATGTCAATTCAGAAACTATAGTCCCAAATAACATTAAAAAAAGATGCAAATTGTCTTGTACTACAAGGCTAGATTTGCATCCCTTTATATAGAACCGGATTCAATCATGAACTACACTTCATCTATGGCTTTGCCAATATCAAATCTCATATACTTATTGTCAAACTCTATCCAGTTAGTAGCCTCGTAGGCATTGGCTCTGGCAGCCTTTAGATTCTCACCCTTAGCTGTTACACCTAATACTCGTCCTCCATCGGTAACAATTCCCCTGTCTGTCAGCTTAGTTCCAGCATGAAAGACATAATAACCCTCTTTATCCTTAAAGTTATTCAGTCCATGTATGGCAAAACCTCTGTCATAATGCTCTGGATAACCATCAGAAGCTAAGATGACACAAACTGCTGCATTGTCCTCAAACTCTAGATTGATATCCATTAGTGCTCCATTGATACAGGCTTCCATTACATCTATGATGTCATTTTTCATACGCGGAAGAACTACCTGTGCTTCAGGGTCTCCAAAGCGAGCATTGTATTCCAATACCTTAGGGCCTTCCTCTGTCAACATAAGTCCTACAAATAGAATACCTACAAAATCCCTGCCTTCCGCTTTCATAGCATCCATAGTCGCTTGATAAATATACTTCTTACAAAACTCATCTACCTCTTTAGTGTAAAATGGGCTTGGAGAAAAAGTCCCCATACCACCTGTATTAAGACCCTGGTCTCCATCTTTGGCACGTTTGTGATCCTGAGCGCTAGTCAGTGGTTTAACATGAGTACCATCACAATAACACAATACAGACACTTCACGACCGGTCATAAATTCCTCTACAACAATTCGATCTCCTGCACTACCAAACTGTTTATCTAACATCAGGGTTTTGACGCCCTGTTTTGCTTCATCTAAGTCTTTGCAGATTAACACGCCTTTACCAAGAGCAAGACCATCTGCCTTTATAACAATAGGAAACTTACCTTTTTCAATATAAGCAATGGCTTCATCAGGATTATGAAAGGTTTCATAGGAAGCACTTGGAATGTTATACTTTTTCATCAAATCTTTGGAGAATGCCTTGCTGCCCTCAATGATAGCTGCATTTTTTCTAGGTCCAAATACCGTTAACCCTGCACTTTCAAAAGCATCCACTGCTCCAGCTACCAATGGATCATCTGGTCCGACAATGGTAAAATCAACTTTCTTTTCCTTTGCAAAAGTTACTAGTTTATCAAATTCCATCACACCGATAGGGACACATTCGGCAAGGTCTTCTATTCCTGCATTTCCTGGTGCACAGTATATCTTCTCTACTCGATTACTTTTTGCCACACTTACAACAATGGCATGCTCCCTTCCACCGCTGCCAACTACTAGTACATTCATCTTATCCCTCCAATTGACTAATTAAGAATCTCAACCGTTCCATTAATAATAATAAGTTTATGATTGGCAAAGAGGTTAATTGCCTCTGGAAGTATCTTCCACTCCGCCTGTTCCATTACTCGTTTCTGTAAGCTCTCAGGGGTATCCATAGGCTGTACCTCCACTGCCTTTTGTAAAATGATTGGACCAGTATCACAACCCTCATCTACAAAATGCACAGTAGCGCCAGTTACCTTCACTCCACGCTTTAAGACTTGCTCATGAACCTTAAGTCCATAATATCCAGGGCCGCAAAAAGATGGAATCAAGGATGGATGAATATTGATAATCTTTCCGGCAAACTCCTTTACAATCGCATCCGGTAAGATGACAAGATATCCTGCCAGAACAACAAAATCAATCTGATTTTCACGTAATGTATTTACCATAATCTGGTTGAATTCTTCTCTGGTCTCATAATCTTTAGGGGATATGCATAGCCCCTTTATTCCATGGTTCTCACTTCTTTTAAGGGCATAGGCATCCTTTTTGTTACTGATGACAAGAGCCAGTGTTGTGTTGGTTATATTGCCATTTTCTACTTGGTCAATAATTGCCTGGAGGTTGGTACCTCCACCTGAAACCAATACAGCTGCTCTTAACATACGGTTACTCCTTTTTCCCCTGCTCTAATCTCACCAAGGATGTATGGACTCTCACCAGCAAGGTTAATAAGGTTCATTGCCTTATCAACCTGTTCCTTATCAATTGCAACAATCATACCAATACCCATATTATAGGTATTGTACATTATTTCTTCTTTAATATTACCATCCTCACGAAGCATATCAAAAATAGGAGGAATAGGATAGCTGTTTTTATTCACTACTGCATGAATTCCATCCTTTAACATTCTTGGAATATTCTCATAAAAACCACCACCGGTAATATGGCTGCAGGCTTTTACCTTTACACCACCAGTTTTTAAAGATTTCAGAGCATTTACATAAATCTTGGTTGGTGTCAGTAAGGTCTCTCCTAAGGTAAGTCCTAACGATTCATAGTATGTATTTAATGCTTCATATTCCATACTAAATACCTTGCGAACAAGAGAATAGCCATTACTGTGTATTCCAGAAGAAGCAATTCCTATTAATATATCTCCTTCCTTGAGGGACTGTCCATCGATTAGGTCCTTCTCATCCACTATACCTACGGAGAATCCAGCCAAGTCATACTCATCTATCGGATAGAAACCAGGCATTTCTGCTGTCTCTCCACCAATTAATGCTGCACCAGCCTGTTTACAACCCTCTGCCACACCACTAACGATAGTAGCTATCTTCTCAGGTTCATTTTTCCCACATGCTATGTAGTCTAAGAAAAATAATGGCTCGCCACCTGCACATGCTATATCATTAACACACATAGCGACACAGTCAATACCGATGGTATCATGCTTATCCATAATAAACGCCAACTTCAGTTTGGTTCCAACTCCATCTGTTCCTGAAACCAAGGTTGGTTTCTCCATATCCTTAAAGGAAGCCAAGGAAAATGCTCCTGAAAAGCCACCCAGTCCTCCTAAGACCTCACTTCTCATCGTACCTTGAACATGCTTTTTCATTAACTCCACTGCTTTATAGCCTGCCTCAATATCTACGCCTGCTTTTTTGTAATCCATGCTTTTTCCTCCATAGTCAAGTTTTCAATGTCACCAGTTCCTAATCCCTATTTATTTCATTTGTTTGATATATTCCTCATATCCAATTTTCTCTAGCTGATCTGCCTTCTTCACTACAGCTTCTTTCATATTTACAGAGTATTTCTTTAATCTTTCTAACAAATCCTTGTCACTAGTTGCCAGAATCTTGGCGGCCAGAATACCTGCATTCTGTGCTCCGTTGATAGCAACTGTTGCAACTGGAATTCCAGAAGGCATTTGTACGATAGAATAAAGGGAATCTACTCCACCAAGCGATTTTGTATAAATAGGAACACCGATTACTGGAAGTGGGAAAATAGCTGCACACATACCTGGAAGGTGAGCTGCTCCTCCAGCTCCTGCTATTAGTACCTGAACGCCTCTCTCTTCTGCGGTCTTTGCATAATCCATAAAAATATCCGGCATTCTATGGGCTGAGATAATGGTCATCTCATATTCAACCTGCAACTCCTCTAACACCTTACAAGCCTTACTCATAATCTCTAAATCTGAATCACTACCCATTAAAATTCCTACTTTAGCCATGATCGTTCTCCTTATACTCATAGTTAATTTATTAGTTTCCTTAATCTACATATATTAATTTATTATCTAAAATAATAAATGTCAAGAAAATAGTTGTAGGTTCCGTGGTTTACTTATACCAATTCCTAACTTATTTTATAACTTATTATTATAGATTATAGACCTACTCCTGCAGTGGAATATTTAATTCCTCGGTTCCAGAAAGGACAAACCTACCTTCTTTAATAATTGGAATACGTCGTTTATCTGGGGTTACCACCGCAATCTCCTTTAGCTCATCATAAGGGATAGTGATATCAGTATGACAGTTAAAATACGCCTTTGACATATCAGTTTTCCTTATTATTGAGCATTCGTTATCTCTAGCAATTATTTCTTTTCCATCCGGATTAAATACAGGAGTATCCTCACTGAATTTATAACAGGTATCTCCTACTGCAAAATGAGGTCCAGTCTTTTCCGCAATTAGGATTGGAAGTAAGTCTGTTATGCCAAACTTCTTTCCCATTCTATAAGCGGTTGTGTTTGTCCCAATTGCAAACTCACCGATTGGCAGGGTGTCATGGTTATACATAAGGTTTTCCTTGACAAAAGCACGGTTCTTTTCTTCTTCATTAAAATTCTTACAGGTATAATCCACAATCTTCCCATCCTTAAAATCCAAGGATAGATCCAGATATTTAAGCTCATTCATATATACTTCTGTCACATGAAAATGCCCCTCTGTTCCTGTTAATTTTGGTGAAGTAAATACTTCTCCCAAAGGAATATTAACATCTGCCAGACAATTTTCAAAATTTGTCTGGTTCCTCGGATCTGTAAGCCTTGGAAGCTGAATCTTTAAATCCGTTGTATTGAGTCCTCTTCCTAAAATATGCACATATTGTCCCTGATCTAAGGCATCAATCATTGCCTGTTGAATCCTTTTATATTTCTCTTGATCTAGATTATTTACCTTTATAGTTTCAGCAAAGATCTCTTCAAACCGTTCTCCAATGGATGGGACAGGATATGAAATAATGGTAAAGCTATACTCACTGCTAGGCATATACTGATTCTGCACCACTGCATTTTCCTGTTGGAATTCTACATTTAGCTCCTGTTGCTTCTTGGTAAGCTTGATACATTCTTCCTTGTTCTCTGGAAAAAAAGGGCTTTCTCCAAAGATCTCGACTACTGCAGGACCTGCAAACTGTTTCATACAGCCTTTCAACTTCTCAAATGCCAACTTACTACTTTCTAACTTCTTACTCATAAGTGCACGATTTAGATATAGTCCCTCATCAAACCGATGGTCATAGTCATATTGCCTGTTAGCACTAGTGGAGCAGTATCCAATTTTTAAATGTTGTCTCTTGTTCAGGCTTCTTACCGCTGCCCGGTAAAGAACGGGCTGTAACCCCATTGCATGAAACTGGCGGATAGCTGCCTTAATCATTCGCTCAAAGCCGATGTTATACCGAATGTTTACGATACTCTTTTTGGACATGTCTATATTATTGATTACAAATCCTTTTCTATAGCCTTCTGTGTAAGTTCTAGCCATATCTTCAATGAGATCTTCCGGCTGTTTAGCTAAGAATTCTGCAATCTTAATCTCATTTTCGGAAATATACTCCCCAAAATAATAGAGATAATCTATTTTTGTCAAATCTGCCTTCATCACAATATCTGCAGCAAACGACATATCTGGATCAAACATCTCTCTTACTCTAGTCTCCATTAGATAATCGTTGTAATCCCCCATATAATAGCGAATGGCTGAAAGCGCTTTTTTTGCTGTCTCTGCATCGTAGTCTGTATAGTAATGATAGATTTCTAAGAAGAGTTCTTCCAAAATCAGAATATCATACCGTCTTCCTTCCACGGCATAGGCAATCAGTCCGCGAATCTCCGTATATAGGAAGCTAAGCATTCTGCCCTCTTCTTTTCCCAGACAGTCTACTGCATAGGCAGGGTTAGAATAGGAATGGGCATAATTCTCAGGTAAGATATCCTCATACATGGCTTTGTTTTGAGCTGCCAGCTGCTCCCTTGTCTTATTTCGAAAGGTTCCATTTATGGATTCCAATGTAATTTTCTCCATAGTCTCTAAAAACACACTTACCTTTGCAAAATAATCCTGATACTTTTCAGGTACCAGCTTTTCACCCTTTATCTGACTTATTCTATCATTACTAAGTTCATACCGTTCCTGCAAAATCTGATTCCACTCTACTAAAACACACTTATTCATACATTACTTCCCTTTCAGCTTAATTTTCAATAATATTGCCCTTTTCTATATTCTCTTTTAATATCGGTTTACAATACTCCCAAAGTGACTCTGAACCCTTAGGTGTTTTTTCATTTCTCTTAAGAATCTGGGCAAGATGGACTCCATGGCTCTTCCATGCCGTTCCACCACTTGCATCATTTAAAAGGAGTGGCTGAATCTTATCTAAAGTATTGGCAAATCTGGCTTCCGGTGTGTCTCCCTCTTCAAATTCATCCCACAGCCTTCTAACATACTCCGCCTGATCCGGTGGAAGGAGATTGAAGATTCGATCTGCTGCCTTTAACTCCCGTTCCCTCTTAGACTTATTTGCCTCTGGATCATAGGCATAGGTGTCTCCAGCATCTATCTCAATCATATCATGAATCAACACCATCTCTATGGTATGGAGCACATCAAACTCCTCATTGGCATACTCCTTTAATAGGAAACACATGGTTGCCAGATGCCAGCTATGCTCCGCGTCATTTTCCGGTCTGGAGCCATCTGCCAAATAAGTTTGCCTTGATATTTTTTTTATCTTGTCTATTTCCAAGATAAAATTAATCTGTTGCTCTAATCGTGTCATAATGATTTGGTATTTTCTTTATTAAAATACTTTCCTCCTAATCTTATATAGTTATCTATATAACAAGTAAGCTTAGAGCCCTTGCTACTAGTAGCACCTCAGCTGAATGACCTATTATATCTAGTCCTCTCTCATATCTACCGGAGGCTTATCTTCTTTCAAGATAGTCATCTATAATGTAATATACCACAAAGTAGCACTCATTAAAAGAGTCCCTGCAAGGAAGAAACCTCTACAGGAACTCTTATATCGACTTAGCGTATCTTTATTAGATTATGAGAGGCTTCACTATAAGTATTATACCAGCGATAGCAATTCTCTATTAATTGCTTAGATAAAGTATCATATTCCTCAAAAAGCTGTTCTAATGATAGATGTTTCATATAACAGGCTTCATATAGTTCCTTTAATAGTCGGCTTAAGCGTAAATTCCTACCCTCCAAACGTAAAAATGGATATATACTTAGACATACCCGATCTAATTGACTATATAACTCTTCTTCTAACAAATAGCACTGCTTTTGTGTAAAATACTGATCTAGTATTTCAAACAACTTATCCAGATTGTTATTTGAAATGTTCGCATGAATGATTAGTAACTCCAATAATTCGTTACATGAATTGATTTTTATCCCATATGTGGACAGGCCCATTTCATGAAAAGTGTCTGCAAGCATGCGCATGCAGAACCGAAATTGATGTTGTTGAAATTGGTTCATGAATTGTTCATATGTTTTTAGGGTTACAATCGCATTATTATCATACCTGATAGTAAATACCAATGCTGTCAAGATACAGAATCTATACTGTTCCATTATCTCAACCCTGCTTATGTAATGCATAATACCCTTCATTTTAAAACTCAGATATTTATAATCTTCATAGGTCATCACTAAATCTCCTATGATTCGTATGTTATGCTCTTCTTCAAAAAAATAGTGCTCCAGCTGTTGTTCCATCTCGTATAATGTTAAATCTGCACTGAATAATCTCATCTTTCTCCTCCTTCGTCTTAATAATATCTCCATAGCAGTACTCTATGCAAAGTGTATGTCTATTGCCACAGGACAATATTGATGGAAAAAGATTTCCGCCTACAATTTAATATATGCTTGGACATATATTAAAATACTAAATAGTATAAAAAATTAAGTTTATGCAAATAATTAAACAATTATACTTTTAATTAGTAATTATTCTCATCATTCTATAATAAAGCACAGATTTGTGAGACGTTTTATCTTCAAGTAAGATAATATTCCACGGTGGATTTTAGTACAGCTCAGATAAGGATTGCTTTTTTTCTTTCTGTCTGATAAAATAAGGCTCTGAGTAACACAGATGATCGCGCCTATTAGTACCGAAAGGTCTTAGGTGAGGAAAGTCCGAGCTTCAAAGGGCAGAGTGCCAGATAACGTCTGGTGGAGGTGACTCCAAGGCTAGTGCAACAGAAATATACCGCC
>JAEZPG010000046.1 GCA_023413555.1 Bacillota bacterium | reverse complement strand
ATGGCAACATATGTAGCTGATTGTTACTAATAGGTCGAGGGCTTAATCAAAAATGATGGATGATACAATGTGTAGTTTTGAAGATATGAAGTGAGAAGAATCATCAGAAATGATGGTTCTTTTTTTGTGGTGCGCCTTGCGGCGGAATCTGAAGGAAGGTGGAGGCAAATCTCTGGTCTGACGAACAGACATCACATCGGGCTACAGTTATGGATAAGGATACATGGAAAACCAAAGTCCAATAACTACTCGAAAACGAAAGATGTAAATGTGGCGGATGGATGGAGAGAAAGATTGTCTTCCTACCTGGGAGGCCTAAGAGATACGTTGTGAAAATGAACTTTGAAGCAACAACTCATACAGTGATGTATGACTGAACTCTAAGGAGTCGGCAGAGGTCATAGTACCAAAGGTAGTCGACAACCATTGGGAAGGACTGAGCATTAGGAGGTTTTGAAAGTTTGAAAGAAACAAAGAGATGATGAAAACAGACAAAACGCCAGAAGTAAATATCACGATGGATTGTTAGAGAAAATCATTAGTAATGAAAACCTAAATGAAGCCTTTAAACTTGTTAAGCAGAATAAAGGAAATCATGGAATTGACAAGATAGGAGTAGATGAACTTCTACCATATCTTAGAAGGTATGGCGAGGAACTCAAACAATCCATAATAAACGGGAGTTATAAACCAAACCCTGTAAGACGAGTGGAAATACCAAAAGATAATGGGAAAACAAGACCATTAGGAATACCAACAGCTGTAGACCGAGTGATACAACAAGCAATATCGCAAGTACTAACCCAAATCTTTGAGAAGAAGTTTCAGAGAATAGATATGGGTTTCGGCCAAACCATAATGCACACCAAGCAATACTGTAATTTAATAATACATGGATGAGGGCTATCGGTGGGCAGTGTATATCGACCTAGAAAAGTGATTTGATACGGTAAATCATGATAAGTTGGTCGGACTGATCTATAATGAGATAAAAGATATACGAGTAATCGGATTGATAAGAAAGTATCCGAATGCAGATGTGATGGAAAACGGACTAACGAGTGTAACCATTTAAGGAGTACCCAAGGAGGGAACCTATCACCGTTACTAAGTAACATCATGTTAAATGAATTGGATATGGAACTAGAAAGAAGAGGACTGAGATCCTGCCGTTATGTATATGTTTGTAATGTGTATGTCAAAACGAAGAAATCCTCAGAACGAGTTATGAGAAGTATCACAATTCTAATTGTACTGGACTTAAAACTCAAAGTTAATAATGAGAGAAACAAAGTAGACCGACCATGGAAACTTAAATATCTTGGATACAGCTTTTATCTAAAGAAAGGTAAAATGGGAATAAGGGTTCATCCGAAATCAATCAAGAAATTACAAGGCAAACTCAAAGACATTACTGGAAGAAATAATGCAATGAGCATGGAAAATAGAGCAATGAAACTTAAACAACTAATAGTTGGGTGGGTAAGTTACTTTAAACTTTCAGATATGAAAGGTAGTCTAAAAGAACTTGATGAATGGTTGAGCCGACGTTTATGACTTTGCTACTGAAAACAGTGGAAAAAGATTAAAACGAAACACTACAATCTAGTAAAACTAGGAACGATGAATTGGAAAGCATGGGAACATGCGAATACAAGAAAAGGCTACTGGAGAATCTCCATTAGCCCAATTCTAACAACAACTCTTACCAATAAATATCTTAGAGAACAAGGATTTATAACGTTAAACGAACGATATTTACAAGTAAGGTAATTCTATTGAACCGCCACGTGCCGAACGGCATGCGTGGTGGTGTGAGAGAACGGTAAATAAATTAATTATTTACCTCCTACTCGATTCGGGAAGTTCGGAGAACCTTTAACAACTCCCTAATCTGAAATGGGGTTGCACATAAATCTGATTGGTGGAACTTAATCATCTCATAATTTTCTTAATTTAGTAAAACATATTCAATTTCTATATTGTTTAATATCTCATGAAAGGTTGTCCTGTAAGTAAGCTGAGCCAATTAATGGGAGGCGTTCCTCCGTTCATTTTGCTTGGAAGAATATGATGAAAATATGTCCAAAAATCCATATGATTTTTCCAATTAGTTTCATCGTAATGAATATTGTAGACATATGGAAGATTATAATCATATGAACATAGGCAGTATTTCGTTTTAAATGGAAGCTGCGAAAAACGTAAAGCTAGATTATAGTCATCACAGTCCATAAACAAAATAATAATAAGATTATCAGAATTAATTCTCTTAAAACGCCTATTCCATTTTTCAAGAACCTCTGTAGGTTTAGTGTCATGAGGAAAAATTATAGGTATATCGCATGTATTGGTAGTTATTTTCCCCTCAAGAAAAGAAGTTGGAGTTTTGTTATGAGTAATTTCTAAAGTTGATTCTAGAAAAGAGTCAAAATTAGTTAATAAATCAATGAATGATTTGGGAGTAATTGCACTATTAATAAATGGACTATTAAAAGGTAGCTTGAAATCATGATAAAGTAATCCTCCATGACACCTATTTGCTATAATACTGGGAATATTACAGAGCAAGCGCCAGTAATCTTTAAAATCAAAATGAGGTATCTTGGAGAAAAGAGCACCTGCAATAATAGGAACCTTTATATTCATAGAAAGTATTTTCGATTTAACTTCATTATAATATTCTCCTGTAGTAACAATGATACAATCATATTTGTAACAGTCAATTTCATCTGGTGTAATTAAAGGATACCCATCAATAAATTGATATGGTTTAGTATCAGTAGTTATCATTGCAGAGATGTAGATATTATTCTTTAATTCTTCATATTTGAGCATATTGTATATACATGTGTAATCATAGCCAATTCCCCATACTAACACATGTACTGGTGTTTTTGAGTTATTTTGAATACAATCCATATTTTCCTCCATGACAATTAAAAATTATATTAGCTTTTTGGTATTCTATAGTGGTTCAGTTATCAAGATATAAATCTAGGATTTTTATAATGAACTGATATGGTTGATAAGTGACAAGGATCATGGGGAGGATTTTGGAACACTTCCCAGATTCCTATATGCATTAAGCTACATAAGGCAAAAACATTGCCGGATGGTAGCATTAAGCTGATGTTTGATATTCAAGTGCAGAACGGCATCGCTCAAAGTTGTATGTACGGATATTTCGTCTAATTTTGGCTCTGGCAACTTTGATCTGAATTTGGGATATGTGGTTTGGCAACTTTGAAGGCCGTTCATAAGGAGTTGATATCATTCTAGTATCAAGTGCATTATCGACTTCCCAGCCAACAATACAGCGGCTATTCCAGTTGATTTCAGCGGTCAGATACAGAAATACGTGTCTGATTGGAATATATGTAATACTAATAGACCATGCTTGATTCGGAGCAGTTATAACAGTATTACGGAGTAAGTAAGGACATATCTTCACCTGTTGCATCCGCTATCATGTTTTCTTCTCGATTGTCATCAAAGACGATAGAAGCATTGTTTAGGAATTCCTTCTTCCAATTACGAAGTAGATTTGGTTGGATATTATACTCGGTTGCAAGGGTATTGAGATCCTTTTCTCCCTTAAGCAACTGTATTACAAGGTCTGATTTAAACTTAGCACTAAAACTTCTTTTTTGTCTGGCCATGTCAATAAATCCTTTCTTTTATACTGATTTTAGTATATCAGATAAATGAAAATTTGTCCGAAAAGTGTCTTAATTTATGAGACCATTATAATATTTCATATTAATATATTTCTATTATAAACTCTATTATAAATATTTAAATATTTAAAAAACACTATAATAATTACAATATTTGATTATAAATAGTAAAATAACAAATAAAAGAGTAAAAAAAACTAATATAAAGTTATTTTTATCCGATATTAATAATAGCTTCATTTGATCAAGTAAAGTTAAATCGTTAGTACTATACTAAAGAGATATGGATGGCCAAAAAAGAAAGTGCTTTCTGTAGTTAACTTAGTAATCGATATAAATCTAGAAGAAGATTTCTATTGGTTAGGTAATAAGTAAGGAAGGAATAATTGTAGTTATGGGAAAAACAGAAGATGTTCACGCAAAAGTATCTAGTAACAAAATATCAAGTCATAAGAAAATCTTTATTGGAGTAGGTGCTATTGTAGCAGCAATTGCAGTAGTAACGGTGTTATTGCTTGTAAATAAGCAAGCTCCAGATGCTGACATAGCTTCAAATGGTAGAGGTATTGTCACAGAGGAGAATAAAGATTCGATTATGGATACCTCTAATAAGGTTGAACAGGGAATGTTTGAATGCAACATGACATCAACTTGGACATTTGCAAATGGAAAGGCTGAATCACCTAATGCACTTGTTGAGAATGTAAAGAATAACCAAAATACATTCTACTTTGATGTATTTCTGGACGATTCCAATGAGAAGGTTTATTCTTCAAAAAATGTTCCTGTTGGTTCTAAAATTAAAGGTATTACCCTTGAAAAGGATTTAGCTGCCGGTACATATAAGGCAAGAGTAGACTATACTTTTGTGGATAAAGACTTTAAGGATATGAATACTGTTGGTTTTATGATTACAATTGTGGTCCTTAAGTAATATTCATATAACACAAGGAGGTTAATATATGAAAAATTTAAAAAGAGTATTAGCAGGATGTTTATCTGCAGGATTAGTAGTAATGTCGATGCCAGTGTCTGTATTTGCAGAAGACTCAACTGAGGGTACTGCACCGATCTATTCATTTGATAAGCTGTCTGTTATTGTACCTACTGAATTTACTACAGCTATCAACCCAGATGGTTTGGAAGTTAAGGTAGCCGATGGAACATCAACAGAGCAAGTAATTTCAAAGAAATATGGTATTGTTAATAAGAGTTCAAAAGCTAAGCTAGTTACAGTAGCACTTAAAGCGGAAGATTTAAACACTGATAAAATAGACTTTAAGGCAAGTGAAGCTGAAGTAACAGCTGCCGAAAAAGATTCTTATGCAATTTATCTTGCAGCGGTACCAGCTGATGCTACAGGAGTTAGTACACTTGCAGACGGAAGTACAGCTATTGATAAAGATACTATTGCTGCAGCTTTAAATGATGTAACCATGACTCCATCAACAACCCAAAAAATGGCACTAGGAACTACAGAATCCGAATTAGGCCTGTATTTAGGAGCTGCAACTTATGAACCAATTGAAGGTTCAGAAGTAACTCTTGGAGAGACTGAAAATAATGATGTAACGGCTAATTATGATATAACCGATATAGGAGGAGTATCAGCATTTACTTTTACAGGTAAAGCTAATACAAACACTAATTGGACAGCTTTACCAAGTGGTGTTAAAATATCTGCAGTGTATTCATTTGTAACTCCAGATGTTGTGCCAGAAATAGTTGAAGGAACCAATGCTATGGTAGAGTTAGTTAAGCCTGTTGTTGAGGCTGCTCCAGAGTTTAGCGCTGGTACAACTGCTGGTACTATTTCGTATACAGCTGGTGAAGGAGATCTTGGACTAAAGTCAATTGATTCTGTAGAAGTTTATAATTCAGCCAATAAAGGATCATTTGATGGATTAAAGGCATATGAAAGCTGGTGGGCAGATGCAACAGTTGAAGACAATATAATTACATTTGACACAAAGTTCTTAGCATATTATAATCCTGGAGCAACTGAAAAAGCTACAATAACTTATACTAATAATGCTGGTGATACGCTAACAGTAGAAATAGATGTAGTAATTCCAACTGGTGAATAAATTTGATAGTTTTGCCTAGTTAGGTAAATGGAGCATTGGCACAAAGTATTTGTGCTAATGCTCCATTTGATTATGGGCTTTAGCTTGTTTCGCACATCTCCATTTCTCCCAACGGAGAAATGGAGATGTGCGAAACAATAAACCACCTGCTATGCGGGTGGTGGGCCAGTTGTTATACAAAAAATCACCTTTCCGAGTATAATAGAGGTGTCCAAGCCACTATATACGAAAGGAAAGGTGATGCTATGGAAAAAAGCCAATGATTATATTAAACGCTGTTCAATTTAATATAATAACAATTACAAGATAGAGTAAATTAGGTGATGAGGTGATGAAAAATGAATTATTTTAAAATAATTGATTTCAAAATAATGAGGCTGATTAAGCATGGAAAAATGAAATTTATTATTTATCCATTTGGGGAATTAGGGATAATTACAAAGACGATATTAAATGGAAAATATGGAATTCAAGAAGAGTTAATAATTGACAATGGCTTGTCAAAAACAAATTCTAATATTAAACCTATAACATACTTAAATGAAATCGATTGTTCTGATTATATTTGTCTTGTGGCCAGTGACCATAAAGATTACTATGATGAAATTAGAGAGAATATAAAAAAGTACATTCCAATAGACAGAATTGTAGATATGTTCCCAAAACCACATACCAAAATAGGAAGATATAGCTTTGGACCGCTATGTCAAGATAGCTGGTTGGTAGAAGAAATAGGATCCTTCTGTAGTTTTGCAGAAGGTACAAGTGTTGAAATCAATCATCCGACTGCTTATGTAAGCACTCATCCATTTCTATATTATGGAAATGATGATAGTTGTCAGATAGAGGATCAACTTTTCGTTATTCCAGGTCATGTTCCTGAAGCAACATTAAATACTAGAAAGTGTATCATAGGAAATGATGTGTGGTTAGGACGAGATGTTCGGATAACAAATGGTGCACATATAGGTAATGGAGTAATAGGAGCAGCGGGTGCTGTTATAACAAAGGATGTACCAGATTACGCGGTTGTTGGTGGAGTTCCAGCAAAAATTATTAAGTATAGATTTACCCAAGAGCAGATTGAACAATTAAATAGAATAAAATGGTGGGATTGGCCGATAGAAAAAATAAAAGAATGCCAAAAAGATTTTTTGAATATAGAGTTATTTCTTAGTAAATATGATGTTAATAAGTAAGATGATGTAGAAAAAAATATATAACAATAGTATAATTAAACAAATATAGAAGAATTTTGTGTGAGGAGAACTATTGTGAGCGAAAGTATATTGAGAAACAAAGGATATACTTGTTCTGATAAGGAATTAGCTGAGATTAGACAAGTTCAGATAGAAATGTTAGTAGAGGTAGATAGAATATGTAAGATGTATGATATAAAGTATTGTATAATAGGAGGGACATTATTAGGTTGTATACGCCATGGAGGGTATATTCCATGGGATGATGATGCTGATATAGGAATGCTTCGAGAAGAATATGAAAAGTTTAAAAAGGCGTGTAAACAAGAACTCAATGAAGACAAATTCTGTTTCCAAGATTATCAAACAACAAAAGGATATAGATGGGGATATGGAAAACTTAGAAGAAAAAGTACAAAATTTATACGTTTAAATCAAGAAGACATGCCTTATTTCCAGGGGATTTTTATAGATATATTTCCCTTTGATAATGTCCCAGAAAACTTCTTTTTACGTCTAGTACATTGTTTTATTTGTTTTGTATATCGCAAATGTTTTTGGTCAGCTGTTGGCTATAGAATTGAAAAAAATATGCTAGTAAAAACTTTATATAAGCTGCTTTATCAAATTAATGAAGAAAAACTGAAACATTCGTTCAATCGATTTATAAGATATAGTAATAGGAAAAAAACTAAATTTGTCCGAGTTCTGACATTTCCAAACCCTAGAACATATCGTATTCGTGGTGAAAAAAGACAATGGTATGAGTATGTGAAAAGATATGAATTTGAGGACGTCAAGCTTGTTGGAATAGCTGATGCAGATGAATATCTTCGGTTCAAATATGGAAACTATATGAAAATTCCAGATGAAAAGGATAGAATGATACATCCGATTTCTGAGTTAAAATTACCTGATAGATAGTATTAGAAAGGATTAATAATTTATGAGACAGGTAGTAATATGGGGAGCCGGCGGAACTGGTAAACGTATATATAAAATGATAAAAAATGAAAATAATATTATCGGATTCATAGATAATATAAAAGAAAAATGGGGTACAAAGATTGATGGGATTCAAGTTTATCCACCAGAATTTTTATTAGAAGCTGAGTTTGATAATATTATTATAGGGACTCTGATGGGAGAACAACAGGTTAGAAATCAGATATTAGCAATAGATGCATCTTTGATGTACAAAATAGAGACAAAGTTATTAAATGATATGAATCAAGCTAGGATAGTATTTTTGAATAATTACGCACAATTAGTAGAAAAGAATGGTATAAAGGGTAATGTAGGTGAGGCTGGTGTATATCAAGGAGAATTTGCCAAGTATATTAATGAGTTTTTCCCAGATAGAACATGTTATCTTTTTGATACATTTGATGGTTTTGATGAGAGTGATTATAGATATGAAGAAAAGAAGTCAGAATTATCTGCACCTCATTTTAAGTTGACGAATGAAGAAATAGTACTAGAGAAAATGAAAAGACCAGAAAATATAAAAATTTACAAAGGGCATTTTCCAGAAACGGCAAAAGAAATTGTAGATAAGTTCTGTTTCATTAATCTAGATATGGATTTATTCAAGCCAACATTAGAGGGATTAAGATTGTTCTACCCTATGATGGTTAAGGGTGGGATTATACTTATTCATGATTATTTCTCTGAGTCTTATCCTAATGTGGAACAGGCAGTATATAAATTTCAAGAAGAGTTAGGAGAACCATTAAAGATTACACCGATAGGTGATGGATTTAGCTTAGCAGTTATTAAATAATTTAACAAATGGTTCGAAATACATAATAGAATAAAATACGGGGTAGATTTATGTTGAAAATAGGGGTACAGGCACTAGGTACAGTCAGTGAAAATGGGTTGAGAACAGGAATCAGTAGAATTAAGAATGCTGGCTTTGATTGTATTGATTATAATTTGGAAGTGCATTTATCAGCCCAAGAAATAAGAGCAGGAAAACCAAGCAAATTTTTTGATCAGAGTTTAGAAGAATTGAAGATCTATTTTTCGGAACATAAGAAGATATTATCTGAATATGATCTAGCAATATCTCAGATGCACGCTCCTTTTCCAGTGTATGAATACTGGTGGAAAGATGAAGAAAAAGAACAAATGAGTGACTATATGCTTGAGGTAACCAAGAAGAGTATTGCGATTTGTTCCTATCTTAATTGCAGGTATCTAGTAGTTCATCCTTTTACAATACGATATGAGTTAGGTGATGAGAAAGAACGTACTCTCAATATTAAATTCTTTTCAAAGCTGATTCCTTATGCAAAAAAACATAATGTTGTAATATGCCTTGAAAATTTATTTTATGGAAAAAATGGTCGTATTATTGAGGGTATATGTGCTTCTGGAGAAGAAGCTATGTCATATATAGATGAATTAAATAGAATAGCTGGACAGGAGTGCTTTGGCTTCTGCTTTGATGTAGGCCATGCTAATATTCTAGGTAAGGACATGTTTCATATGCTGTGTACATTAAACAACAGACTTAAAATATTACATATTCACGATAATGATGCAGTCTATGATTTACATATGATGCCTTACTCCTATACAAAAGGATATAATTATTGCAGCACAGACTGGGATGGTTTTTTATCTGGATTAAAAGCTATTGAATACGATGGCGTAATTAGTTTTGAGACATTTCAATGTATGAACAATTATCCTAAATTTATTCAAAATCAGATATTAAGTATGATTTATCATTTAGGTAGATATTTTATATCAAGAATTAATTTAAAGCAGTTTGTAGGCAAAAGAAATTTAGTACTATTTGGTGCAGGGAATATGTTTGAAAATTATATGAAAATATATGGAGAACAATGTAGGCCTGAGTTTGTTGTAGATAATGATAGTATGAAATGGGATACAATGATAAATGGAATAGAGGTAAAGAATCCAAGAGAACTACTCAAGATTGAACCGGATAATTGCGTAATAGTAATATGTAATATCTATTATGATGTTATCGCCAATCAGTTAGTAGAGATGGGAATAGAGGAATTTTATCAATATAATGAGGAATTGGGGGGGTTATATTAATAATTTCACCAGACTATAGTAGAGGTAGAAGGATGAAAAAGGTAATTACATATGGTTCCTTTGATTTATTCCATGAAGGACATTATAATTTGTTAAAACGTGCGAAAGCACTTGGAGATTATCTAATTATAGGAGTTACCACGGAACAATTTGATGAATCCAGAGGAAAATTGAACGTAATAGATTCCTTAATTGATCGCATTGAGAATGTAAAGAAAAGTGGTTTGGCTGATAAAATCATTGTGGAAGACCATGAAGGACAAAAGGCAGAAGATATAGAAAAATATGATATTGATGTTTTTGTACTTGGTTCTGATTGGACGGGAAGCTTTGACTATCTCAAGGATTTGTGTGAGGTGGTATACCTTGAAAGAACAAAAAGTATTTCGAGTACAATGCTTCGCCTTCAGAAATATCCTATCATACGGTTGGGAATAATTGGTACTGGAAGGATTGCAGAAAGATTTGTTCCGGAAGTGAAATATGTTAGTGGTGTTACTGTGGTGAGCGCTTTTAATCCACAAAGTAAAAGTGCAAAAGCCTTTGCAGAAAAGTTTGAATTAGATTCCTATACTGATGATATTAATATGTTTTTACAAGGTGTGGATGCGGTATATATTGCATCTCCCCATGAAACACATTATGCATATGCAAAGACAGTTCTGGAACATGGTAAGCATGTGCTTTGTGAAAAACCAATGGCTTTAAAGAGAATACATGCAGAGGAATTATTTAGACTAGCGAATAAACAGAATTTGGTTTTGATAGAGGCTATAAAAACAGCTTTCTGTCCTGGGTTTAACCGACTTTTAGGGATAGCAAGAAGTGGTAAGATTGGTACCATATGCGATGTTGAGGCTTGCTTTACAAGATTAACGGATAGCTATTTAAGAGAACGTACTGACATCCAATATGGTGGAAGTTTTCTTGAATTTGGAAGTCATACAATCTTACCGATCATAAAACTACTTGGCTTAAATTATGATTCTATTGAATTTAACAGTATCCTAGATGAAAATAGCATAGATTTATATACAAAGACGTCTATGATTTATAAGAAAGCAATGGGCTTATCAAAAAGTGGTGTCGCAGTAAAGTCGGAAGGTCAGTTGATAATTGCTGGTACGAATGGATATATTCTGGCAGAATCGCCTTGGTGGCTTACACGTACTTTTGAAGTACACTATGAAGATCCTAATCATATTGAAAAGCATAACGCTAGCTTTCTAGGGGATGGATTAAGGTATGAAATAAGTGATTTTGTATCATTAATCAATAGTTCAGAAAGAGAGACTTTTAAGTTTACACAGAAAGAGTCGATCGCATTAGCTGATATTATGGAAAAGTTTATGTTAAAAAGGGAACAGTATCATAATACAGAGGAGTAGAGCATGAAAAAATATAAAGTACTTCATTTTCCAATTGCCAACTCAAGGGGCGGTATTACAAACTATGCATTAACGAATTGGGAATATATTAATAAAGAAATGTTTCAGTTTGATTTTGCTACTCTAAGTAAGACACTGGATTTTGAGGAAGAATTAAAGGCAGAAGGATGTAAAGTTCATTATTTGTCTTGCTATGCAGAAGACAATAAGGAAAAGTTTATTCAGGAGTTTTCTGAGCTTCTTGAAAATAAATATGATATTATACATCTCCATACAACATACTGGAAGAGTAAATTAGTTGAAGAATGTGCGATAAAAAAGGGTGTTCCTAGAATTATTATTCATGCACATAGCACAGGTATATGGAATCAACCAGATGAAAGAGTAAGAAAAGATCTTCTTAACATACATAATAATGTAAAGAACTCATTAACCATACAGGATGCAACAGATTTTTGGGCATGCTCACAATTTGCAGCGGATTGGCTCTATGGAAAAAATATTAATCAGGAAAGGATAAAAATCCTTAATAACGCAATACCTATTGATAAATACATCTATTCTAAGAAGGTTAGAGACAACTATCGAGACTTATTAGGGATAGGACAGGATGATTTTATACTTGGTCATGTTGGCAGATTTGCCTACGAGAAAAATCATGAATTTCTTATCGAGGTGTTTCATCAGATTCAAAAAGGCATACCAAATGCGAAACTTCTACTTATTGGACTTGGACCATTAAAAGGATTAATGATTGATAAAGTAAACAAGTTAGGGCTTCAGAATAAAGTAATCTTTTTAGAAAAAAGAAATGATGTGAATAACTTATTGATGGTTATGGACGTATTTTTACTTCCGTCGTTATTTGAAGGCTTTTCTATTGTTCTATTAGAGGCTCAGATATCCGGATTAAAGTGTATCAGTAGTGATCGTGTGCCTTCAGAAGTAAGGCTAACCGAGAATATAGAATGCTTATCACTAGATAGAGAAATTTGGTGCAAAAGAATCTTCTCTCTTTCAAAGGGATATGATAGACGAGATATGGGAAAAGAAATCAGTGAAGCTGGATTTGATATTAAGCATCAAATAAAGCTGATTGAACGATTATATATGGGGGATAATATTATATGAGAGCATATATAAAGAAAAAATTGTGTGAATTAATAAATTCTCTATATAAGGCACATGAAGAAATTACCACGTTATCATTAGCTACGGATATTAATCAGATTATGGATATACTTACAGAATGTCAACAGGCTGCAATTGCAATAGGCGAGAATATTGAGAATACGGAAGAAGATACCACAGCGGTATCTTTATTAGAGTCGTATTGTGATGACTTATATGAATTAAGTTTACATATTTCTAATAGGTCAGAAGTTAAGAAACGATTAAAATGGTTAAGCCATATATTAAAAAAAGTAGAGGATTATCTTAATCATCAGATTATTCTAACATATGAGATTGTCTTTTTACCATATAAAGCATCTATGTGGGATAGCATGGAGAGTATCTGGATGGAGTTTATAAAGGATTCTCATTTTAATACTCATGTGATTCCCATTCCCTATTATGAAAAAAAAGCAAAAAGTATTGATCAGCAACTATGCTATGAAGGAGATTTATTGCCTACTAATGTTATAATTGAAGATTATCAAAAGGTGAATCTAGAAGTAATACATCCAGATGTTATTATTTTTCATAATCCTTATGATCAATTTAATAAAGTTACCAGTGTTCACCCAGCTTTTTATTCAGCTAAGTTAAAAGAATATACGGATATGCTTATTTATACACCATATTATGTTGCTGAAGGAAGAATACCGGAGGCACATTTAATGTTTCCTTCCTATATTCATGCAGATAAAATTATAGTACAAGGTCAGCAGGCATATGACCAATTAAAAGAGACCATCAGTGCAGATAAGCTTCTTATGTTTGGTTCACCAAAGATAGATTGCGTGCTAAATTATGAGAATAACAAAGATAAATTGAAAATCCCAAAAACTTGGAATTCAATAATTAATAATCGAAAGGTAATTCTTTATAATACCAGTATAACATCACTTTTGCAATATGGAGAAGTGGCGCTAGATAAGATTGAAATGGTATTAAAAGAATTTCAAGATAGAAAAGACGTAGTTATATGGTGGCGACCACATCCTTTGTATAGATCTACTCTAATTGCCATGAAACCAGAATTAGTGCAAAGATATGACATTATACAACAGGATTTCATCGCAAATAAAATGGGAATTCTAGATACAGGCGCTGATTTAAATCTAGCCATTGCCATCAGTGATGCGTATATAGGGGAAGATACCTCTTCCATGGCTACTTTATTCGACGTGACAAAAAAGCCAATGTTTTTGTTGGATAATAAGATAAATAATTACCAGCAATTGAGAACCTCACCAATTTATGATATGTATTGTGATAAACAAAGCAAATGGTTCATTATTGATGAATTTAAGGTAATTGCTAAGTGTAATTTTTCAGATAGAACAGTTGAGATTGTAAAACAAATACCTGAGGAACTGTATAGTTATAGTGGCTCTTATTGTAGAATTTTTAAGAGAGAGCAACGAATTATATTAATACCTTTCAGAGAAGATAAGATTTTAGAATATAATCTGGATGACGATGAGTTTACATATGAAAAAGTAGAAAATAGCAAAGATAACGGTAATTTCTTTACTGCAGTATATTATGATAATGCACTTTATTTAGCACCTCACTGTTATCAAGGTATTGTAAGATACGATTTAAAAAATCGTGAATGTAGTTATTATTGCGATGAACTACTAAATGATAGCAATAGTAAATATGGAATAGGTCGACAATACAATAATAAACTCTATTTCGCATCAATGGAATCTAACAGAATGGTTGAATTTAATATGGATACAAAAAGTATCACAATCCATACCTTAGGCGAAGAAAACAGGGGTTTTTATTGGATGGATACAGATGGAGAATTTTTTTGGCTTATTGACATTGATAGGGACAATATATTTCGATGGGATTGTCTCAAGAATGAGTTAAAGCATATTAAATTAAGCATCAAACAAAAAATTGAAGGATTAATTGCTGGAAACGACTATGTATTACTATTTCCAGAGTTATCAGATGACTACAAATTATATAAATTAGATAAGAAAAATGGGTCTCTTGACATGTTTGCTCACTCAATGAAAATCAATATAGAGTCAAGGAATGAAATTTTGCTATCATACAGTTACTTAGCTAAAATCAATGATTATACTGTTCTTGCATACAGACTGACTGATGCAGCATTGCTAGAGATTGATCTTGAAAAACAGAAGTATGAAATAATAAAGCTCGAATTAAACAACATCAAACAATTGGTTCAAGATAAGAATTTTATAAATGGCATTAAATTTAATTCGATTCATAGAAATATGTATCATGAATCACAGGCATTTCGTGTAGGATCATTTGTGGACGCTATATCTGCTGATTCTATTATAAAAGAAGACTCTCATTTAGATATTGTAAATGATGGGATTAGTTGTGGGAAAAAAGTCTATGATTATATTAAGAGAAATATATAAGTTTACTCAATGTAGAATCAAGTCACAAGTATTGTTATGAGAAAGGAAATAGAGGAATGGTTCGATTAACAATCATTGTTCCGGTATACAATGTTGAAAAATATATCGCTCAGTGCCTAGAAAGCTTAGTTCATCAGACACTGAAGAATGTTGAAATTATATGTGTGAATGATGGCTCTAGCGATAGATCAGGTGCTATCTGTGATGATTATGCCAAAAAATATTCTAATGTACGTGTGATTCACAAGGAGAATGAAGGAGTAACTAAGGCAAGAATTACTGGGCTTAAAGCTGCTACCTCAGACTATGTAGCTTTTGTAGATAGTGATGACTGGATTGAACCAGAGTTATATTCAAAGCTACTTGAAAAAATGATGAATTATAAATGTGATTTTGTTAGCTCTGGATATTTATGTGATATGGAGAATACAGTCTCCCATGAATACAATACTATACCGGAGGGAATTTATAATACTCAAGAAGATGGTTATAAGTTCTATCAAACAATGATATATAATGGGAAGGCATTTAATCATGGTATTCTTAGATCATGTTGTGCGAAGATATTTCGAAAAGGCTTATTATTAGAGCAAATCAGTAAGGTGTCCCCTGTGATTAAATATGGAGAGGATGCTGTAACTGTATATAGCTATCTGCTAAAGTGTAAAAAGGTATATATATTTCACTATGCGGGATATCATTACCGTCAGAGAGCTAATTCTGCAATTGGAAAGCAATATTCAGATTATTTTATGCAAGTACAGGAGATCTATACATGTATAAAAAGGGAAATCTGTAATCATCCTGCAAAAGAGTATTTAGTTAATCAGATGAATCAATATATATCTGAACTACTTTTATATGGTATAAACTATCTGAGTGATATCAAACAGACGATACATATTCCGTACTATAATTTCCCAGATAATCTATTGATTAAAAATAAAAGAATATTACTATATGGAGCTGGTAAAGTAGGACAAGCTTTTTATCAACAATTCCGAACAGATAAATTATGTTCTATTGTTGGCTGGGTGGATAAAAACCCAGATAGATATAAAAATATTCTAGCTGAAGTTAAGGGCTTAGACCAGATAAACCAGATATCTTTTGATCTGCTTATCATTGCATTGAGATACCAGGAGATTGCCATGATTATCAAGCAGGAATTAATACAGAATGGAATTAATCCGGACAAGATAATCTGGAAACAGCCCGTAGATTTCTTTGAGTATTATAGTTGTATTAAGTAAATTATAAAATTGGAGGGGGAGATGTGAATGGATAAAGTCTCACTGATTATCACCATTTATAATAAAGAGAAGTTTCTGAATCAATGTTTGAAAAGCTCCGTCCAACAAACCTATGAAAATCTCGAAATAATATGTGTGGATGACGGCTCAACAGATGGATCACAAGATATATGTAAAAAATATGAAAAAGAGTTTGATAACATTAAATTTATATATAAACATCACCAAGGTAGTATAGATGCAAGGTTAACTGGAGTTGAAGCAGCTACTGGTAAATATATTGGCTTCATGGACGGTGATGATTGGATTGACAAAGATTATATCGAAAAGCTTTACTATGGAATAAAAGAAAGTGATTCTGATTTGATTGAAACTGGGTTTGTCCTCGAGTGGACTAATAAAACTCAAGAAGTAATCAGTAAGTTGGTGCCTGGCGTTTATGACACCATAGCAAATAATTATGAGTTCTATACACATATGATGTATGCTGATAAATACCAAAGTTTTGGGATTATGCCTAGTCTATGTGTTAAATTAATGAGAAGAGATATGCTTTTGGAATCAATTAGAAAGGTAGATTCGCAGATTAAGGTAGGGGATGATTTGGCAATTACTTTTCACTATGTATTAGAGTGTAAAAAAGTCTGCGTGTTGGACTACATAGGATATCATTATAGACAACTGGAAGATTCTTTACTTCACAGAGAACATGATGATTTTTTTATACAGATTCACAGAATATATTCCTCCTTATACAAGAAAGCAAAAACACATCCTGTTTCACTGGTTCTTATAGAACAGATCAATAATTATATATCTCAATTAATAATTAATGCAATTAATACCTATACAGATATTCGCAAGAGCATTCAAATCCCATACTTTAAGTTCCCTGTAGAGAAAATAAAGGAATTTTCTAGAATTGCTATCTATGGCGCGGGTATGGTAGGAGAGGCTTATTACCGTCAACTTACAGCTGGAAATGCATTTGAAGTAGTCTATTGGGCAGACCAAAATACTGGTGTTAGTAAGTATAATAGAATTATGGTAGGAGATATAGAAGACTTAAAGAATATAGGATATGATATTGTATTAATTGCTATTAAAGAGGAAAAAACAGCAAGGGAAATTAAGAATAATTTGATGCAACACGGGATAGAAGCTGACAAAATTGTTTGGGAGCGACCGGTTAGTATGTACGAATATTATAAGTATTAGAGGGAAAAAAATGAAACTGATTATCTATGGTGCAGGTATCCTAGGAAAAAGAACATTTAAAGTATTACATAGTTTTGGAATAGAAGTGGAATGCTTTGTCGACAAAAATTTGGACAAACAAAGTAGGCAATACTGCGGAAAAGATGTTCTGTCAATGAACGAATTGCTTAATCGAAGTTGGAAGGAAACTTACTTTATTATAGCTGTAAGTACTAAGTATTATTCACAGGTGGATGAATATTTATTAGAATGTGGAATCCAAAGAAACCAAATATTAATTCTAGAGCAAATTCTTTTAGAGTATTATGAGAAAAATCCAATGCAGGGAATCTTAGGAAAAGAAAACCATATAGAGGAATCTTTTGTGTTTGATACAGGAGATTGTGCGAATATTGGTGGCGTTGAGACACTTGTATGTTCCTTTACGAGAGAATTAAAAGACAGAGGTAAAAAGGTTCATTTTGTTTTTTCAGGAGATATAGAGAACATTCCAGAAGATATTAGGGAGTGTGTGATTCCCTATAGGTTTATTACAGTAAAGGAAGAGGACTCTTATGAGCAGATTCCAGATAAGGTAAAGCACATGGTAAAGCACATGGTGGACATGCGTCCATGCAAAATCTATCTTAGCCATATTAACTTTATCTTTATTGCAGCAAAAATTGCTAAACAGTTGTATTCAGAGGACATACAAATTATTTCTATGGTGCATTCATGTGATATACATACAATTAGTGTGAATGGTTTGCTAGCTGATGAATTAGATCGAATTATTTGTGTGAATGCATATATTAAGAAGATATTACAAGAGCTATATCCCTCGGTCCATGGTAAAGTTGAATCACTAGATAGTCCTGTATTCTATGATAATGAGTTCAGTAGAGATTATAGTAATAGCAAGAAACCTTTAGTACTTGGGTATGGGGGGAGAATTGTTGTTTTACAGAAACGCTCCAATCTCATTATTGATTTACTGGATCATCTGGAAAGCATGATGATAGATTATAGGCTATATATAGCAGGAGATGGTCCATACATGCAGCAATTGATTCAAGAGGTAAACAGTAGACAGCTAAATAATAAAGTAAAATTACTAGGAGTATTGACACAGAAGCAAATGATATATTTCTGGGAGCAAACAGATATTTTTATTAATGTATCGGACTATGAGGGATTAAGTATTTCCATGTTAGAGGCGATGTCCACGGGTGCCGTTCCAGTGGTAACTGATGTGGATGGTATCCATGAGGCAGTGGAAAATGGATTTAACGGATATATAACTCCAATAAATGATATAAGAGCAATGGCAGTCAGAATAGAAGAATTGGGATATCATAGAGAAAAGTTGATGAAGATGAGTAAAAATGCAAGAGAAACGATTCAAAAAAGAGGAAGTTTAAGTGAGTATATAGACCAATTAGTAAGATAGATCATGGGAGGATACAGGATGCAGATAGAAGATTATCTGAATGGAAGGGTATTACCGTTAGAAGATTACCAAGAATACTTGGAAGAATGGCTCAATGGATTAAAACATGAGATGAATTTTTGGAGTAGATGGTTTGATACTAAGGGATTAGAATGGCCAGATGAGTATTCTTCTAGAACCAAAGGTAATAGGAAATTTCAGTATGAGCATTTAGTAAACAAAAAAGAGATTAAACTTTTAGATGTTGGCTCAGGGCCATGTACCCTTATTGGAACTTTGTCTGATAATAAAAAATTGGATATCACAGCAGTGGATCCATTGGCCTATGTTTATAATCGATGAATAGATGAACATAGTATAATATTGAAAGTTCGCTCTAAGTTTGGGATGGTGGAAAGACTAGAGGATAGCCTTGAAGAAAATAGTTTTGATATTGTTCATATGCAGAATGTGTTGGATCATAGCTATAATCCGTTGATAGGAATTAGCAAAATGATATATGTTGCTAAGGTTGGTGGAAAGATTATATTAAATCATGCGAATAACGAGGCGGAAAACGAGCATTACAGTGGTTTACATCAATGGAATTTTGAAGTAAAAGATGATGTATTCTGGATTTGGCGAAAAGATATTCGAATTCATGTTTATGAACTATTCAAAGAGTATGTAGATGCAAAATTCTTTGTATATGATTTAGCGCATACAGACGAGTTTACAAAAAAGAATGTGATACCTTTGTTTAAAGATAAGTTTGCCGGGATCTATAATGAGAAAGTGTTTTCAGGGTTATTGGAACTTCTGTAATAATAGCAAGAAAGGATAATTGAATGAGTATAGTCTTATATGGAGCTGGAATTGTTGGAGAACGAACCTATCGTCTATTGCAACGGTTTAACATAGAGGTTGCCTTTTTTGTGGATTCAGATAAAAACAAATGCAAGCAATTGTTTTGTGGAAAAAAAGTTGTTAGTATAGAACAGTTCAGTAAGTATCATAAGAAATATAGTGTTATTATCACAGCTTCTCTACGTTATTATATGGAGATAAAATCAATACTTCTTTCTATGGGGGTTCCTGCAGAACATATAATCTCAAAAGAAGTTGTCTTAGTAGAGAATATAAGGTATCAAGCAGATTCTTTGAGAAAGGGTAAGCAGCTTATATTTTTGTTTGATATGGGAGATGGAGCCAATTTTGGAGGTGTTGAAACACTTACGATACAATTTATGGAGGGCTTAAAGCTAAGAGGGTATTTCACAAAAGCAATTTTCCCAAGTAATCTAGAGTTGATTCCCAAAACTTTAAAGAATGATATTATTCCTTTTGCCCTTGAAGAGAAAGTACTATCACAGAAGATAACAGAAATGGTCTCCACTATAATCAATATGCTTCCTTGTGTAATCATTCTTAGTCACGTAAATTACTGTTTTGTTGCTGCGAGTATAGTAAAACGATGCTATCCAGAAATGATAAAAGTAAACCTAATGATTCATGGTGGAGATATGGAATCAATGGAACGAGCCTATCAAGCAAGTAGTTACTTGGATGTTCTTCTATGCGTGGGGGACTATATACGTAAGGAAATGATATATTCTTATGGAATTAATCCAGATAAAGTAAAGTATCATCCAAGTCCGGTTAAATGTGATGCTGATTATGTAAGGAAGGAATGTTTCAATACAGGAGCTATCAGAATTGGCTATGCAGGAAGAATTATTGTCGCCCAAAAGCGAGCAGATTTGATTCCTCAATTGATGGAAGCTTTGGTACATAGAAATGTAGAATTTGAACTTCATATAGCAGGAGAGGGACCATATTTAGCAGAGCTTAAGCAAAGAGTGAAGAAAATAGACTCTTTAAATCAAGTGTATTGGTATGGTAGATTGGAACATAGTGAGATGGATAAGTTCTGGAAAAGTGTAGATTTATTTTTAAATGTGTCTGAATTTGAAGGAATGAGTATCTCTATGTTGGAAGCAATGTCATTCGCCTGCGTTCCAGTAATGACCAAAGTAGATGGAGTAGAAGAATTTGTTCAGGATGGAAAGAATGGATTTCTTTGCCCTATAGGAGAAGTTAATGAATTGGCAGACCGAATAGCATACCTATCAAAAGATAGGAGTCGACTTGCTGAATTAGGAAGAGAAGCAAGAGCGATTATAGAGAAAAAATGTAATCTTGAAAGGTATATTGACTATCTGCTTCATGTTAATGAGTAGATGATGGCAGGGGGTTTACATGAAAATTGTATTATATGGTGCTGGAATTGTTGCCGAAAGATATTATAACTATTTATCTGCTTTTGGATTAGAGGTAGATTGTTTTGTTGATAGAAATCAAGATAAATGGAATACTTCTTACTGTGACAAGAAAATCAGAAATCCAAAGGATATCATAGAAAGTAAAGAAGAGTATGTCATTGTCATTTCAGTTGCCTTTACTACTTATGAGGAAGTGAAACAACAGCTACTAGTGTATGGAGTGCCAGCAAATCGAATTCTAACAATAGAAACGGTAATCGCACAGAATTATCAATCAGAAATCTTATATACGGAAAGAAAAAACATCGATCAGAATAGTCAACCTACCTATGTGTTTGATACTGGAATTGGAGCAGAGTTTGGTGGAGTGGAAACATTGGTGTTACAGTTTGTTCAGGAGATGAAGCGTCGTAACATACTAGCCAAATTAATATTTCCAGGAAGAAAGGATAGCATACCAAGAAATATGCAAGAAGATACCATCTTCTTTAAGTTCCCACTACCAGATATCAATACAGACTATGTTGAAGTGAGAGAGAAGATTGAAACAATAGCTAGGATATTAGAACAATATGTTCCGTTTACGATATATTTAACCGATATATTTTATCTATACATAGCAACGCAACTGTTAAAAAGAAAATATGGTGAACAGGTCAGAATCATCTCCATGGCACATGGTAGTGATCCTTTTACAATTACGCAGCATGGGGAGGCATCAGGTACGGTCGAACGAATTCTATGCGTAAGTCAGTTTATCCAAGATGCAATAATAAAAAATTATAGGTTGTCGAATGAGTTTGTTTTACATAAGAGCAGTCCGGTACTATATGAAAAAGGGTATCAGAAACCAAAGCTGAAAGAACAGGATAAAGTTGTGATTGGTTACGCAGGAAGAATTGTAAAACCGATAAAACGTGCGGACCTATTATTGCCTTTGATGATAGAACTAGAGAAGAAGAAAGTAAAGTATGAGATTACAGTTGCTGGAACTGGAGACTATTTACCTGAATTGCAGGAAGATGTGCGTGAAAGAAAGCTTGAGCATAGAATAAAGTTTATGGGGCGTATCCCTCATGAGCAGATGTCTGAATTTTGGAAAAAGTGCCATATATATTTAGCCTTATCAGAATTTGAGGGAATGAGCATCTCGATGTTAGAGGCTATGTCATATGGTAATGTGCCTGTTGTAACAAGGGTAAATGGTATCAACGAGTTTATAAAAGATGCAGAAAATGGATTTACATGCCAATTTGGTAACCTGGAAGTTATTAGTAGCAGAATTCATGAATTGCAACAGGATAAGATTCAGTTAGAGAAAATGTCTTTACAAGCACGACAGACGATTGAGAGTAAATGTAGTTTGAAAGAGTATGTAGATTATCTACTTCGTGCATGATTGCTTAAAGATGATTTAGAAAAGGAGGAGTATAAATGGTCACTGTTATAGTACCAATCTATAATGTTGAAGATTATTTGGACCAGTGCATTGATTCTATTGTCAATCAGACATATACCAATCTTGAGATACTCCTACTTGATGACGGGTCCACGGATCATTCTTTGGAAAAATGTATTCAGTGGAAAGAAAAGGATAGCAGAATACAGGTAATCCATAAGGAGAATGAAGGACAGGGACCAACCAGAAATTATGGGGTCAGTATTGCCAAAGGAGAATTCGTAGTATTTATTGATTCAGATGATTGGGTAGCAAATAATTATATAGAGACATTATATGAGGAGATCATTCAATCAGATTCTGATATAGTCGCTTGTAACTGTAAATCTATATGGATGGTAACTGGAATAGAAGTAGAAGATTTGAGTGGATATCGATGTGCCGTACTTAATAAACAAGGAATTATTAGATTTGGAATTCCAAGTCCTGCTTGCAGGATTTTTAGAAAAAAGCTCCTTGATAGAATTAATATGCCTACAATTCCCTATGAAGATTTGGCCGTCTTTAGTAGTATAGTTACGGAATCCAAAGGGATATCTGGGGTAAATAAAGGGCTTTACTATTATCGATGTGATAGGGAAGGGAGTACAACCAATAAGGAGAGCTCCCTTAAGTATTATGTGGATGCTTTGCGTATTAGTTATGAGTATATGAATACACATCATCTAGTAAGCCAATATTATACAGCAATGAGAGACCAGGCAGTATTTCATCTTGCGTCTGGTTTACATGCGTGTAAACAAAAGTATGCAAAATCCTATGATGGATTGCAAAAAGAGTTCAGAAACTTCTTAGATAAATATTATCCTGACTGGAATAATCGATTTAAAAAGAGATATATCATATTGGGTAGCTATATGTTAGGCAAAATGCTAGATGATATATTAAAAAGTGTTCCAGAGGATTTCTTAGGAATTGATGAACAAAACCATTATAATGTTAGTAAATACAATTTTTCAACTGTGGTGGCAACCATGTCTCATCATGAAGAGTGTGAAAGTGTAAAGCATACCAATCCCTATAGAGAGAAAATGTTAAATGCAGAATTAAAAAATGGTTTTTTAAAGGAAATAGAAGAGGGTTCAGCCGATTATGTACTGTTGGATTTTTTAGAGGATCGGTATAGCTTAATAGAAACGAAGGTTGGTCTGGTAACGAATAGTGAATTAATTCATGAGGTAGACTCACCTTTTGAAGTAGTTGACTATATTGGAATAGAAGATGATAGGTACCAAGAGTTATGGGAGGATAGGTGTTTAAAACTAATTCAAATACTGCGTGAAAAGTATCGGCCAGGGCAAGTAATTCTTGTGGAAAATTATCTAGCAGAATCTTTTGGGGACTATAATATGACAAGGGAGTATAAAGAGGTAGAGCAAATCCGGAAAATTAATCGTCAAATTGAGGCACACTATACATTTTTTAAGGAGAATGCACCAGAGTATATTGTTATTCAGGCGGATGATCGGAATACCTGTTTTACAGATCACAAGTTTCGTCACGGAGTGTTTCCATGGCACTATAACTATGAATATCAGATTATTGTGGAAAATAAGATATTAGATTACTTATAAGAGGAATAGGAGAGAGAATGTTGATTAAAGTTTCAGTTGTAGTACCAGTCTATAACGTACAGAACTATTTGGCAGAATGCCTGGATAGTATACAGAATCAAACGCTGACGGAGCTTGAAATCATCTGTATCAATGACGGTTCTACAGATGATTCTAAATCCATTTTATATCACTATGCCAAAGAAGATAGCAGAATAAAAATCATTGATAAGAGTAATTCGGGCTATGGGAATAGTGTAAATCTTGGAATAGATCAGGCAGCAGGAGAGTATGTTACGATTGTCGAGCCGGATGATTATATTGAGCCTCAGATGTATGAAGAGCTGTACCAGGCAGGCAAAGAATATAATGCAGATGTGGTGAAAGCAAATTATGATGCCTTTTATGGAGAAAAGGAAAACCGTTGGTTTGAGCCCTACAAAGTTTTGAAGGATTCCTCTAACTACGGGAAAGTACTTGAGGGATATATGGAATTATCGATTCTAAATTCTGGAATTGCAAATTGGGCAGGAATTTATCAGACTTCTTATTTGAAAGGAAATCATATTAGACATAATGAGACACCAGGTGCTTCCTATCAGGATATTGGTTTCTGGTTTCAGATTTTTACCAATAAAGGTCGGTTTTTCTTTATTGACAAATCATTTTATCGTTATCGAAGAGACAATCCCAATTCATCCGTGGCAAGAAAAGATAAAGTATATTGCGTCTGTAAGGAATACCAATTCGTAACAGAGTATTTACGACAAGATATGGAAAAATATGAGTTGTATCGCGCTCCCTATTGGTATTATTTATTCTACAGTTATGTATTTAATATGCATCGTATTGCCCAGCAGTATAAAGAGGAATTTGTGATTCATTTTTCTGAACAGATGAAGGAGGCAATTGCCTCTAATGAATTAGATTTAGAATACTTTAATGAGTATGAAAGAACTATGGTTGAGAGTTTGATTGGTTCCGAAAAGATACGACACTATTTTTGGGTGGCAGATAAAACAGAGATTCTATCTCAAATCAAGGGGAAAAAACATATATATATCTATGGTGCCGGTATTCTTGGCACAGCCTTATATGAACGATTGCATGATATGGGGATATATGTTGAATCATTTGTTGTATCGGAACTTCGATGTGATAGTGTACAGCAGAACGTAATTCCTGTGGTAGCAATAAGTCAAATAGAGTTAGATAAAGAAGATGCTATCGTTCTGATTGCTATGAGACATAAGGATTGCATCTCTGTGACAAAAGAGTTATTAAGTAAGGATGTATCAAACGTAATTCCAGTTTTAGGAGGAGTTCGAGAATGTTTTAGTATATAGTAAGGTGGTGGGGGAAATGCTCTATTCTTTTGATGTGTTTGATACATTAATAACTAGAAAAACAGCTACACCAGAGGGGATTTTTGCATTAGTGCAGGAAGAACTACAAAAGTCTTCCTATTCCGAATTTCCCTCCAATCTAAGAAATTATTTCCTGACTTACCGTATTCATGCAGAAGAGTTGGCTCGTTCTGTCTGTAGAAATGAAAATCGTCAGGAAATCTTATTATCAGAGATCTATCAAGCACTACAGTTACTTGGACTAACTGAACAGCAAAAGAATCAACTGATGGAATTAGAGGTGCAGACGGAGTTAGAGAATATCTTTCCAATTCAGGAGAACATACAGAGACTGAAACAATATGTTGCGAAAGGTCAATGTGTCGTTTTAATATCTGATATGTACCTAGATAAAAAAGTAATTGGGAATATGCTGCATAAGATAGATCCAATATTCGATACGATCCCTTTGTATGTATCCTCAGAGAGTATGAAGTCAAAGTGGCATGGCTCTTTATATCAGTATATAAAGGAGCAGGAACATGTTGCTTATGAGGAGTGGGTTCATATTGGCGATAATATAGAGTCAGATGTGAGAGTACCCAAGTCTTTAGGCATACAATCAGAACACTATCAATCAGTTTCCATGCTTGATTTTGAAAAACAGATCTTAGAAAAGAAGAGGGAGAATGCTTACATACAGTTGTCGATTGGTACTTCTTTATATGCCAGGCGAAATTATCAGGATATTATAGCATTTCGAATGGGCGCTTCACTAGGTGGGCCTATCCTATATGCCTATGTTTGCTGGATTCTTGAGGAATGTATCAAGAGGAGCATAAACAAACTTTATTTTATTGCACGAGACGGATATTTTCCAAAATTAATTGCGGATCAGTTAATTAGAGAAAACCAGTATAAGATAGAGACTCATTATTTATATGGATCCAGAAAAGCCTGGAAAATGATTGCCGTGGAGGAACAGGATGACTTAGCGATTCTCCTAAATAGTTCTTATAAGCATCGTGCTACTTCTATATGCGATGTTGCGGAATTATTGGAATTGACTGAAAGTCAGCTATATGAGATACTTCCGCAGTTAAGAAGGGTACAGAAGGAATCCTTTACGCCTGTAATAAGAAATTACTGTTATCATGAAATTATTGTACATCAAAAATCAGTTATTTCCTATCTTCAAAATGCGTTGGTAGACAGAAGGAAGAAAGCAGTGCAGTATTTAATGCAGGAAATTGATATTCAGAGAGAGGATACTGCCTATGTAGAAATTGGGGGAACTGGTTATACCCAAGGATGTCTAGCTAGACTTACAAAACCATTTCGAAAGAATAAGATCAGGACGTTTTACTTTAAACGTGATACCTATAAAGATGTTGAGGACTGTGAGTTCTTTGTCTATTTACCAAGCTTCTTAGATAATAATATTGCAATTGAGATGCTTACAAGAGCGCCTGAGAATCAAACCATTGGGTATGAAGAGAGCCATGGAAAGATGAGACCGATCTATTTGGAAGGAACAGGAGAATTAAAGGCTTTACAGGAGCATGGAATTAAGGCCTATGAAGATGGAATTCGAGCTTATACCACATCTTTTTGTAAGCTTAATGGGAATAGTAATGAGGCTTTTAAACTTGTAAGCGAGTATTTTCATATGGCATTAGAAACTCCAGATTCAGAAGTTCTTTCTTATATTGGAGGAATGCCAAATAATGCTTCAGGAAGGGAAAAAAGAATTGGTCCCTTTGCTCCAGAGTTGACTAGTAAGGAAGCAAAACGTATTTTCTTACCCAAGAAGGGACAAGCTCAGGAGAGTCTTTATAAGGGAACCGAACTGCAATATTCCATTATGCGAAGCAGCAAAAAGGTACAAGCAAAGATTGAAAAATATAAATCAAAATCAAAAACCTTGCATAATTGGAAAGAACATTTTTGGTATGTAAAGCATTATGGCTTGCGGATTCCCAAATGCTTTCGATGCAAAAAGGTAGTTCTCTATGGAGCGGGAAAGGCAGGACAGAAAATTTATAACGACTGTAGGTATCTTCCTGGAATGAAGATTATTCTGTGGGTAGACAAGAATTATGGGCAGCGAAGAAACGAGGGACTTAAGGTAGTAAATCCATCAGAAATTCTTAATATGGATTATGATCAAATTCTGATTGGGGTTATGAATCAGAAGGTTGCAGATTGCATCAAAAAGGAACTGCTGGAACTTGGAATTGTGGAGGAGAAGATGGTCTGGTTGGATCTAGGAGCCAGATAATCAGGAAGATAAAATATGAAATTTACGACGGCGAGTGAGCAAAGAATTGAACAATTTATATCAGATTATTTGTGTTCATATTATGACTCTTATTTTGATGATAATGTGGATTATCAGACATTCTATCAATTGTCTATATTAAGAACAGGTTTATACTCTTGGTATAAATTTAAGACAGACAGTACTCTTCTTGAGATTGATGGAGGATATGGTGCACTTACAGGAGTGTTTCTTTCAAGATGCACTAAAGTAAAGGTAACCCAGGAAAATCAGAAGAAAGCAGAATGTATAAGAAAGCGTTATGGAAAAGCAGATAATCTCGAAATTTACCAGGGCTCTATTAAAAGTTTGAGGGAAGAACGATTTGATTATGTTGTAATTAATGGAGGGCTTAATAAATTCACTGCAGCAGCCTATTTGACAGAGATAAGAGAAAGGTTTCTAAAAAAAGATGGCACGTTATTACTGACTGTAGATAATCGTTTTGGGTTACGTTATCTTTGTGGAGCAAGAGATCGGAGTACTATGCTTCCTTTTGATGGACTGAACTTTTACCCTAAGGGCTGTAACTCGTATTCATTCTCCAGACAAGAACTGAAAGAATTGTTACATGAGGTGGGCTTTGCCTCTACAAAATTCTACTATCCTTTGCCAGATGCACAGTTTCCACAGCTTGTCTATACGGATGAGTTACTACCACAAAAGAATCTGAACGAACGATTGATTCCCTATTATGAAACAGCAGACTCTCTGATTGCATATGAACTAGAACTCTATGATGATATTGTGGAGAATGGGATGTTTCCATTTGTGGCCAATTCATTTTTAGTGGAATGCAGTCAGTCAGGGCACTTCTCAACTGTAAACTATGCGGCCATATCTACAGACCGCGGAGAGAAAAATGCATTTGTTACTGCAATCCATGCGGATGGGTGGGTGACTAAGAAGGAATTATCGCCGGCAGGTAAAAATTCTAGAATTCAGATTATGAACCATATTATGGATTTAAAAAACCATGGAATCCCGGTGGTACCACATGAAATGCAACAAGATGGAATTGTTATGCCTTTTATAGAGGCAGAAACATATTCTAATTACATAAAAAAGCTATTTAGAGAGAATCCGGAACAGGTAAAAATTGAAATAGAACGATTGTACAAGTATATTCTTGGTTCATCAGTACATATGGATGCAACAGATAATACAATGTTGACTGATGAGACAAAAGAATTAGACTGGGGAGTAATTCTAAAAAAAGCCTATATTGAGTTGATACCTTTAAATTGTTTCTATAACAAAGGGGATCTTCTGTTCTTTGATCAAGAATTTCTTCGAGAAAATTATCCAGCCAAATATATCTTATTTCGAGCACTTTATTATATCTATGGATTTACCACAGGCGCAGAGAATCAGATACCACTGTCCTATTTTATGCAAAAGTATGGGTTAGTGGAATTATGGTCAATATTTGTTGACGAAGAGAATCGCTTTATTCAAGAGATCCGGAATCATAAGCGCTATGTTCAGTTTTATAAATGGGCAAAAGTAAATAATGAGCAAATGCAGAAAAACGCTAAGATACTTTGCAAAGAGGATGGGGGAATGGAGACTTATCCTATCTCTGCAAAAAAGAAAGAGATTTTTAAGGTGCAGATGGACCTCTTAATAATCTTCAGACAGTTGTGTGAGAAACATGGTCTCACCTATTTCCTCGCTTATGGAACACTTCTTGGTGCAGTAAGACATCATGGTTTTATCCCATGGGATGATGATATCGATGTAGTTATGCCAAGAAAAGATTATGAAAAGTTGCAGGAAGTAGCAATGGAGGAGCTAGAATACCCATATTTCTTGCAAACCCCCGAGAATGACTCATATTTCTACTGTGGATATAGTCGACTAAGAAATAGCGAAACAACTGCTGTGGAAGATTCTACATGGGGTAGCAGAAGTAACTTAGGAATCTGGATTGATATTATCCCATTAGATAATATAGATTCAGACAGCAAGAAAAATGAGAAAGTGATAGAGAAAAAAATATTCTATCAAGGATTATTATTAGCCAAAACTTATGGTAGTCAAAAGGAGCAAATGGCAGATCTCTGTCCCTTCCAATGGAAATGGTATCGTAGGCTGAGTGCTATCTTCACAAGAAAGTTTTTATGTCATAAAGTGGATTTCCTTATAAGAAAATGTGGATCATCCACTTCGCCATATGTAGCGATGTTAGGTGGTTATAACAGGAAACCACAGAGATTTTATAAAGAGGATTTTGCAAGTACGCTTACTATGGAGTTTGAAAAAGAAGAGTTCTTAGTTCCGGTAGGTTGGGACAGGTATCTAAGAACCGCGAAAGGACAGGATTATATGACATTGCCACCTGTGGAGAAAAGAGTTTCTCATCATACAGGAGTGTTCAAAGCGGATATGCCATATAAGAAGTTTAACCAAAAGTACATTGATATTTTTGAGGATATAGCGGAACAGGTGATTGTGCTGTTTGGAACAGGTATGATGTTTGAACATTACATGACTCGTTACGGCAATATGTATCCCCCTACTTTTCTTGTAGATAATGATAAGAATAAATGGGGTACCTATAGGTATAGCATAGAAATTAAATCACCTGAAGCATTATTGGAGGTTCCACAGGGAACACTACGGTTGATTATATGCAATATTCACTACAAAGAGATTGAGAAGCAATTAAAAGAAATGGGAATAGATGATTGCAGAATCTATGTACAGGAGAAAGAGTGGATCTTTGCGACTGAGGAGAAGGAGTAGGTAGATGGAAAAGGGAATATATAAAATTGGATATGTACCGGGGGTATATGATTTATTCCATATTGGGCACTTGAATTTGATTCGTAAGTCCAAGGAGAGATGTAAATATCTGATTGTTGGAGTGTTGTCTGATGAACTTGTGGAATACTTTAAGGGGAGAAAACCATACATTCCGTATGAAGAGCGCGCTGAAATTGTAAGGGCTATCCGTTACGTGGATGAAGTAGTAGAAGTGAACTTTCAAAATACTAAAAAAATGGATGCATGGAATTTGTATCATTATGATTGTCATTTTTCTGGAGATGATCATGGGGTTGACTGGGAACAGGAGCGCCAGGACTTAATTAGCGTTGGATCTAATATGGAGTTCTTTCCCTATACCAAAGGAGTTAGTTCAACAGCAATCAAAAACAAAATAGCAACAAAATAGAAAAGTAGTCTTTAGAAAGAAGAGTAGATAATAATGAAAATCACCCATATCACCCATAGTTGCTTTTTAGTGGAAATGGAGAAGAACACCTTTCTGTTTGACTGGTATAAAGGGGAACTCCCTCCTTTTGACCTTAGTAAAAAGATATATGTATTATCCAGTCATAAGCATCAGGATCATTTTAACATAGAAATATTTACAAAGATGGCTGATTATCCTGTTGTGAGTTATATTCTTTCTAAGGATATTCGATTAAGCCCCACTTACCTAGAGCGAAATGGAATAGATCCGGCTGTCAAAGAACAGATTACGTTTGTTGGCAAAAATCAAGTATATGAGTTCGGAACCTTTGACAATCATCTAGAAGTAAAAACCCTTACCTCTACAGATGCTGGTGTAGCCTTTGTTCTTTCTTGTGAAGGTAACGTTATTTATCATGCTGGTGATTTGAATTGGTGGACATGGCAAGGAGAGGAACTTGAAGAAGAAAAAAAGATGGAGCAGAACTATATTAGAGAAATAAATAAACTTAAGGGAACTCATTTTGATGTAGCATTTGTTGTATTGGATCCAAGGCAGGAAGAACGTTATTGGTGGGGATTGGATTACTTTATGAGGGCTGTCTGCCCTGAAAAAGTAGTTCCTATGCATTGTTGGGGGAAATATAGCATTATTGATAAGTTAAAACAAGAAAAATGTGCTAAGGGTTATGTAAATAAAATTATCTCTATGGATAGAGAAGGGCAAATACTTAATCTATAAACACATTGTGTTAATTATTGGATATTGGTATAATATATATACCATAATTGATAGGAGGAGTACATGATGCAATACGAAATTAAAGGCGAACCTATGCCAGTAGTAGTTTGTTATTTGCAACCAGGAGAGACGATGATCACGGAAAGTGGTTCTATGAGTTGGATGTCCCCTAACATGAAGATGGAGACATCCTCTAATGGGGGAATTGGAAAAGCATTTGGAAGAATGTTTTCAGGTGATTCTATCTTTCAAAATAATTATACTGCTATGGGAGGACAAGGTATGATTGCTTTTGCATCCAGTTTTCCTGGATCTATACGTGCATTTGACATTACACCTGATCGTCCTGTTATTGTACAGAAATCGGCTTTCTTAGCATCTGAAAGCAGAGTGGAGTTATCCATTCATTTTCAAAAGAAATTAGGTGCTGGTTTCTTTGGTGGTGAAGGCTTTATTATGCAGCGCCTATCCGGTATGGGAAAAGCATTTATTGAAATTGATGGATATGCTGTTGAGTATAATCTGGCACCAGGACAGAGTATGATTATAGATACTGGATATCTAGTAGCTATGGACGCAAGCTGTACTATGGATATTGTATCGGTTCCTGGACTTAAAAATAAGTTTTTAGGTGGAGAAGGTCTCTTTAATACAGTAGTAACTGGTCCTGGAAATATAATTCTGCAGACAATGCCTGCTAGTAATATAGCTATGTCGTTACGACCATTTTTCCCAAGTGCACACTAATAAGGTTATAATATACATAAATCAAAGTAATGGAAATAATATTAATAGTGAAGTGGGAAGCACTTATAGATACCCTAGTAAGTGCTTTCTTTAATTGGTGAAACTGTATTTGTAAGTTTTTCATCTAAATTGTATGAAGTGTTCAGAAAAAACAAAAAACTTATTGACAAAGTATTTTATATATGTTACTATAAGTAAGTTGTCTATGAAAAGCCACAAATTATGAGCGAAATAGAGGATTATTTCTGATAAAAAAATGGGTGAAGTCAAAAAAAGATGAAAAAACTTGTTGACACAAAGCTTAAATAGTGTTAAGATAGACAAGTCGCCTGTGAGAGCAGCGACTAAGAACATTGATAACTGAACAGTGAAACAACCCTGAAAATTCAATAAGAATTTCAGAATTAGAACGTTTCTTTATGAAACAGTAAATGA
>JAEZPG010000005.1 GCA_023413555.1 Bacillota bacterium | reverse complement strand
GAAAAAGCGGAGACGCTATGTACATCCGGATCTATTAAATGAGTAATAGACCGGAAATGGATAAAGGAGCTAGTTATGTGGAAACTAAGAAGGTATTTAAAAGGGTATAGCAAGGAGAGTTTTATTGGACCTTTGTTTAAACTTTTAGAAGCCTGTTTTGAATTGATAGTGCCAATTGTAATGGCTAAGATTATTGATGTCGGAATTAAGAATAAGGATTTGAATTATATTCTGAGGTTAGGCGGGATACTGGTCTTTTTAGGCCTTTTAGGGCTTGCCTGTTCCCTGACTGCCCAGTATTATGCTGCGAAAGCCGGAATGGGCTTTGGAACAGCTTTAAGAAATGATTTATTTGCCCATATTAATGGGCTGTCCTATACAGAATTAGATGGTATTGGGACCTCATCTTTAATCACTAGAATCACTAGTGACATTAATCAGACTCAGACGGGAGTGAATCTACTTCTGAGACTGTTCTCTAGATCTCCGTTTATTGTAATTGGGGCACTTGTAATGGCATTTACTATAAACAAAAGGATTGCAATTATCTTTGTGATAGCTGTACCGGTGTTGTCATTCATTATTTATGGAATCATGCTAGTTACTATGCCTATTTATAAAAAAATACAAAATATACTAGATAAGGTTTCTCTAGTCACCAGAAATAATCTGGTAGGGAGTAGAGTAATAAGGGCATTTTGCAGGCAACAGGATGAGATAGCGGAGTTCGAAGAAGCAAGCAACCGATTATGCCAGACACAGATGGGTGTGGGAAGAATCTCCGGACTCTTAAATCCATTTACTTATATTGTTGTCAATGTATCAATTATAGCTATTATTTGGCAGGGCGGTTACCAAGTAAATGAAGGGACGATTAGTCAGGGACAGGTTATTGCTTTAGTAAATTATATGACCCAGATTCTGCTTGCTTTGCTTGCCCTAGCGAATTTAATTGTAACTGTCACGAAGGCATCAGCTTCAGCTAGCCGTATCAACGATGTTTTTGCATTAAAAAACTCTATGGAGGAGGGATGCCTCAATCTAGATTATGAATACCGAAATGAGTCTAAGATTGAGAATAAGGATACTCCTAAGGTAGAATTTAAACATGTTACCTTTACCTATAAAGGTGCAGGAGCTCCCTCCCTGTCTGAACTCAGTTTTACGGTAAAGGAAGGGGAAATTGTAGGTATCATTGGTGGTACTGGTGATGGTAAATCTACCTTGGTAAACCTGATTCCTCGTTATTATGATGTGGACGAAGGAGAAGTCTTGATTGATGGCATAAATGTAAAAGAGTACACCTACGAAGCTCTTCACCATAAAGTGGCTATAGTACCTCAAAAAGCACGGTTGTTTGAGGGAACGATTGAAGATAATCTACGCTGGGGCAATGAGAGAGCTACCGAAGAGGAGATGATACATGCCATAAAAATTGCTCAGGCCTATGAATTTGTCATGAATAAGGAGGAGGGTTTAAAAACTATGCTGTCTCAGGGTGGCAACAATCTTTCCGGAGGACAAAAGCAAAGACTTACAATTGCAAGGGCTTTAGTTTCCGATTCAGATATTCTTATAATGGACGATAGCAGTTCAGCCCTTGATTATGCCACAGATGCAAAGCTTCGTCACACAATTAAGACTTTGGGAGGTAAAAAGACTGTCTTTATTGTGTCCCAACGGACCTCTTCTATCAAAGATGCTGACAAAATATTAGTATTAGACGATGGTAAACTGGTAGGATTGGGATCTCATAAAGAGTTGCTAGATACCTGTAAAGAGTATCAGGAGATTTGTTATTCCCAATTATCCAAAGAAGAGGTGACAAAAGCATGAGTCAGAAAGAAACCTTGAAGAGAATTATAAAGATGATTAAACCATACTGGTTTTATTTTGGACTTTCACTTTTGTTGGCAGTTGTAACAGTTGCTTTTACCTTGTATGCACCTATCTTAGTGGGAGATACCATTGACTATATTGTTGCAAAGGGACAAGTGGATTTTGTAAGTATTAAAAGGGTATTGGCTATCCTTGCGATTGTCATTGGAATTACTTCCTTGGCCCAGTGGCTGATGACCATGATAAATAATAAGATCACCTATTTTGTAGTAAAAGATATTAGAATAAAGACCTTTAGGCACCTAGAAGAGCTTCCATTAAGCTATCTAGATAGCAACTCCTATGGCTCGGTTATCAGCAAAATGATTACAGATGTGGATCAGTTTTCGGACGGACTTTTGATGGGGTTTTCTCAACTTTTTACTGGTGTCATAACCATTCTTGGTACCATTGGATTTATGTTTTCTATCAATGTAAGTATATCTCTCCTCGTTATACTGATTACGCCGTTATCCTTATTTGTTGCAAGGTTTATTGCAAAGCATACCTTTCATATGTTTCAGCAACAATCTGAGATTCGAGGTGAAATGACCGGTTATGTAGAGGAGCAGATAGGTGGACAGAAGGTGGTGAAAGCTTTTGGCAGGGAAGAGAAGAATATGGAGCGGTTTATTGAGATGAATGAAAGACTACGCGTATGTGGTGTCAAAGCTTTATTTTATTCGGCTCTCACTAATCCATGCACACGCTTTATAAATGGATTAGTTTATACAGGAGTAGGTATCTTTGGTGCTATTTCTGCTATGAGTTATCATATATCCGTAGGTCAATTATCCTGCTTTTTAACCTATGCCAATCAATATACAAAACCATTTAATGAAATAAGTGGTGTGGTTACTGAGTTACAAGGGGCAATTGCCTCAGCAAAAAGGGTATTTGAATTGATGGAGGAACAGGCGCAGCCTGAGGATTCTGCTGATGCTATCAACCTGACTAAGGTGGATGGAAGGTTAGAGCTTGAGAACGTGGGCTTTTCTTATGATAAAAAGACCCCTTTAATAGAGAATCTGAGCTTGAAGGTAACACCAGGGCAGAGAATTGCTATTGTGGGACCTACCGGTTGCGGTAAGACTACCATGATTAACCTATTAATGAAATTCTATGAAATAGATAGTGGACAGATATCCATAAATGAATATAATTATAAACAGGTTACTAGAGATAGTCTTCGTAAGAATTATGGAATGGTATTACAGGATACTTGGCTTAAGCCTGCTACCATAGCACAAAACATTGCTTATGGAAGGCCGGAAGCTACCATGGAAGAAATTATAGAAGCAGCTAAAAAGGCGCATGCCCACGGTTTTATTAAACGTCTCCCAAGTGGCTATGAGACAATTATTTCTGAGGAAGGTGGCAATCTGTCTCAAGGACAAAAGCAGCTTCTTTGTATTGCAAGAGTTATGCTATGGTTGCCTCCTATGTTGATTTTAGATGAGGCAACATCTTCTATTGATACTAGAACTGAAATTAGAATTCAGAAAGCTTTTAGCGAGATGATGAAAGGAAGAACCAGTTTTATAGTGGCTCATCGATTGTCAACCATAAAGGAAGCAGATCAGATCCTGGTAATGGATAAGGGCCATGTTATAGAGCAAGGAACCCATGATGAATTATTAAAACAGAATGGATTCTATGCTAAACTATATAATAGTCAATTTGCTCTATCTTAGGCATATCTGAATTAGGGGTGTTCTGGGATTGTTAGGAAAGGGGAAGTAGCATGGGTTACAAAATTGATATGCATGTGCATACTAGAGAGACCAGTGCATGTGCAAGTGCTACGGCAGAAGAACAGGTACAAAAGCATAAGAAGTATGGATATCAGGGGATTATTGTAACCGATCATTTCTTTAATGGTAATACAACAGTTCCAAGAGGTCTATCTTGGGAGAAAAGAGTGGAGTTATTCTGTATAGGCTATGAGAAAGCAAAAGCAGAAGGTGACCGTATAGGCTTAGATGTATTTTTTGGTTGGGAATCAGCATATCAAGGGACTGATTTTCTAGTTTATGGACTTGACAAACAATGGCTAATTAGGCACCCAGAAATTGCAACTTGTTCCATAGAAGATCAGTATCAGATGGTCAAAGAATCCGGTGGTTATATCTTTCAAGCACATCCATTTAGGCAGGAAGTATACATACCAGAGGTTCGCGTATTTCCTCAATATGTGGATGGAATAGAGGTATATAATGAAGGCAATGTAAAGAGAGATTCAATTTATAATACTCGTGCCTATGAGTACGCAACACAGCATTATTTAACAATGATTGAGGGCTCTGATGCACATAGTCAAGAATGTAAGTTAGGTGGGATAGAACTCACAAAAAAGATAGACACTATGCAGCAATTGTGTCAAGCGATACTAACTGGAAGGGGGTATAAACTATTGCACGGTATGGAATTACAGACGATTGTATATCAGGGTGCTACAGGTGCGGAAAACCGTATGGAAAAAGAAATGCGGGTATATGAGTTGTTGGACCAACTCCAGGTACCATTTTGGCGTTTGGATCATAAGGAGACAGCTTCCATAGAGGATTGTCAGGATGTAGACCTAATCTTAGACATAGAGATATGTAAGAATTTGTTTTTATGCAATTCTAAGAAAGACCAGTACTATCTACTTATGATGGCAGGAAATAAAAAGCTGAAAACTCCAGAGGTGGCAAGGCAGATTAATAGTACCAGATTATCTTTTGGAACTCCAGAATATATGGAAAAGTATCTGGATATCACTCCTGGGTCCGTGAGTGTGCTAGGACTCATGAATGATACAGAGAATAAGGTACAGCTTGTTATAGACCGAGATGTGGTAGAAATGGAATTTGTGGGATGCCATCCATGTATCAATACCAGTAGTATAAAGTTAAGAACGAAGGATTTGATAGATATTATCCTACCAGCTATTCATCATACTCCTATTTTTGTAACGTTAAAGTAGTATCGAACTACCCTATCAAATAAAAAAAGACTTCCTACATAATAGGAAGTCAAGGGTCGCACTGGGTTGGAGAAGAAGTTGCCGCTTGCAAGGCCCCCATGCGGAGAGTTTTGCAAGCAATGTTTTTTAATTTGCAGGTTTTTCCCCATAAAAGGTAAGTGCCAACATTCCAGGACCTGTATGAGTTCCTATAATAGGTCCAATCTGTGATATTATAATTTCTTTTACAATATTTTTTTCTTTTATTAACTGTTCTAGGGCCTTAGCCTGCTCTAAATTATCACTATGTCCAATGATTACTGTTTGATTAGCTGGCGCGATTGCTTGAGTTTCTAAGGCATTTACAAGAAATTCAAGTTCTTTTTTAGAGCCTCGTAACTTGGAGAATACCACTAATTTACCCTCGTCATCTGTAGTTAATACAGGTCGAATCTTCAGAGCTGTTCCTACTAATGCTTCCAGGCTGGAAAGACGTCCACCTCGTTTTAGGTAAAATAAATCTTTTACAGTAAACCAATGCATAAAATTACTACGATGTTTATTTACCCATTGCTGTAATTCTTCTATAGATAAGCCTTCTTCCTTTTTTCTTGCAGCGGTGAGAACTAATAGTCCTTCTCCAACGGATGCGCAAAGAGTATCTGAGCATAATAATTTTTGATTTGGATATTTTTCTTTAAGATTCTCCATTACCATTCTTCCAGAATTGTAGGTTCCACTCAGTCCTGAGGAAAATGCAATATAATAAATATCCTTACCCTGTTTCAAAAACTCTTCCATAAATTCCTGATAGATAATGGGAGGTATCTGAGAGGATTGGGAAAGGCCACCTTCAGTTAATGCCTTATAGAAAGCTTCAATGGTAATCTCTCTTTCGTCTGGGTAATGGGTGTAAGAAACATCATTTAGAGTAAATGTCATCGGTATAACATGAATCTTATGTTGTTCCATAACATCCAAAGGTAAGTCTAGAGTGGCGTCGCTTATTATTACATAGTCGCTCATAGTTGTCTCCTTAAAATTGTATTATAAAATTACTAATTGTCAAAACATTAAAATTAATGTAAGTAGTATTAAGTTATTTATATTGTACTAATAAATACATTTTTAATCAAGGATTAGATTTAAATGAAAAATAGGAATTTGAATGTAAATTATGGAAGTATAAATTAATAAATGTTGCAAATCCTATTATTGTAACGAAGACATTTACGAAAGGAGTGCTATTTATAGTATGAATATGAAGACATTAAAACAATCAGTAAAAATTACTAGTGTAATCATCAGTTTAAGCTTTATCTTCAATGGGTTACTGATCGTAAATGAACCTAAAACTACTTCCGTGTATATTCAGACTGATGAAGTTGTGGAAAGCAGTGAGAATGACTGTATAGAAGCATATCAGACTGAAAATAGTACTGTTCTAGAAGCATATATACATGAGGTTCATTATATTGATCCGAGATAATGGTAAAGTGATAGATATGATTTGGGAAATGGATGGGAAATGGATAAAAGTATTTCATAATATACGAAAGACAAAGCAAAAAACAAAAAATAAATAAATTTGTAAAAAAAATAAATATATAGTTTAAAAATGGACTATTATGGTTATTATAAGAACCAATATAATCCTATATATGGAAGGAATAATGTGGACATACATAATAATGGAAATAGTAATCTAGAAAAGTTTATTAATTTTTTAGAATTATGAATAAAATATGTCTAAATACTTGACTACCTACTAGTAACCTATGGTATAATGCTAAATGGATGTTACAACAGGACAGTTATGTCCAGTTAGAGGGTAATGCCTATAATATGTTAGGATAGAGCTTTTTGCATTAGTTTGTTAACTGGTTCTAAAAGGTGACAGAATGAAGATACTTAAGAAATTCGATAATAAGTATGTGACTAGTTTTATTTTATTGATAGCTTTATTTCTCCTTACATACTATGTTGTTTTTCGGACTTGTGATTTAAAGACATTAATGAAGATTATCCATGATTCGGATAATCGATTTTTAATAATTGCAGTTCTTATGGTTTTTGGAAATATATTTCTGGAAGGTGTTAGCTTATCTATACTAGGACAGTCCATAGGAATGTCAATTGGTTTAATTAGAAGTTTCTGCTATTCCAGTATAGATTTATTTTATTGTGGAATAACACCATCTGCTACTGGTGGTCAGCCTGTGTTAGTTTACTATATGTCTAGGGATGGGCTTCCTATTTCTAAAACCTCAATTGTTATATTACTCTATACGGTAATATTTAAGGTGGTGCTACTTTTCTTAGGTCTTATTGTATGTTTTGTACATCGAGACTTTATTATGCGTAACCGTCTGACTTTTTGGCTGTTTATTATAGGTATTATTATTAATATTGCGATTATAGCAGCATGTTTATTGTGCATGTATAGCAAAAAGATTGTTAAAAAAGTGGTATCAGGATTTTTTAAAATTTTAGCTAAACTACACATCATGAAACGACCACAAGCTAAGTTGGAAAGTGTTTATAAGCATTTGGAAGATTATCATAGCAGTGCTGTATTTCTTAAAGATCATCCATCTGTGTTAGTAAAGACCACTATCATTACTCTAATACAGAGATGTGCGTTATTTACTGTAGGTTATTGCGTGTTTCGTAGCTTTGGCTTAAAAGACTTTAATGTAATGGATATTTTTGCACTTCAGGTGGTAATCTCCATTACAGTAGATTCTTTGCCTCTGCCAGGTGCTGTAGGTGTATCCGAGGCAATGTTTATTTTACTATATGCAGAGATATATGCAGAAAACTTTGTGGCGCCGGCTATGGTGTTGACTAGAGGAATTAATTTTTATTTTCAATTAGTGTTTACCGGTATCATAACGGTATTATATCACTTTTGGGTTACTAGACTCAGTAAATGTGCTGAAGGGAGAAAGATATAATGATAGGCTTCTATAATTATACTGTTATTTTGACTTACATTGGAGCAGGCTTAGCGTTGTTTGGGGCTTATAGTGCAATAGATGGTAGTACATCTTTGGCAATGTTGATGCTTATGCTTTCAGGACTTTGCGATATGTTTGATGGAACTGTAGCTAAAACAAGAAAGAGGACAGTTCAAGAGAAGCGATTTGGAATTCAGATTGATTCCCTTTCTGATTTAGTTTGTTTTGGTGTTCTTCCTGCAGTTATCGGATATAATTTAGGTATGAGAGATCATATAGTATACTATATTGTATTAATATGCTATACTTTAGCAGCTTTAGTTCGATTGGCGTACTTTAATGTAATGGAAGAGGAACGCCAACAGACAACGGGTGGTCCAAGAGTGCATTATGAGGGATTACCAGTTACCAACGTGGCTTTGATACTTCCTTTGGTTTACAGTTTCCGTGAGTATATTGGTTCTAGCTTTCCGCAGGTGTATGCTGTTTGTTTGGCAATTATAGCAGTTGCTTTTGTTTTGAAATTTAAAGTGATAAAGCTTCAAATGAAAGGCATGCTAGTTTGTTTAGTGGTTGGTATCGCTGAATTTATCTGGTTTGTAAAGGGGTTCTAATATGAGTGTAATAAAAGATCGTAAGGGACATTATTTGACTACAAATGAAAGCCAGGAAGTAACTCTTGGTTTACTGTATAAAACAGTCCCTGGTAGAATGCTGTTAAAGGTATTAACCAAACCTATGATATCCAGGATAGTGGGTTGTTTTTTGGACAGCGGTTTATCAACAGGAATTATTGATATTTTTTTAAAAAACTCAAACATCAAACTAAGCGATTATGAAAAACGAAGATATCGTTCTTATAATGAATTTTTTACACGTAAGATTAGAAAAGGAAAGCGACCAATCAGTAAGGACCCAAAAGTTTTTATCAGTCCATGTGATTCGAAGTTTTCTATCTATAAAATTAATGATCATAATGTTTTTTATATCAAAGGCTCCGCTTATACATTGCAGGATTTACTTGATGGAGACGAGATTTACAAGGAGTTTGAAGGTGGCTATTGCATGATCTTCCGTCTTACAGTGGATGATTATCATCGTTACTGCTATATTGATGATGGCGTAAAGGGCGAGAATTACTTTATTCCGGGGGAATTACATACAGTAAATCCAATTGCCCTTGAACATTGCAACATCTATAAACGTAACTGTAGAGAATATACTGTGTTAGAAACGAAGCATTTTGATAAGGTTGTACAAGTAGAAGTGGGAGCTATGATGATTGGTCGTATTATTAACCATCATGGAAAACATGCTTTTAAGCGTGGTGAAGAGAAAGGCATGTTTGAATTTGGTGGCTCAACTACAGTACTACTTGTAAAGAAAGATCAGATTAAGGTAGATTCTGATTTACTGGAGAATTCTAGAGAGAATATTGAGACCATTGTGAAGCTTGGTGAACGCATTGGTTATAGTGTAAAATAGAAGAATGATTTATCCCTGTCTCATGATAGACAGGGATTTTCCTTTTTATGCAAATAACACCATATATAGTTTATAAATAAGGAAGTTTACTATATTTTGTGCTTTCCCTAGACGTTTTTCTCTTTCTGTGATATACTGATTCAGACAACGGATTACGAAAGGACGAAAGCCATGAAAGTTATTAAAAGGGATGGACGTATTGCAGAATTTGATCGAAATAAAATTATGGCTGCAATACGAAAAGCAAATGTAGAGGTTGAAGATTACGAACGTATATCTGAAGATAAGATTGAATCAATTGTCGCAGGGATCGAAGGTCTCAAAAGAGATCAGATGCAGGTGGAAGATATTCAGGATATGATTGAACAAAAAATAATGGCTTATGGTAAATTTACATTAGCCAAGACTTATATTATATATCGCTACAGTAGAGAACTAGTAAGAAAAGCAAATACCACAGACGAATCCATTATGAGCCTTATAAAAAACAGTAATAAGGACGTGATGGAGGAAAACTCTAATAAAAATGCAGTGATTGCCAGTACGCAACGAGATTTGATTGCTGGAGAAGTTAGTAAGGACTTAACAAGACGTCTTTTACTTCCAGAGAAAATTAGCAAAGCACATGAGGAAGGAATTCTTCATTTTCATGATGCAGATTACTTTTTACAATCTATTTTCAACTGCTGTCTCATTAATATTGGGGATATGTTGGAAAATGGAACAGTTATGAATGGAAAATTAATTGAGTGTCCAAAAAGCTTTCAGGTAGCCTGCACGGTAATGACGCAGATTATATCTGCAGTAGCCAGTAGTCAGTACGGTGGACAATCTGTAGATGTACGTCATCTTGGAAGATATCTTCGTAAGAGTAAAGATAAATATGAGGCGCACTATAAAGTAAAGTTTGGAGACAAGCTTACACCGGAGCTGATGGAGCAGTTTATTAGTGATCGCTTACAGGATGAATTAAAGAGTGGAGTACAGACTATTCAGTATCAAATTAATACCTTAATGACTACCAATGGCCAATCCCCATTTGTCACCTTATTCTTGAACTTGGACAAGGACGACGAGTATATAGAAGAAAATGCCATGATTATTGAAGAAATCTTAAGACAACGTCTGGAAGGAATTAAAAATGAAAAAGGTGTTTACATTACACCTGCTTTCCCTAAGCTAATCTACGTCTTAGATGAGCATAATTGTTTAAAGGGTGGCAAGTACGACTATATCACAAAGCTTGCTGTAAAATGTTCTGCAAAACGGCTATATCCGGACTACATCTCTGCCAAACAGATGCGTGCCAACTACGAAGGTAATGTATTTAGCTGTATGGGGTGTAGAAGTTTTCTCTCTCCTTGGAAGGACGAAAATGGGCAATATAAATTTGAGGGACGTTTTAATCAAGGTGTAGTCAGCTTGAATTTGCCTCAGATTGGTATTATAGCTGATGGTGATGAGGAATATTTCTGGCAGCTGTTAGAGGAGCGTCTGAGTCTTTGCTTTGAAGCTTTAATCTGCCGCCATCGTGCGTTAGAAGGTACCCTATCAGATGTCAGTCCAATACACTGGCAGTACGGAGCCATTGCTAGGCTAAGAAAAGGTGAGACCATAGATAAACTACTTCATAACGGATATTCTACCATTTCCTTAGGTTATATCGGTCTTTATGAAGTAACTAAGCTAATGACTGGTGTCAGTCATACAGATCCAAAGGGAACTGCGTTTGCTCTACGTCTTATGAACCGACTTCGTAAGGCCACAGATACTTGGAAGGAGGAGACCGGAATCGGTTTTGGCCTATATGGTACGCCTGCTGAGTCTTTATGCTACCGTTTTGCCCGTATTGATAAAGAACGTTTTGGAAGTATTGAAGACGTGACAGATAAAGGTTACTATACTAATTCCTATCATGTGGATGTTCGTGAAAAAATTGATGCTTTTAGTAAATTCAACTTTGAGAGCCAGTTTCAGGTGATTTCTTCTGGTGGGGCTATCTCTTATGTAGAGATTCCAAATATGAGGCACAATCTGGAAGCGCTAGAGGAGATTGTAAAATATATCTACGACAACATCCAGTATGCAGAGTTCAACACCAAATCTGACTATTGCCATGTCTGCGGCTTTGACGGCGAGATTACCATAAATGATAATCTAGAGTGGGAATGTCCGCAATGCCATAATAAGGATCATTCTAAAATGAATGTAACAAGAAGAACCTGCGGATACCTGGGCGAGAATTTCTGGAATGTAGGAAAGACGAAGGAAATAAACGCAAGAGTGTTGCATATTTGAGGTGGAAGTTATTCTCATAAATATAGCTGAATCTCCTGATTACAAAACTAGTAAATACAATGCTTTAAAGAATATTATAATACGAAACAGTCGCATAATTGCATAAAAGCAACTATGCGACTGTTTTTATATCTAATTTTGTGATACAAGAGATATAGTTGTTATTGTATATAATTGAAAACAATTTTATAATAGATTAAATGAATTATGAAGATTGCATCCAAGTTTCTAACTAATACAAAAGTGGTAATTAAATAATGTGAAAAGACTATTGTACATTTCGTAGTTGATGTATAGCGATTGGGGGAATGACGATGAAAAAAAATAAGGCTATTATAAGTATTATAGCATTTATCAGTATCATAATTACAGCTTTAGCTTGCAGTTCAAGTAAAAGAGAAAAATATAGTTTTACCACTGATAAAATTACAATTACCTATAATATTGAGGGAGATAGTTTCGAGATAACGGATGGAGATGTGCTTAAAAATATCATTGATATGTGTAATAATGCTTCTTATTCACCAGTAACTAACGAGGCTAATGGAATGTGTTCTATGTGGATAGATTTCCATAATGGTTTAATTATGGGAATGTATAAAGACTTGAATTATGGGTATGTTGGCCACTCTATTGAGGAAGTACCAGTCGATACCTATGATACGTATTTGCCAAAAAAAATAAACGATCTTGTATCTTCTTTAATCGCAGAATATCTAGATAAGCATAAGTGAGAAATTTTGTATATATGAAAAACTGTAAATTCAGATCTTCTATAATAATGAGTTGGTAGAAGGCTCTTAGTAGAGCTTTCTACCTTTTTTATATGGAGACGCGGGTATTTCTTTACTATAGCTACTTAAGATTATTTTTCTTAAGAAGAAACCTCGCCTCAAAGTTATATAATCGAAAACTAATACAATACAATTTTGAAAGATAATTAACAGATGTAAATAAAATGTAAAATATGCCAATAATTTATTTACTTATCATTTTCAGATTTATATAATTTGATTAGAAATTGTGTTCTGGATAAGAGAAAACAGAAGATATGTACAAGAAATTAAGTAAAATATAGCGGAAGGGAGAAAAGAAAATGATAAAAAGTAGTATTTGGCAAAAAGTGATTAGTACGGTACTTGTTGGCCTGTTACTATGTGGGTTGTCTGGTTGTATGCTGCTTCCTCAGGAGAAAGAGGAGAGAGAGGTTTCATTTTACAAAGTAGAAGAGATACCGCAGTACTCCTTTATATCACCAGAAAGAATGGATATGGAAAAGGTAGTAGATATTCCATGCGTATATAGACAGAAGAATGATGTCCAACTTAGTTTTAACTTAGCTAATCTGAGGGTGAACATAGTAAACGTTAAAAGTGGAGACAAGGTAAAAAAGGGAACGCTATTGGCAAGTTTAAATATGAATGATTTGGAGGAAGAGATTAAGCCTCTTGAACAAGATATAAAGTTAATGAAACAATCTATAGAACTTTTGAGATTAAAGGCATCTTATGATAAGCAATCTGCCGAGTTGGAATATAAGTACAATAACATAACGAAGGTTCAAATGCATCAAAATATACGAACCATAGAAGATAATCTAAAAACAGAGGTAGAAGCCAAAGAGGATGAAATATACATACAGAATCTTATGTTGGAGAAGAAAAAGAAACTGTTATCAGAAGGAAAGTTATATGCTCCTATAGATGGTGTCGTAAGCTTTGTACAAGAAGATTTATTAGGAAGCTTATCAGAAATAAATTCTATCGTTATAAATATGGTTGATCTATCGGAATGTGCATTTGAAATCTATGTTTCAGAGGACACAGGTTTCTTAAAGACTGGAGAGATTTATACGGTTAATTGTGAAGGGAGTTCCTATGAAGGAACAGTTCTTCCGCAAGAAGGTAATAAAACAGGTTTTATTTACCTCAGATTAAATAAGCCACCAAAGAATTTGTCCGTAGGAAAAAATGGCTTCATTCGCCATTTGGTAGCCAAAAAGAAAAATGCGTTAGTGTTGCCAGTCGATCTGATTCATAAAGGGGAAGGTTATTATTTTGTCTATGTAGTAAATAAGGACAATGTAAAATGCATTCAAAAGGTAGAAATAGGATTAAAAAACAATGATTATGTTGAAATAGTAAGTGGCTTAAAAGACGATGATAAGATATTAAATTAGTAGTTGGGAGGAAATATACATGAAAAAGATAGCATCAAAATTGACTGTAATCTTAGTACTTACCTCTTTGCTATTGTCTGGTTGTAAAGGTAATCAGAAGGATCGTAAACAACCTGAGCTTTTGACACCAGTTAATGTAAGTGAGAAAACGGAGAAGGTAACTTATCGAGACATTAGCAACACGACGAGTATAGACACGTATGTCATCCCAGTTTCTGAGGGCGTGTTCTTTACCGAAGATGGGGTTTTTGGTGAATACCATGTAAACATTGGAGATAAAGTAAAAAAAGGTCAGAAACTAGCCAGTCAAAGTAATAAACAATTGGAACAAGAGTTGAAGCAATTACAGAATACTTACGATGAGACAAAAACTAACTATGATAATGAGAGAAAAATGAATGATTTGAATATTAAGATTATAAAAGAAAAGTTGGTAAAGGAAGAAACTAATATAAAGACTGCTACAGCAGGTAATGCTACGGTCATTAGGTATAATATTGACAAACTAAAGCTGGAACAAAAGAGTATTCAGCATATAGCAAAGGTAAAGTACCAGGAATACGAACAAATGTTGTCAAATTATGACTCTAAAATAGCGACACTAAAAAATAAAATGAGATCAAACTACATAGTTGCTCCATTTGATGGGATTGTGACCTCTGTAGCGTACGACCTTAAGGAAGGAGATGATGTAAGGGCATATTCATCTGTCGTTCGTGTCGTAGATAACTCTAGGCTTCAGATTTATTTTAATGAATATATGTTGGATCCGGCATTTTATCAGCCAGATAGATACTATGTAATAATAAATGGTAAGGAGTATGAAGTGGAGGCGTCAAATCAATTTATGATTCAACAAAGCAAGAAAGAAGATATGCCCAAGGCAGGAGAGTCTGTTATACTTTGTGTACAAAGCAATTATCGAAAACATGTAATGTCCCTTACGAATAAAGCTATCTATTCAGAAGGAGCTAACCTTCGCTATGTGCATCGAATCAAGGATGGCAAGAAAGAAAAGGTACCTGTAAAGATTGGGGCTATAACAGATATATATACAGAGATTATTAGTGGATTGCAGGAAGGAGATGTAGTATATAGTGATTAAGAAGGGACAGATATTGGCCATATTAATGGTATTTTTAGTAGGTGTCACATCAACAATTGGACTATCTGCTACAGCCCTTGCTACTGAGGAAAGTGATAAAGGGCAAGAGGATTCAAATACGAAGCAATTGACAGAAAAAAATGATATGTATTTAGATGCACTAAAGGATGTAGATAAATCTTATGACAATGTGTATAGCGTTGATTATGGTACTATAAAGAGTCAGGAAAAGAGAGAAGCACTTCTTTATTTTTCTAAGTATGAAGAAGTAATGATTCCAGAAAATTTAGGATCAGTACGATTAAAAGAAATGATGATTAAAGAAGGCGATATGGTAAAAAAAGGCACTCCGGTTGCGAAGATTACTACAAGTATTGATGAAGTTGATTTAGCGAGAAAGAGTTTGGATTTAAAGAGAGCTGAAGAAGCTTATCAAAGATTTGTTAATAGTCAGAATAAGACATTACAGGAACAAAAGAAAGTTGAAAAGCTGATAATAGATAAGCAGGATAAAAAAATAGCTATTCTGGAATATGAAAAAGCAAAACTTGACTTTGAAGTGAATAAAGAAAAACAGAAAAGACAGATTGAATCTATGAAAGATGAGATAGAAAAGTGCAAAACGATTAAGAATACAACAGAATTGCTAGCACCAATCGATGGTTATGTTGTTAGCATAAGTGACCCAGGTGTGGGTACACAGATAGAACATAGCTTAATGAGAATTGCAGATCCAACGTCCATTCTTTTTCAAGTAAAAGATCCTGAAAGACTGTTTGAATATAACATGAATGTTAAGTTAACTGTAAATGGAGAAGGAAGTAAGGAGCAAATTATCAAGGGAAAGATAATATGTACAACAAATGAATTATATGGGGGAAGAACCACGACCCCAAATACTTGTCTAATAAAACCTGATAAACCTGTGAAATTAAATGAGTTAAAAGATAAGACAATATCCGCAATCGTTGATGTGTTTTCCATGGATAATGTACTAATTGCTCCAATTGAGGCTGTGAATGCTACCTTCGATCAGAATGATGTGAACAGAGTGGCATCTGCTTATGTATTAATAGATGGTAGTCTTGTGGAGAAGTATTTTCAATTTGGAACTAAAAATGCGAAGTATTATCAAATTGTTGCAGGATTACAAAAGGGAGATAAGCTTATTTTGAATAATAAAACAGTAGAAAGGTAGGATCTGTATGATACGAATAATGCTACAAAAGCTGGTTCATAAAAAGTGGTTGGTCATCAGCCTGCTTATTGGGAATATACTTCTTATTGCAATCACGGCTAGCTATCCGATGTATAGGGATGCTTCCTTACAAAAGATGTTGATTACTGAGTTTGAAAACTATAAAGAAGCAAACAATGATTATCCTGCTCGAATCGTTCTTGGACATGCTATGGATAAGGAGAACCAAGCAAATGGCTTCTGGGAAATGGAAGAGAAAAGTAATAACATATGTAATAACCTTGGATTAACCGTAAAGGAAATTGTGACACAATATCATACAACCGATTCTAAAATGATTCCCAAAATGATTCGTGATGGAGATGATAGGGAGAAGGTATTTGATTTATACTCCATGTCAGATTTGAAAAAGCATAGCACCATTATCTCCGGATCGCAGTTTTCTAACACCATAAGTGAAGACGGTATCATTGATGCAGTAGTTAGTCAAGGCACCTTTAATCATCTAGGATTATTAGTTGGAGATGAATTTACCTGCTCCAATTTAAAGGGAAAGAATGGTAAGCAGTTAAAATTACGTATTGTAGGTATTTTTACTATATCAAAAAAGGATGATACCTATTGGAATATGGATCTGTCTGAACTGATAAATGGGGTCTTTATCAGTCAAGACATATTTAAATCAGAGCTATTATATGATAACCAATTTCATAATGCGTTAACAGGACAGTGGGTGGTTAATTTTGATTATAAAAGAGTTGTTCCAGACCAAGTGACTTCCTTATATAATAAAACATCATCCATGGTGACAGCAAGTTCCACGATACATAAATCATTTTCTGAGCCGGCATACTTACAGGTGTTGTACAACTATAGTTCCAAGATAAACAAGATTAATTCCACTTTGATAATCTTGATTATTCCATTATTTTTATTGTTGTGTGCTTTTATCTTTATGATATCAACACAAATGTTAAATATGGAGGAGAACGAAATTTCATTATTTAAAAGCAGAGGAGCCAGTAGAATACAGATTTTTACGTTATATTTGCTACAATCTATTTGCTTATCAGTGGCTAGTCTTGTGTTTGCTATCCCACTAGCAGGTTTACTTTGTAGGATATTAGGATCTGCGAATGCTTTTTTGGAATTTGTCCAAAGGACTTCGCTTACCATAACGTATAGTAAAGGAGTAGTCCTATATAGCCTGGGTGCAGTTGCAGTTTCTATCTTGATTACCATATTGCCTGTTTTAAAAAGCAGTGCCATAAGCATTGTTAATCTCAAACAGAAAAAAGCTAGAAGACAGAAGGTGTTTTGGCAAAAACTCTATCTGGACGTCGTGATGCTAGGGGTGTCTTTGTATGGATTTTATTCCTTTAACAGGCAAAAGACAGATATATTATACCGTGTGGTCAGTGGACAAAGTATCGATCCATTGTTGTTTTTAAGTTCCTCTTTGTTCATTTTGGGAGCAGGATTATTTGCCCTACGTTTGCAGCCCCTTCTTATAAAATTCCTATTTAAAGTAGGAATAAAGAAATGGAAGCCAGTGAATTATGCTTCCTTATTACAGATTCTTCGAACAGGGCGCAAACAATATTTTATTATGGTCTTTATGATTTTAACGGTTGCCCTGGGAATCTTTAATTCCACCATTGCCAGAACGATTGTCTTAAATGCAGAAGAGAATACAGCATATTCGACGGGAACCGATATTGTATTTCAAGAGAAATGGAAGAATAATATAGGAGCTGTGATGGCGAGTACAACTCCAATACCGTTTGTATGGTATGAACCAGAATATATGCGCTATGCCCAGCTTAATGAAGTGGAATCATTAGCGAAGGTTTATCGAAATCCCAACGTTAAGGTAAATTCTTCTGATGAAATGAAAACAGAAGTAATGGCCATTAATACAAAGGATTTTGGAAACACAGCACGTCTTCCTGAGGGATTAAACAACCATATGTTCAATGAGTATTTAAACGTTTTATCTACCAATCCAAATGCGGTAATCCTATCTTCTAATTATGCGACAAAACAAGGATATAAGATAGGAGATACCATTGAATTTAGTAATGCTGATAATGAAATAAGTTATAATATAGAGGACGATAAGACGGTTAGAGCCATAATCTATGCTTTTGTAGACTATTGGCCTGGTTATAAACCAACCAGTATTAAAGAATTTGACGATGGAACCTGTGGGACAGTAGACAATTACTTGGTGATAGCAAACCTCGGTAACATACAACAGCAGTGGAAAGTAGAGCCATATCAGGTCTGGATGAAATTGAAGAATAAGGACACAGGATTTTTTTATAATTTACTTCAGAATCAGAATATCAATTTGACAATGCTAGCTGATAAAGAACAGAAGGTACTTGAAATCAGAAAGGATTCCATGTTTCAAGGAACTAATGGTATCCTGACCATGAGCTTTATCGTAATTTTGATTTTATGTTTCATTGGGTATCTTATCTACTGGATTCTATCCATCCGAAGTAGAGAGTTATTATTTGGTGTATTTAGGGCTATGGGCATGTCCAAACGAGAAATTATACATATGTTAATTAATGAACAAATTTGTACAGGTGGTTTGGCAATTGCTTTAGGTGCAGGAATAGGTGTACTTGCCTCTAAGCTATATATTCCTATGATTCAGATAGCCTATGCGGGAGATAATCAGACTTTACCAATGGAGCTTATGACGAAATCAAGTGATATGGTACGGCTATTTGTCATTGTGGCTCTTGTATTTGTAGTTTGTATGATGATTTTGGTTTCACTTATAAGCAAATTAAAAATTGCGCAGGCCTTAAAGCTTGGAGAAGACTAATAGCAGAAATAGGAGGAAGTATATGGAAGCTATACTGGTTACAAAAAATATCAATCGAATCTTTCCTATAGCTGGAAAAGAGAGTTTTCAAGCACTGAAAGACATCAATATTGAAGTCCCTGCTGGGAAATTAGCTATCTTACGTGGACGCTCCGGTTCTGGAAAAACCACATTAATTAATATATTAGGTGCTTTGGATACCCCAACTTCCGGGCAGGTGTATTTTGGAGGAAGAGAAATTACAGAGGTAAATGATACAGAAAAAGAGAAACTAAGACGAAAAGAAATCGGTTTTATCTTTCAGTCGGTTAGCCTAATTCCGAACATGACGGCTTATGAGAATGTAGAATTTGCCCTTAGGCTAGCGGACTACAAGGGAGATCGGAAGGCAAGAACCGAGGAGTGTCTAAAGCAGGTAGGCCTAGGTGGACGAATGGATCATATGCCTCAGGAAATGTCCGGTGGTGAACAGCAAAGAGTTGCTATCGCCAGAGCCATTGCCCATAAGCCGACCATCATTATTGCAGATGAGCCGACAGCGGAATTAGATAGTAATACCGGTATTGCAGTGGTAACGCTATTTAAGGAACTGGTGGAGAAAGAAAAGATAACCATAATAATGACGACACATGATGTGGGGCTAATGACTGCAGGAGATGTAGTATTTCAATTAGAGGATGGTGAGATAGTCGATGAGTGAACCGATGATAGTAGCAGATAATCTTATGAAAATCTATAAAACATCAGATATAGAGGTGGTAGCTCTTCAGGGACTAGATCTTACCGTTGAGCAGGGAGAGCTAACCGCGATCATTGGGAACAGTGGTAGTGGTAAGTCAACATTTTTAAATATGATTGGAGGACTTGACCGACCAAGTGCCGGCTCTCTCCATGTGGATGGAAAGAACCTCTTTTCCATGACCGAGAAGGAACTGGTGCTATATAAAAGAGACACCGTAGGTTTTGTATGGCAGAATAATGCCAGAAACCTGCTTCCTTACTTAAGTGCCCAGGAGAATGTCATTACGCCCATGTTATTTGGAACAGAGAGTAGTAAGAAGGAACGTGCTCTAGAATTACTAGAGATGGTGGGAATGTCTCACAGGAAGAACAGCCGATTAAGCCAGCTATCCGGTGGGGAGCAACAGAGGATCGCTATCGCCATTGCGTTAGCTAATCAGCCTAAATTGCTGTTAGCGGATGAGCCAACGGGATCTGTTGACAGAAGGACAGCAGACTATATCCTAGATGTATTTCGAAAGCTCAATCAGGAGTTGGGATTCACCATTGTCATTGTTACCCATGATACGAATCTTTCCAAGAAGGTGCAGCGTGTGGTCTCCATCCGAGATGGAAAGACAAGCAGTGAGCGTATCTTAAAGACCTCCTATGAGGAAGCCATAAAGAACAACCATCCACTTGACTGGATGGAGGAAGAAACCCAGGAAGAGTATGTTATCCTTGATAAGGCTGGTCGAGTTCAGATACCAAGAGAGATTCTTGA
>JAEZPG010000058.1 GCA_023413555.1 Bacillota bacterium | reverse complement strand
TTTAAAAATTTTAAGGAGGTGTGACCATGTCTATCTGTCCAAAGAATAAATCTTCTAAAGCAAGAAGAGATAGCCGTAGAGCAAACTGGAAAATGTCTGCTCCTAACTTAGTTAAGTGCAGCAAGTGTGGTGAATTAATGATGCCACACAGAGTATGCAAAGCTTGCGGTTCCTATAATAAGAAGGAAATTATCTCTGCTGAATAAGTAGCATAGATGAAGTAAAAGAAAGGGTTATCGAGAAAACGATAACCCTTTCTTTTGCTTGTGGATTTTACTTGACGGTAATTATTTGTCTCATTATTTCTTGTAGAAGCTTTCCTAAAGTCTCTAAATCGGAGGTCATTTCTTCATTCATTTCTATATATAGCTGCTTTTCTTTATAATTCATTTGAAATAGAGTGAAACCATCCATTCCTTCATAGATAGGAATGAAAGTACCGGATTTGCGGAGGTAGCAGTTTTCTCGGGTCGCTTTTAATCGAAACTCTTTATCTACGAAGGATGCCACGGATTTATGGATTGCCATATCCTCTTTAGGAAGGTAGTAATAATCCTTATAGTTTGGATAAAAGTATTTTAACTCGCCTATATAACACGTGGCGGATAGAAATACTTGATGTTCCTTTAAGGTTATCTTATAATTTCCTTTACTAAAAGTCACAGGGGTAGGAAGAGTGAAAGGAAGAGTAAAAATCGCCTCTATCTTCTGTTTGGTCAAATGAAACCACTGGAGGGTAAGAGGCATTTCAAATACATCTAAATAGTACTTAATTGTCGTCAGCTTAATCATGCCTTCTAAGTCCTCTCTATTGTGGAGAAGAAGAGGATTTAGATAAGAGTCTGTATCATGGTAGCCTACCTTGGCTTTTATATAGTCCCCATACACTTGAATAAGTTCTCCGCCAGTAAAGGGATCCGTTCTTTTGATGTGTAAGAATTCCTCAATAGTTTTTTGCTTATAATTTGGTAGGGCAAATAGTTTCTTATAGGGCTTCAGGGCTCTATATAAATCAATACTGGTGCATTGGTCAAAGTTGTATGGTAGATGGAACTGGGCGCATTTTTTTAGCAAGTATGGGATATCAAAACCGTTTCCGTTATAATGAACCAATGTTTTATGTTTATCAACAAGATGAAAGAAAGCATGGAGTAAATCCAACTCACTGCGGTAATTATCAGCAAACCATTGAGTAATATGGAATTTGTCGTCTTCATAATAAATGCAGCCTATTAAGTAAAGGCTAGACACATCTGCCTGGAAGCCGGTAGTTTCTATATCAAAGAACAGAAGCTCAGTTAGAGGAGCAAGTTTGTCAAAAGGATAAGGTTGATTTATGGCCAGTGTTTCCTGAAAGATAAGCAATTGGTCACCTCATTTCAATAATATGATGTGGTTCCTCTGTAAATAACAAGGTAATCATAGCATAAATATAAGTTAAGTTCAATTTTAGTTTTCTATTTTGCTTTATTGTGATATACTAGTTTAGTGTACAATAATGATTGCTTTGAGATTAATCTTTATACTCTTACATCCAATTAAAAAGTATTGGTATCTAGTGTTTTCCTTAGGAATTATTCTGGCAACTTTGCTTGAATACATAACAAGTGTGTTAATGGAATTTCTCTTTCATGCTAAGTGGTGGGATTACAGCAAGAATAGATTTAATTTTCAAGGAAGAATATGCCTGTTAGCCTCTATTTTTTGGGGCTTTTTATCTGTGGTAGATTTATATGTATTTGCACCCCTTCTGGACGGAATGCTTGGATTGATTTCCAGAAAAAATGGAGAAATCATAGGAGTAGTCTTTATTGTTCTTGGGTGTATTGATTTTACCCTTACTGTTATTTATACGGTACAACTGGATCATATCCTTTTGTCCATGCAGAAAATACATGAGGAATTCAGTCAGTATTTGTTAGAATCAAGTCTAGCAGATCGCTCCAACAGTTTTTTTCATCATCTCCGTTCCTTGTCTATAGAAGGTGTAAAGTCTAAAAGTATAGACTACAAGAAGGAGTTATTATCTCGTTTTATGGGTAGGATTGATAATATAGAGAATGAGGCTAGAATTCTAGGTTTTCGTAAGGAACTGGAGGATAAATTTATTGGCTTTTTCGCAAGATATAATCAGAGTACTGAACGAGGTAATTATATTCACCGAAGATTATTACAGGCGTTTCCTAATATGAAATCAAAAAGAAGACAAGGTCTTTTGGAAGATTTAAGAGCTAGATTGAAAAAATAAAGAAATATATAAATTAGTGGGGATAAGAGATTAGAATGAAAGAAAAAAGAGAAAATCTAAATCCAATTAAAGAAAAAGTAAAAGGTAGATTCCAAAACCATTTCAGTGGATTTCTACGAGCTTTTCTAGTCGGAATGCTTGTGCTTTTACAGTTTGCAATTATCATTATACTACCATTCTTGTTCCGTAGTCTCACTGTGTATTTTTATATTATTTTAGTGGTTGCCAGTGTTATGCTGATTTTTAGTTTGGTAAATGATGAGCGTAGTATGTCTTATAAGATGTCATGGATTTATATCGTGTTAGTGCTTCCAATTTCAGGTCATATTATGTATGCCTTATGGGGAAAGGCAACTGGTAAGAAAAAACTGGAGAAGAAAATTTTAGCTAAGTTAAATCATGGTTTTACCTACGCAGTACAAGATCCTGAGGTATTAGAGGAGTATCGCAGGGAGTTTCCAGAGAAGTTTAGAATAAGTCAGTATATGGTGACAGAAGGATTTCCTTTATTTAAGAATAATTCCTTTTCCTATTTTTCGATGGGGGAGGATGCTTTTGATGATATGTTTGATGAGATTAGTAAGGCACAGAAATTTGTCTTAGTAAATTTCTTTATAGTAGCAGATGGAGCACTTTGGGATCATATGCATGAAATCCTTGTGGAACGCATAAATCATGGGGTGAAGGTTATGTTCATGTTTGACGATTTTGGGGCTATGTTCCGAACACCAAATGATTTTGAAAAAGAACTGAGAAAAGAAGGTTTTGAAATCCGAGTATTTAATCCGGTGCACAAATATACTGATAAATTATATATGAATTATCGCTCTCACCAGAAGATTGTTGTCATAGATGGCAATATTGGGTATACTGGTGGATTTAATATTGCAGATGAGTATGCTAATTTATTAAACCGCTTTGGTGTCTGGAAGGATAATGGGGTAAAGGTGGTTGGTGAAGGTGTGTGGGGCTTAACGATTACCTTCTTGCAAATGTGGGAGGCCTGTGCCAATGAAGAAGATATAGATTATGATCCATATCGGCCAACGATAGATTTCCCAGAGAGTAAGGAATACTGCCATGTAATTTCAGATGGACCTGCTAACAGTCCAAAAAACCCAATTGAAAATGTGTATATGCAGATTATTCAGTATGCCAGTGATTTTGTATACATTACAACTCCGTATTTGATTATAGAGGATGATATGCGCCAGATGCTGATTACCGCTGCTAAAAGTGGGGTGGATGTGCGAATTATTTGTCCAGGAATACCGGATAAGAAGAATGTTAAGCTTCTTACGAACTATAACTATGGCCCGCTTTTGAAAGAGGGTGTACGGATCTATGAGTATGAGCCGGGATTTATTCATGCAAAGTGTATTATCAATGAATCCTGTGGTATTGTTGGAACGATTAATATGGACTACCGTAGCTTTTATCTACATTATGAAAATGGGTTATTCATGAGTAATTCTCATGTTATTGAAGATATTAGACAAGATCTTTTGAAAACACTTGATGACTGTAGGGAGATTAGTTATGATGAGTGGTGTGACCGCCCTTGGCATATGAAAGTTTACCAAAATGCCATTAGTGTATTTTCAACTTTAATGTAAGAGTGGCAGCTTCTGCCACAAGTAAGAAGAAATAAGGAGTCTGTATGATTGCATATATAAAAGGCGAGTTAGAATATATAGGAATTGATACCATCATTGTAGAAACTGGTGGAATAGGTTATGAGATACGGGTACCGCTTACTGTTATAGGTGACCTTCCTGAAATCGGTGAGACAGTAAGGGTTCACACCTACTTATATGTCAGAGAGGATGCGATAAACCTTTATGGGTTTACTACAAAGGATGACTTGAATATCTTCAAGCTTCTTATTACTGTTAACGGTATTGGACCTAAGGTGGCTCTAGGTATTTTAGGAGCAATTTCTCCGGATACGTTACGATTTGCAGTTCTTTCAGATGATGTAAAGACGATATCTAAGGCTCCTGGGATTGGAGCTAAGACAGCTGGAAAGTTGATACTAGAATTAAAGGATAAGCTAAAATTAGAGGATGTATTTGAACAGAAAATATCTAACACCATGGAACATCAGCTATCCGTTGAGCAAGGGAAAGATGATATCAAAGTCATTCGCAACGAAGCTGTTCAAGCTCTGGTAGCTCTTGGATATTCCAGTACAGATGCTATGAAAGCAGTGCGACAAGTGGAGATCACAGAGGGTATCGATGTGGAGACTGTATTAAAGCGAAGTTTAAAGAAGATGTCCTTTTTCTAAAGACAGGATAAGAGAACGAGAAAGGTTTGAACAGGATGAATAATCGAGTAATTTCCACTGAAATTATTGAGGAAGACTTAAAAATTGAAAATCATTTACGTCCAAAACTACTAAAAGACTACATCGGTCAATGTAAGGTGAAGGACAATCTGAAGGTTTATATAGAAGCTGCTAAGAAGAGAAGAGAGCCTTTAGATCATGTATTGCTTTATGGACCTCCCGGTCTCGGAAAAACCACTTTAGCAGGGATTATAGCCAATGAGATGGATGTTAATATAAAGATTACTTCTGGTCCAGCAATTGAGAAACCCGGAGAAATGGCGGCGATACTTAACAATCTTCAGGATGGAGATTTACTTTTTGTAGATGAGATTCACAGGCTAAACAGACAGGTTGAAGAGGTGCTATATCCCGCTATGGAGGATTATGCTATTGATATTGTCATTGGTAAAGGAGCGACAGCCAGGTCGATTCGTTTGGAGTTGCCAAAGTTCACTTTGGTGGGAGCTACGACCAGAGCAGGCATGCTGACAGCCCCATTACGGGATCGATTTGGAGTGGTAAACCGTCTTGAATTCTACACCTCAGAAGAATTAACGGAGATTATTCTACGTTCAGCTAAAGTATTAAGTGTGGAGATAGAGCTAGAGGGAGCGAAAGAAATGGCCAAACGTTCCCGTGGAACCCCAAGGTTGGCTAACCGCCTATTAAAGAGAGTTCGCGATTTTGCGCAAGTTAAATACGATGGAAAGATTACGAAAGAGGTTGCTAGGTTTGCTTTAGATCTTTTAGAGGTAGATAAGCTTGGACTAGACAATATAGACCGCGAGATTTTAATGGCAATGATTGAGAAGTTTGGTGGTAAACCGGTAGGATTGGATACTATTGCAGCTGCAATTGGAGAGGATGCAGGAACCATTGAGGATGTATATGAGCCATATTTGATTCAAAATGGACTACTGCAAAGAACTCCAAGAGGAAGAATGGTAACCGATTTGACTTATGAACATTTTGGATTGAAGGGGATGACAGAGTAAGTGTAAGTCATAAACGGTCATTTTTCTGTTGTCATATGGTGGGTTTATGGTATAATTACCATAGTAGCGTAAGAGAAATATGTGGATATATAATAAACTTTAAGGGGCGGTCTCATGGATAAGAAAACGGATGTTGAAGTTATTATTAATAATAAAAAGTATGTTATATGTGGGTATGAGAGCCCGGATTATTTAGAGCAGATTGCTAATTATATTAATAAGAAACTGACAGCCCTTAAAAATGAAGACTGGTATAATCGTATGGATTCCGACTTAAAGAATGTTCTTTTAGAGGTGAATCTGGCCGATGATTATTTTAAAGCAGAGCAGAAGATTCGAGAATTGGAATCAGACCGTGCTCAGTCCAATGAAGATTTATTTGATTTGAAACATGATGCTATGAGACGACAAACTGAGTTGGAACTTATGCAGCATAAGATAAAAGAGCTAGAGAAAAAGAATCAAGAGGCAGAGAAAACTATTATTGAGTTAAATGCTACACTTGGTGTAACAAAACGATAGGAAAAGAAAGGCTGTATATGGGGAACCAGACAGTCTTTTTTACTATTATGGAGAGTAACTGAAACGTAATAAGATAGGAGTATTATGAGAAAGATTGAGATACTTGCCCCAGCTGGGTCATATGATACCATGGTTGCTGCAATTAATGGTGGTTGTGATGCAGTTTATGTTGGTGGCAGCGCATTTGGGGCTAGAGCATATGCCAATAATTTTGATGAGGAGGAGTTGTTAAAAGCTATTGAATATGTTCATATTTACGACAAAAAATTGTATTTGACAGTAAATACGTTGCTAAAGGACGATGAGATTAAGAGACAGTTATATAAATATTTGAGAAAGCCATATGAAGCGGGGTTGGATGCTGTAATCGTTCAGGATGTTGGTGTGATGCATTTCATACATGAATATTTTCCGGAATTACCAATTCATGCCTCAACCCAGATGACACTAACTATGGCTGAAGGTGCTAAACTTTTAAAACAATATGGAGTAACTAGATTGGTAACCAGCAGAGAACTTAGTCTTAAGGAAATTAAGACAATCAGAGACCGCACAGACCTTGAGATAGAAAGCTTTGTCCATGGGGCTTTATGCTACAGCTATTCCGGACAATGTCTAATGAGTAGTATGTTAGGTGGTAGAAGTGGAAATCGTGGACGTTGTGCCCAGACGTGTCGTATGCCTTATGAATTAAAGGAAGCTGGCAATGTAATATCTGATAGAAGTAAGCTATTTCTTCTTAGCCCAAAGGATATCTGTACCTTGACTATTATACCGCAGTTGGTGGAGGCTGGAATTGATTCCTTTAAGATCGAAGGACGTATGAAACGTCCGGAGTATGCAGCTTATGTGACGTATCTATATCGGAAGTATGTTGATTTGTACCAGACACTTGGACCGAAGGGATATGAAACCTATTTAAAGAAGAATAAAAATGAATTTGAGCAGGATATAGCAAATGTGATGGATCTTTATAACAGAGGTAGTTTTAGCACAGGTTATTATACTTGTCATAATGGATTGCAGATGATGTCTCCAGAACGTCCTAATCACAATGGAGTATTGGTTGGACAAGTAGAAAGTAGTAAGAATAATCAGGCTACCATTAGACTGGAGAAAGAGGTCTATGGTCAGGATATCCTTGAGATTAGGGGCAAAAATCAGCAAGTCTATGAATATACGCTAAAACATGGTAAAAGTGCAGGAGAAAAGCTGGTCTCAAATTTTAAATATGGCTTCTCCTTTTCTAAAGGAGATCAGGTATATCGTACGAAGAACCAGCATTTGCTTGACACCCTACAGGATCAATTTATGAAACACAATAGAAAGATTCCTGTTAGGATGCAATTTTTTGCTAGTAGCAATCATCCCATGAGACTTATGTTATCCTGTAGAGATTTTAAATGCAGTGTAGTTGGTGCAGTTGCAGAGGTTGCTAATAAACAGCCAGCCACAAAGGAAGCAGTAGAAAAACAGCTAAAGAAGTTAAATGATACCGTTTTTATACTGGAAAATCTGTCTATAGAGCTGACTGGTTCCTTATTCCTTCCTGTCAGTGCGCTAAATAATCTTCGTAGGGCTGGTATGGAAGAACTTAGAAAGACAATCATTGCAAGTTATAGAAGGAATCCTGTAGATTTAGAAACTACCAGTGATATAGATTCTAAGAGAAAAGGAAATATAGAAACAGATGAGTTAGAGACAGGTTTCGTTGTCTGTGTGTCCAATGAGGAGCAGTTAAGAGCAGCAGAACGTTACGAAGAGATCACGGCAATCTATTATCGAATGGACCAGATTGACCTGATACAAGGCTTTGCTCTTGGAAAAAGAACGAAGAAAGATTTCTATCTAATCATGCCTCATGTCTTTCGACAGGATACTTACGAATTATTTGAAAAGCAATGGAAAGAGCTTAAATCTACAGAGGTAGATTCTGCCATTGCCGGAGTGCAAGGATTTGTCCTCCACAGTCTAGAGGAATTAACCTTTGCAAAAAAGTATTTCAAAGATAGATTCTCATTGGTACTTGATTACAGCATGTATACTATGAATCAGGAGGCAATAGAATTTTATAAGGAGCAGGGATTTACTCATTTTACAGCACCTTTAGAATTAAATGGAAAAGAGCTTAAAGGCTTAGGATGTGAAAACTGTGATTATATTGTCTATAGTCATGTTCCTCTTATGACGTCCGCACAGTGTCTAGTAAAAAGTACGAAAGGTTGTACCCAGAACTTTGGGTATTACCAACTTAAGGATCGTTATGACAAGAATTTCATAGTGTGTAATTATTGCAAATATTGTTATAATGTTATTTACAATGCAGATCCAATTGTATTGTTGAAGCAGAGTGAGGAGATTATGGAAATGTCTCCGGCAAATCTGCGTCTGGACTTTACCATTGAAAATGGGGATGAAGTTCAGACTATAATAGAAGCGTATATAATGGCATTTTTTGAGTGCCGGGAATCAGAATTTTCGGTGAAGAATTTTACAAAAGGACATTACAAACGCGGTATTGAGTAGGTGAAGGAATGGAAGGTATTGTTATAACGATTATAAAGTATATCATTTGTCTATTGATTAATGTTTATACTTTGTACAGCTTTACAGTATTTCGAAGAAAGAATGAAAAGAGTAAAGCTCATGTATATCGGTTACAGATTATGTTGATTTTTTTAATTCAGGCAGCATGTTTTGTATGTATTTATATGGGTAGTGATCTATCGGATACTGGAAAGGTCGTCAGCCTTAGCATATTTTATGCATCTCAAGTGTTAGCTCTTGTATTTGCTATTATTTTATACAAGGTTGCCTATAAAAAGATGTCTCAGTTGGTATTCAACAATATGCTGATGCTGATCATGATTGGTCTTGTTATGCTAACAAGGCTGAATATGGAGGAGGCAATTAAACAGTTTATTTTCATATGTTCTGGATTAGGTATATGTATCATTGTTCCGTTTATTATTAAGAGGATCCGTTATCTGAAAGAATTTGGCTGGTTTTATGGCTTAGCAGGTCTGGCCTGTCTTCTCTTAGTACTGGTTTTTGGTAAAGCTAAATATGGGGCAAAAAACTGGATTATTATAGGTGGATTTGGTTTACAACCATCGGAATTTGTGAAAATTCTGTTTGTATTTTTTGTGGCCTCTTGTTTTAGTAAAACTAAGGATTTTAAAGTAGTGGTTAAAGTTACTATTCTAGCAGCGGCTCATGTCATTGTGCTTGTCTTGGAAAAAGACTTAGGTGGAGCCTTGATCTTTTTTATGACTTATCTGATTATGCTCTATGTAGCTACTTGTAATATCGGGTATCTGCTAGCAGGATTTGCCGGGGGGTCAGTAGCGGCTGTTGGTGCCTATAAAATTTTTAATCATGTTCGAGTCAGAGTGATTGCCTGGAAGGATCCTTTTAGCGTCATAGATAATGGAGGGTATCAAATTGCCCAGTCTTTATTTGCCATTGGCACAGGAGGATGGTTTGGAATGGGGCTTACAAGAGGTTTGCCAGGTAGTATTCCGGTGGTATCCTCGGATTTTATCTTTTCTGCAATTATGGAAGAAATGGGTGGAATTGTAGGAATTTGTATCATTCTAATTTGTTTATCTTGCTTTTTAATGTTTATTAATATTTCAATGAAGATGAGAGACGATTTTTATCGTTTAATCGCTTTGGGACTAAGTGTTCTTTATATATTCCAAGTATTTTTAACTATAGGAGGAGTAACCAAATTTATTCCTTCTACAGGTGTTACATTGCCATTAGTAAGTAGTGGTGGTAGTTCTGTGCTCAGCACATTGATTATGTTTAGTATCATTCAGGGATTATATGTATTAAATCAAGACGAGGTAGATGCAATTGAAAAAGAAAAAAGAGAAAGAAGTTCATATAGGGCAAGACAAGATGTATCAGAGAGATACCTTGATAAAGAAGAAACCTACTAAAAAGAGAAACCGTGAGGCACTTGTTGTTACTTATACCTTTGTTCTCATGTTTGTAGGTATCATTGCCTATCTAGTACGATTTGAACTCGTGGATAGCAAACATATTATTAATAGTAGCTACAATAAGAGGGCAACTCTGTTGGAGGAAACGATACAGAGAGGCATGATTTTGGGCAGTAGTGGAGAGATTCTAGCAAAGACTGAGTACGATAGCAGAGGAAATATGGCCAGAAAATACCCTTATGGCTCTCTTTTTAGTTCTACAGTTGGCCGATATGATAAGACGAAAACAGGCCTAGAAAATAGTATGAGCTTTACCCTTCTAACGTCTAGTATTAATGGACTTAATAAGGCTTGGAATGGCCTAAATGGAGAGAAGAGTGCGGGGGATAATATAAAGACCTCGTTAGATGTAAATCTAAGTAAAGTAGCAAGTGAGGCTCTTGGTAAATACAAAGGGGCTGTTGTTGTTATGGAACCAAGCACAGGTAGAATACTGACTATGGTATCCAAGCCAGATTATGATCCTAATACGGTGTCTAAGAATTGGGAGAATCTTATCAGCCTAGATGATAGGGACTCTGTTCTAATTAACCGAGCTACACAGTCAGCTTATCCACCAGGATCCGTCTTTAAAATAGTAACCGCCCTATCCTATATTAGAGAACATCCTAAGTATAAGGATTTTACTTACCAATGTAATGGTAGTTTTTCCACTGATCGAAAAGATGTGGAATGTTATCATGGAAAAAGACATGGTAATCTTACTTTGAAAAGTGCATTTGCCAAGTCCTGTAATGGCGCATTTGCCAAAATGCTATCAGAAACTTCTTTCGAAACCTTTATGAGTACTGCTAAGCAGTTGTTGTTTAATTCTTCCTTTGAGAATTTGGGTATACCTCTTAAGGGGAGCAAAATAAATTATAAAGAATCTGACGATTTGTGGATGACTGCTCAGACAGCTATTGGTCAGGGAGAGACAACCATCACTCCTATGCATATGGCCATGATTGTTTCTGCTATTGCAAATGACGGAATTCTGATGAATCCATATATGGTAGATGAGGTTTTAAGTGCAGACCAGAAGACAGTTAAGACGTATCTACCAAGTTCCTATGCTACTTTAATGAGTAGTGAGGAGGCAGAGATACTATCTGGTTTGATGGAATCCGTAGTGACCTCAGGTACAGCTACAGCCCTTAAAAATAGAAAGTATACAGTGGCGGGCAAGACTGGAACAGCTGAGAAATCTGGAGTAGAGCCTTACGTATGGTTCGTTGGATACTCCTCTACAGAGGAAAAATCAGATATTGTGGTCAGTGTTTGTATCGAAGAAGGCGGCTCTAGTTCAGAAGTAGCTGTTCCAATAGCCAAGAAAGTTTTTCAAGCATATTATAAAAACAAATAGTAATTGTTTATCTTGCAAATTCTCCTGTTTTTCGGCTTGATTTTACGGGTTGAAATAATAAAGGAAAAGAGTTATACTAATTCACAAGTATGTACACACCTAATAGAAACAGGGGGCTTTGCAATGATTGAAGCAACGAGCTGTGGCGGTGTGGTTATTTTCAGAGGAAAGATTTTACTACTATATAAAAATTATCGCAATAAGTATGAAGGCTGGGTTTTGCCAAAGGGGACTGTTGAGGAAGGTGAGGAGTATAAGGAAACTGCTATTCGCGAAGTATGCGAGGAGACAGGAGTACAGGCTTCCATCATCAAATATGTCGGAAAAAGTCAATATAGCTTTAGTACACCCCTTAATACTGTAATTAAAGACGTTCATTGGTATCTAATGATGTCAGATAGTTATTATAGTAAACCACAACGTGAAGAATATTTCATGGATTCCGGCTATTATAAATTCCATGAAGCGTACCACTTATTAAAATTCTCCAATGAAAAACAAATTCTTGAAAAAGCGTATAATGAGTATTTGTATCTTAAGAAAAGTAATCTTTGGGGAAGTAGAAAATATTTTTGATGGGAAATTTGATTCTCAAAATGATAAGAAAGGAGAGGCATCTTGTCTAATATCATTTAGATAATGATAAAAGAAGTCAGACTCTTTGGCGGGCGGTAAACGATAAATGGTATCTACAATTTGAAGATTGAGCTACTCTGTGAGATGATTACTTCCATAACTACGGAAATAATCATCTCATAGAAATTATATAGAGACATTTTTGACCATATTTTACTGCATAATATCATCCAGATTTTTGAATGCAATTGTGTTAATGCAATCGCGTACTTCAATTCATCATAAGAAGAAAGAGAAATTCAAAGGATTCGGGTATAACCTGACTTTTGCACTGATTAACTTCAATTTTTACATAATTAGTTCGGTCGAACATTTAAACGATCATGTCAAGCATAACTTTAACTATTATCAAAAAAGAGCAGGGTATATTTTTATATACTCTACTCTTTGTGTCATTCTCATCTAAATGACATTGGGCATCTTGCCTTCTTCTTTTAGCACTTCTCTGGTTCTTTATAATCTACACCAAAGGTATCTACAGTCACTTTTGTCATTCTCTGAGCTTTCATAGGACGGTCATTGTAATCAGTGTCAACAGATGCAATGTCATTTACAACATCCATTCCTTCAGTTACCTTACCAAAAGCAGCATAGGAGCCATCTAAATGAGGGGAGTTCTTATGCATGATAAAGAATTGAGAACCCGCTGAATTAGGCATCATGGATCGAGCCATGGATAATACACCTTCGCTATGCTTCAGGTTGTTTGTAAATCCATTTTGATTAAATTCACCTTTAATACTATAACCTGGACCTCCCATACCATTTCCATCAGGGCAACCTCCTTGTATCATAAAGCCATTTATGACACGATGAAAAATCAGTCCATCATAATATCCCTTATTTACCAAAGCTATAAAATTGTTTACAGTGTTAGGAGCTATGTCTGGATAGAGCTCCGCCTTAATTACATTACCATTTTCCATCTCAATGGTTACAACAGGATTTTTGTTTTCCATATGATATTTCCTTTCGTCATTAGATTTCATAATCACACAAAGTAATCATAATAAAAAAAAATATAATTGTAAATCCTAATTTTTGCAATTAACGAATAATTATACTGTCATATGCTCAGGAAGAAGCCTTTTATCTAAGAGCCAGTTGACACGACGATATTCTTCATATGGATTTACTATGGATAGGTTACCCTCTTTCCTAGAAACGTAATCTCGCCATTGGCACTGTATACAATCGGGTTCTGCGCAATTAATAGCCGCTTGACAGCCTAGACAGTTTAAGGATTCATAGTCTACCACGGAGTTTAATTGTCTGCAATAAATCTGTTTATTGTCATCCGGATAATTGTTGTGAGGGATTAGGCGAAGCTCATTAATCTCCTCTTGCTCTGTAGCAGCAAATTCCAGCGTATGAATCATAGAATGAACCCATTGTTTCAAATCATAGGTGCCATGAATAACAAATTCCTCACAAATTGCAGAGGCTTTAAAATAATTCTTTCCAGAGATAAAGCCATTGTTACGGTTGTTATGATAGGTAATGGTTACATCAGGAGCACATAAGAATTCAGGTAACTGCCATTGGTAATAATGATACCCAGGCTTAGTTAAAATCTGCCCAGAAGAATAGGGGAGTATATCACAACCTGGTTGATGGTTATTATAAGAGAGTTTTTTGGTAGGAAGATAGATTGTACTTGGTACGTTATCTGTTTTGTTAATAAAGGTGTGAAGTTGCCAATTATACTGCTTAGAAAAGAAAGAGATATCTTTGATGATGGCTCCTATCTGAAAATAGGCAAATACAATATTTAGTTCAGGAGCATCGGGAACAAACCTTAACTGGTGTTTGTTGTCGTATTCTGTCTGACGAAACCATCCATAGAATAAGAAAATATCACCAACAGAGATGTTTTGTCTATTAAGATGACTTTCCAGCAGACCATTATGAAAGTAGGCAGGATACCATTCTAGGGGAGGAGTATGATTTTCAGGCATAATATAGCAACCAGAATGGGTACGGAATTTGTCCAGGCTTTCTTTTTGTAACTTATCCAGAGATAGAACGATATCATAATAGGATAAACCTTTATAGGATAGATCATGATAGCTTATTGCTCCATCTTCTACAGGCTTTGGTAATAGTAGTAATGTCCCGTCCGGCATAATAGGGGATGGAATTCCTCCGTGGGTAGGCTCAAATCCTTTTCTGCTTAGTATTACTTTCATAGGCGAACCTCCTGTAGCGGTTTATATATTGTTTAGTACTAAGATAATTATAGTATATGCTTCATACATATACAATATATGGAAATAATTTGAGGAATTATTTGTTTGGATGGTATAATTATCTAATTCTGTTCAAATACTATCCTTGATATGTATCATCATGCATTATCAATTAAAACAGTGACATATAAGAAAGGATGTATGGAATGAAAAAAATAATTAGAGTTGCAATCATTTTATGTTTAGTTTTTTCAATGGTTGCTTGTGGAACTAGTAGAACAGGAGACAAGAATTCTCCTTCTCCAAACAACACAAACATTTCAGGAAATAATACAGGAAACAATACAAATAATAATGGAACAGGAAACAATGCAGATAATAATGGAACAGGAATTACAACTACTGAGACTTTAAAAATAGGAAAAGCAGATTATGCAGCTCATGGAACCAAAGGATTTTGTGTTGCAGTCGCTGTTGTACAGGGAGATACGATTGTTCAGGCAATTGTAGATGACTATCAGGTTATGTCTAAGGCAGATGCAATCTGTGTTCCTAATAGTGATTCTGACTTTGGGAATTATTTTGCGGATACTAAAAGTTCCTTGGCTTCTAAGAGAACCAACACCGATTATTATTCTGGTCTGATGAAGTCATCAGCTAATGCAACAATACCTATTAATAAAAGCTATGATGCTATTGCAGATTATGCTATTGGTAAAACTGTAAAGGAACTGGAAGATATATGTGGTCAGAAGAATAGTGATGAGTTGGTAGATGCAGTTTCCGGTTCGACATTAGCAGATACAAAAGGATATCTACTTGCTATTGTAGAGGCAGCAAAGAATGCAGTAGGTGGAGATAATACTCAGGATAATAGTGAGATAATGGATGATACAAATGGAAATAACAATCCAAGTGGAGTAGATAAAAATAATTCAGATTTAAGCAATGGTACACCATCTAACAATGCCAATGATAATGGCAATGTAACTGCTTCTCCAAATAATAATGGCAAAGCGACTGCTTCTCCATCTGCAGATACAAATGGAACTACTGGTAATGGTACAGGAAATACAACTGGTCGATAATTAGAAGATGTCTTAACTAATGCAGTAAGATACATTAGTTAAGACATTTTTTATTACAACGCAAAATGAATATTCTTATTCTATTTTAAAATAATGAGAATAAAAGAGTAGTTATACTGAAAGAATTCATTGAAGGTCAAATCCTATAATGATATCTATAACCAGAATATCTTAGCTTAATTAAAGTTTTACTACTACCTTAGATTTGCAGGAGATAATAACATGGAAGAAATGAAGGTTTTTGGTCTGAAATACATGGGAGAGAAGAATCATGCCTCCTGAGAACCTTAGCAAATCAAAGGATCGGAATAAATTAATCTGATAGACTAATTATGTTTGAATGAATGGATTACTTTTACAAAAAAAAGATCTTCAAACAATAGTGTTTGAAAATCTCTTTTATCTAGTGCCGGCGGCGGGACTTGAACCCGCACCCCATTGCTGGGAATGGATTTTGAGTCCACCTCGTATGCCAATTCCAACACGCCGGCTTCTTATCACTTAGGTCTATTTATTCAAAACCTAGCGAAGATTATTCTAACACATGTATTTTTAAGATGCAAGATAAAATTTAAAAATCTTAAATGTTATTATATTCCATTACAAATAAAACAACGCAGTGAAGAATAATGTAAAAAACAAGATTGAATTATTATAATTAGTTAAAATATATAGGAAATTTAACTATAAGTATTGATAGTATAGTTAATTTGTTGAAAAAACATGAATAGTTGATTAAATTGTCGAAATATAGTATATTAATATTGTGTTAAGCTTTTGTACCTTGACAATTGAATACTATCTAGCAAAGCACAAGATGACATACGTATATTTAGCTTAATGCTGCAATGAAGATAGATAACTTGGTTAACTGCGTTTTATACTTAACGTGGTAAGAACATAGGCGCTTACCCCAACTGGTATGCTGGTTAACCCCGCTCTCCATAAAAGCGAGGCTGAAAACAGGAGCTTGGCCCCATAAAGCCAAGAAGGTTAACCACGTTTTCCTCAAAAAGCGAGGCTGAAAATAGGGAGCTTACCTCGTATGAAAAGTAAGCGAATTAAACAAATTGTTTAATTCTTCCTACAATAAGCTAAGGAGAAAATACAAATGAAGAAAATAGAACAATATATAGCTTTCAGTTTATGTTTTATTTTAGTGTTATCGATTGTTCTTCAAAATAATGCAGTATATGGTAGTGATGGCTCAGAAGGAAGTGTTTCAGTAAACAAATCTATTAAATGGTTGGATGTTAATGAAGGACTTGCAGAAATCACGGTTAATGTAACTGCCAGTGATCAGGATATTACTACTACAAATACGGAGACAACAGATATAGTATTAGTCTTAGATGTCTCTAACAGTATGAAGGGTGACAAATTAAAAAATGCAAAAATAGCTGCCTCTAAATTTGCAACCACTATGTTAGATGGAGATCCTACAGGAAAGCTTAGAATTGCTGTAGTCGAGTATTACGATGAGGCTACTACAGTAGCTACATTTAGCAATTCAAAGACTACCGTACTTAATGCAATTAATAGTGTGTCTACTCCAAGTAATTATAACGACGGTGGTACTAACATACAGGCTGGATTAAAAACTGCTCGTACTTTATTAGAAGATAGTAAGGCAAATAATAAGTTTCTAATCCTTTTAAGTGATGGTGAGCCTACATATAGTTACGAAATTACCGATGCTGAGTTTACTGTGTCACAGAATGATAATTGTAAAGGGATTGAGGATAAGCTAAAACATGCTGTGAAGGATGTTGCTGTGAGTAGTTATACAGTTAAAGCTGTAGATTACAAATCAGTGAAAGGAAGCGGACAATACTTCACCCTCTTTAACCCTTACAGTAAACTTATCACATTGGAGTGCTCTCATGGTGATATAGTAGGAGATTATCAAGCTGTTTTACCTAATAACCATGGTGTAGCTACTATTTATGAGGCATCATTGTGTAAAGACACGAGTATCTATTCAATTGGTTTTGGAATTGAAACCGGCTCAAATGCTGAACATGTATTAAAAGATATTGCAGATGAGGGGCAATACTTCTTATCGGATATCTCTGAAGCTGAGATAAATAAAGTATTTAGTGATATTCAATCAAGTGTAACAAGTAAGATTGCAGCAGGTGAAGACGCAACGGTTACTTCTCCTAAAAAAGAAGTATATGTAGGTGAAATGGTGGATAAGGTACTTGCTGATTACACTGTTGTTGATGGGAGTATTACAACAGATACGGGAACAGCAGAGTTGAAAGATGGACAAGTAAGCTGGGACATTGGTACATTACCAAATGGAATGGCTACATTAAAATATCGAATTAAGATTGATATGTCCAAGATTTCCTCAGGCAATGAGATTACTATTGCACCATCCAAGCTTACTTACAAGCCTTATAATGGAGATCAATTGGCTACTATAAACTCAACTGTAGATTCTAATAGCGTTGATCTTGAGTTCTTTAGAGTTGTATTTAAAAATGCAGATGAAAACAACACAATTCTTAAAACTCAGTTTGTTGGGAAAAATGGAAATGCAACAGCCCCAGAAGATCCAACCATTGCGGACACAGTTCAGTATAAATATACTTTTGCTGGTTGGGATGGTAATTACGAGAATGTTTCAAAGGATGAAGTGGTAATTGCAAAGTATGATACTGTACTACAAACTTATACTGTAACCTTTAAGTTAGATGGTGAAGTTGTAAAAACTGAGACAGTAGAGTATGGCAAAGATGCAACAGCTCCAGAGGTTACAAAAGAGGAATCTAGAAACTATAGTGACTGGGTAGGTAACTACACGAATGTAATGAAGGATGAAGAGGTGAACATGACTTCTTCTGTTAAGGCATTTACTGTAACTTTCTATGTAGATGGAGAAGTTGTAAAAGAAGAGATAGTAGAGTATGGCAAAGATGCAACAGCTCCAGAGGTTACAAAAGAAGAATCTAGAAACTATAGTGACTGGGTAGGTAATTACACGAATGTAACGAAGGATGAAGAAGTGAACATGACTTCTTCCATTAAGACATTTACTGTAACGTTCTATGTAGATGGAGAATTTGTAAAAGAAGAGATAGTAGAGTATGGCAAAGATGCAACAACTCCAGAGGTTACAAAAGAAGAATCTAGAAACTATAGTGACTGGGTAGGTAATTACACGAATGTAACGAAGGATGAAGAAGTGAACATGACTTCTTCCATTAAGACATTTACTGTAACATTCTATGTAGATGGAGAATTTGTAAAAGAAGAGATAGTAGAGTATGGCAAAGATGCAACAGCTCCAACTGTAGAAAAAGATGAAACCAAGGATTATAGTGACTGGATTGGTAACTACGCTAACGTAGTAAAAGATGAAGTTGTATTTATGACTTCTTCCATTAAGACATTTACTGTAACTTTCTATGTAGATGGTGAAATCCTAAAAACTGAGACAGTAGAGTATGGCAAAGATGCAACAGCTCCAGAGGTTACAAAAGAGGAATCTAGAAATTATAGTGACTGGGTAGGAAATTACACGAATGTAACGAAGGACGAAGAAGTGAACATGACTTCTTCTATTAAGATGTTTACTGTAGCCTTTAAGTTAGATGGAGAAGTTGTAAAAGAAGAGACAGTAGAGTATGGCAAAGATGCAACAGCTCCAGAGGTTACAAAAGAAGAATCTAGAAACTATAGTGACTGGGTAGGAAATTACACGAATGTAACGAAGGACGAAGAAGTAAACATGACTTCTTCTGTTAAGACATTTACTGTCACTTTCTATGTAGATGGAGAAGTTGTAAAAGAAGAGACAGTATAGTATGGCGAGGATGCAACAGCTCCAGAGGTTACAAAAGAGGAATCTAGAAACTATAGTGACTGGATAGGTAATTACACGAATGTAACGAAGAATGAAGAGGTAAACATGACTTCTTCCATTAAGACATTTACTGTAACGTTCTATGTAGATGGAGAAGTTGTAAAAGAAGAGACAGTAGAGTATGGCAAGGATGCAACAGCTCCAGAGGTTACAAAAGAGGAATCTAGAAACTATAGTGACTGGGTTGGAAATTACACGAATGTAACGAAGGACGAAGAGGTAAACATGACTTCTTCCGTAAAGAAGTTTACAGTAACCTTTGTTGATGAGAATAGAACAACTATTCTTGGTACAGACATTGTAAATTATGGTGAAAATGCCACATACACAGGTAAAAAGCCTGTAAAAGCAGCTGATACTATGTACACCTATAGTTTCAAAGGTTGGGATAAAGCATTTACCAACATTACAGCTGATGTAACAGTTGTAGCTCAGTACTATGCTACTCCAGTAGTAGTAATTGACGATAATCCTATTCCTGAATCTCCTGTAAAACCATCCAAGGAACCTACTGTTAATATTGAAGATGATGATACACCAGCTAATCTTCCGGAGACAGGAACTACTTCAGTAGAAGTATACTATACTATTGGTGGTATGATTATGTTGTTAGGTGCTAGCATAATAATTGCTAGTAAAGGTAAAAAAGCTTAATGAGAAATGATTAATGCTAGATAGTAGAAAGAGAAGTGCCGCACGAGTCAATAAGTGACCAGTGCGGCACTTTTTCATATATTGGAAAGAACTCTTTACCTAATTGTCACCTAGTGGAATTTGTTTGAACTTGGGCTTTCGTCTGTGGAAGGAATTGGAGTTCTTCGACCGATAAACAAAGAGGTATGAAACAATAAATTCTCTGCGAGTTGTGGGTAAATAGATTAGGTAAGGAACAAAAACTCTTTGTTTATTGAGTTTTATATAGGAAAAGGGTATAATGAATTCATATGCAAGAGGAGGTCTTATTATGGATTGTCATGAAGCACAGGCATTGATAAATAAATATGTTCATAATGAGCTGGATGTTAATACCTTAGAAGATTTTTTGTTGCATGTTGAACAATGTCCAGAATGTATGGAGGAAGTGGAAGTATATTATATCGTTTTTCAAGGATTTCGCCGCTTGGATGAAGATGATAATATAGCAGTGAATTATCATGAAGAATTCTTGAACACATTGTCATTAAATGAGGGTAAAATAAGGCATTTTCATAGTGCTTATATTTTTAGACGTATATCCTTTTTACTTTTACTTATCATAGTTATGGTAGTTAGCACGTTAAGCATTAATCTGGAAGAAGTTCAAGACAATCTCATCTATCGAAGTGAGGGAGAAAGTGAATTTGATCTACCAACCTACTTTTTTCAATACCGCAAGACACGAATAGATGAATATTTGAAACAAAATTATGGGATTGATTCTGAGACCTTGTCCCATACTAATATTGATTTAACTACACTAAAAAAGATATCAGTAAAAGAGGATCCTGTAAATATAAAGAATATGGGAGAACAGACTGAGACGCAGGGAGCCCAAAGTGAGTGACTGTGTAAAAGTGTATTACAGATACAAGGAGGAAAACGACAACTATGAGTAAGAAGCTTCTCTTAATTGATGGACATAGTATTTTGAATAGAGCCTTTTATGGCATCCCAGACTTGTCCAATTCTGAAGGGTTGCATACCAATGCAATCTATGGATTTCTAAATATTATGTTTAAAATAATGGAGGAAGAGAAGGCAGATTATCTGACGGTTGCATTTGATGTAAGTGCACCGACTTTCCGCCATGAGATGTATAAAGAATATAAAGGCACTAGAAAGCCGATGCCAGATGAATTAAGACAGCAGATTCCTGTAATGAAAGAAGTATTACAGGCTATGAAAATTAGAATTGTTGAAAGACCGGGCTATGAGGCGGATGATATTTTGGGTACTCTTGCTAGAACTGGGGAAGCAAAGGGTTATGAAGTGAGCCTTGTTTCTGGTGATAGAGATTTGCTACAACTAGCATCCGAACATATTAAGATAAGGATTCCTAAAACAAAACGAGGTGGAACAGAGATTGAAGATTATAACACCCAGGATGTCATTGACAAATATGGAGTTACACCTTCGCAAATTATTGATTTAAAAGGATTAATGGGAGATGCTTCTGATAATATACCAGGAGTACCGGGAATTGGAGAAAAGACAGCTACTAAGATCTTAGCAGAATTTAAAACGATTGAAAATGCTCACGAACATATTGAGGAGATTCTTCCTAAGAAAGCGAAAGAGAAGTTAGAAACTCATTATGATTTGGCTCAATTAAGTAAAACCCTTGCCACCATTAAAACAGACTGTGAGTTAGATTATAACATTGAAGAAGCTACCATTGAGGACATGTATAATGAAGAAGCCTTCCGCCTCTTTAAACGACTAGAGTTTAAGAATATGCTGGCAAGATTCTCAACGGCAGCTCAGGTGAGTAATGATATAGAAAATCATTTTAGATGCATTAATGAGTTTAATGATGCAGAAGCCTATTTTAAGATGGCAGAAGTGTCTAAAGGTCCTGTCGGGTTTCAAATTATAGAAGATAGAGGATGTATAATCGCTGTAACTGTGGCTCTGGAAGACAATAATGTTGCTGTGATTGTGCCAGAGGGCTTTATTACTGTAGGTTATCTGTTAGACAAGATGAATCAATTAATTGAACAGAACAAATTATTGTCAGTTATAGGATTAAAACCACAATTACCTCATGTTAAGGCCAATGAAAAGAGTAACTTATTTGATTGTACCATAGCAGCTTATTTATTGAATCCATTGAAGGATACTTACCACTACGATGATGTGGCTAGGGATTATCTTGGTATGACTGTATCAAGTCAGGTTGAACTATTTGGGAAAAGTAGCATCAGCCAGGTTATGGAGGATTCCATGGATACTTTTGTCAAATGGTGCTGTTATCAGAGTTATGTTGCAATGAAAGCATATTCTGTTCTGATAAAACAGTTAGAGCAAGAAAAAATGATGGATTTGTTTACAACCATCGAGATGCCATTGGTCTATACTCTGTATGATATGGAGACCAGAGGAATAGGTGTAAATAAGGTGGAATTAAAGGCATATGGAGACCAATTGGCAGTTCGTATCGCGGAGTTGGAACAACAGATTTATACGGAAGTGGGAGAACAATTTAATATAAATTCACCAAAACAATTAGGTATCATTCTCTTTGAAAAATTGGCTCTTCCCTATGGAAAGAAGACAAAGACCGGATATTCTACCAATGTAGATATTTTAGACAAGTTAAAGGGAGATTATCCTGTAGTGGCGGATGTGTTAGAGTATCGCCAATTAACAAAACTCAAATCTACTTATGCAGATGGATTGGCTGTCTATATTGGTGAGGATGGAAGAATCCACGGAAAATTTAATCAGACAATTACTGCAACTGGAAGAATCAGTAGTACCGAACCTAATCTACAGAATATACCAATCCGAATGGAGCTTGGAAGACAGATTCGGAAGGTATTTATTCCAAAAGAGGATTATGTATTCTTAGATGCGGATTATTCCCAGATTGAGCTAAGAGTGCTGGCTCATATGTCCGGAGACGAAAGACTAATTCAGGCTTATCAGACGGATGAAGATATTCACCGCATTACAGCCAGTCAGGTTTTTAACACTCCTCTTAAGGAGGTTACCAACCAACAAAGAAGGAATGCTAAGGCAGTAAACTTTGGTATTATCTATGGGATAGGCGGTTTTAGTTTGGGACAGGATTTAGGTATCACCAAGAAAGAAGCAGATCAATATATTGCTAGCTATTTTGAAACCTACCCTTCTGTAAAAGGATTTTTAACTAGGATTGTTGACTTTGCTAAAGAAGAGGGGTACTCTAAAACGCTTTATGGAAGAAAACGTCCGATACCTGAGTTGGCATCTAGTAATTTTATGCAGAAAAGCTTTGGTGAAAGGGTAGCTATGAATTCTCCTATTCAGGGAACTGCAGCCGATATTATAAAGCTTGCCATGGTTCATGTGAATATGGAATTGAAGCAAAAGGGCCTTCGCTCCAGACTTCTACTTCAGATTCATGATGAATTATTGGTTGAGGCGCATAAAGATGAGATAGAAGAAGTAAAAGGTATCATGCAGACGAAGATGCAGCAGGTAGCTGATTTGTCGGTACCATTAGTTGTTGAAGTAAATCAAGGTAATAACTGGTATGAAGCAAAATAATATTGGAATAGCCTTAACAAAATCGAGTAGAAACCCTACTCGATTTTGTCTCTAGGAAAGCCATGACTAATTAAAATGTACTCTAGAGAAGGAACTAGGTGAATAAAGATGAAGGTAATAGGATTAACTGGTGGCATAGGAAGTGGTAAGACAACGGTGGCAAATATACTACGGGATAAGTATCATGCTTATGTTATTTTCAGTGATGAAGTGGCAAAAGAACTGATGGAACCTGGACAGATTAGCTATCGTCTTATAGTGGAGACCTTTGGAACTACAGTCCTTGATGTGGATAAGCGTCTTGATCGGCAGAAGCTTGCTTTAATGGTATTCGGTAATAGTGGGAAATTGGCTCTTCTTAATTCTTTAACACATCCTTATGTAGAACAATTTATATTAGAGGAGATAAAAAGGGTTAGAGAAACAAAACAGTATCAGCTGGTAGTCGTAGAATCAGCCCTTTTGCTTCAGGTGAATTATGATAAATTCTGTGATGAAGTATGGGTGGTGGTAGCTGAGGAACAGGTGAGAAGACAACGGCTTATTCGTAGTCGAGGTTATTCGAATGAGAAAATAGACGCAATACTAGAAAAACAGATGACTGATGAGGATTTTCGTAAGTATACAACAAAAATTATAGAGAATAGCGGAAACATGAAAAATATCACTAACCAAATACAAAATATGCTAGAGTGTTTGGAATAATTATGGTATAATAATATATTATAGTTATTTTGTGTTGTCGTTTTTTACTATGGAACATGGGGGCTGTATATGGAAATGATAAAGTATCCAAAACAGTATGTATTTGGTTTAGATATTGGTACCAGAAGTATCGTGGGTACTGTTGGCTACAAGAATAGTGACAATCGATTTCAAGTCATAGCACAGGTTTCCAAAGAACATGAGACAAGAGCAATGTTAGATGGACAGATTCATGATATTAGTGCTGTAAGCAAGACCATTTCTGAAGTAAAAAAACAGCTTGAAAATCAATTGGGGATTTCTTTAAAAGAGGTTTGTATTGCTGCAGCAGGGCGTGTCCTTAAAACAGTGACTACAAATGTTGAATACACCTTTGAGATAGAAACTATTATTTCGAAGGAATATATTCATTCTTTGGAGATGCTTGGCATAGAACAGGCATATGACCTCTTAAAGAAAAGAGAGTTACAGGATGATTTTAAGTATTATTGTGTTGGATATACAGTTGTAAAATATACTATTAATGATTATATTATGTTATCCTTAGAAGGTCATAAAGGAAGTAAGATTGGTGCGGAGGTTCTTGCGACTTTCCTTCCTGAGGAAGTAATTGATGGCTTGTATAGATGTGTGGAAAATGCAGGGTTAACAGTAGCTAATCTCACTTTGGAACCAATTGCCGCCATGGAAGTAGCCATTCCAGAGCAGATTCGCCTGCTTAATTTGGCTTTAGTTGATGTGGGTGCCGGGACTAGTGATATCTCAATTACTAAGGATGGTAGCATAATAGCCTTTGGAATGATTCCGTTTGCCGGTGATGAGATTACTGAATACATAGCAAAGAAATATCTAGTTGAATTTAACTCCGCAGAGAAAATAAAGCAGGCTTGTTTGAGGAGAAAATCAGTATCCTATAAAGATATCATGGGAATCTCCCACAAATTACTTGTCAGTGAAGTAATCAGAGAAATGGACGATATCATTCGATTAATTACAAAGAAAATCGCTGATAAAATTATTGAGTTAAATGGTGGTCAATCGGTAAGCGCAGTGTTTGTTGTCGGAGGAGGTGGCAAACTGCCAGCCTTTATTGACACTTTGGGAGAATATTTAGGCCTCGGTAAAGATAGAGTAGCATTAAGAGGGCAGGAAGTACTTCGTATGGTGGATTTTATAGACACCAGTATTAAAAAGGATTCTATGATTGTAACACCAATAGGAATCTGTCTTAATTACTATGAGAAACGTAATAATTTCGTATTTGTAACAGTGAATGGAGAAATTGTGAAGTTATATGATAATGGTCATTTAACAGTGTTAGATGCTACTGCGGCTGTTGGGATTCCTACCTTGGATTTATTTCCAAAGAGAGGGGCTACTCTTGAGTATCAGTTAAATGGAGAGCAAAAGATTGTCAGAGGACTTCCGGGAGAGGCTTCTAGTATTTATGTCAACAAGAAAGAAGCCAATTTGTCTACCCCTTTAAATCCACATGATGTAATCGAGATTACCATATCCCAGAAGGGAGAAGATGCATCACTGATGATTGGAGATTTAGAGGAAGTCAAACATCCACTTGTTTTTATAGTAAATGGGATAGAGATATCCTGCCCTCGTAAAGTAGAGGTGAACAAAATTCTAGTGGATGAGAAGTATCAGATTAAACCACAAGATAAGGTAACTGTACTAAATTATTACACATTAGAATGGTTAATAGATTACATGGATATAGATTATCGGATGGATATTCAAATCAATGGTGTAGAAGGTCATTGTGAAGATACTTTGTTTGAACACTATAGGATTACAATTCCTGTTGATAAAAGAGAAGCGATAGAACCAGATAAGTATAAAGAAGAGAAGGATAATTCCATTGAGGAAGAAGACTTCTTTGTAAATGTAAATGGAACAAAGGTTGAATTAATCGGGAAAAGGGAATATGTGTTAGTGGACATTTTGGATGTGTATCCATTTGATATATCTTTGGCAACAAATAAAAGATTAGTGATTATGGATAATGATGAACCTGCTGATTTTACAACTAAACTTACAAGAGGAGATCAAATACAGTTATTCTGGAGGGAGTAGTCATGACATTAGATAAAAGAATTGAATTGCAAACTAAGTTTACTTCTCTTAACGTTATATGGATTATTTTTGCTGTTGGTATGGTACTACTCCAAATCTTAACAAATATTGAAAATATTACTTTTTTACCACTATACATTACGTTTCCTTTTTTTCTATTAGAAGTAATTCTAGTGTACTGGGTTAAAGTCAAAATAGATGTAAAAATCATTCTATTTGCTGTATTTAGATATATACAAATTTTGGCTACTATTTACATAATGTGTTGCACCATTGACTATAATTTATTGTATTTTGTATATGCCATCTTAGGACTTTTTGTTTTTATCATTGAATATTATATGGTATTTGACGTATATGAAGGACTTCAAAGAAGTCTATGCTTTATTACGATAGTGTTAGCAATGACGTTTGTCCCCCTAGTGTCTAACATTATTTTAAAAAAAATAGATTCTCAATTTATTTATATTTATTTGTTTTTTGCAAATTTGTCGATTGCTTTTATCTATATATCAAGGTTGTTCATGGAGTATTTAGTTAACATTACTCAAGAATTATTAAATTTGAGACGTATGGTGGATAATGTAAAAGAAACCAATGATGCTTTAAATGAAAACCAAGAAAAAGTAAAAAAGGCAAATGAGCTGTTGGGTGTACAGAAAGTAAAGTTAGAGGCTGCGTATCAGAAGATTAACAATGTGAATGCAGAAATGATGATTCAAAACCAGATTATATCTTATATTTCTTCCTCATTAGAATTAGGGAAGGTAATGCAACTTATTACAGAAGCAATCATTGATAAAATGAAGGTTCAGGTATGTGCTATCGTATTATATCCGAATGCTACCTTTAACAGGAAGGTTTTCTATAAAGTGAAGACGAATTTTCAGGATAATTATCGGCAGCTTCTGATTAATCATATTGAGAACTTTTGCTTCGATCAGTATATTAGGGAGGGGAAGACTTATGTGGACAATCATGTGACTAATCGATACGACTTTATAAAAGATAATTTTCTAGGTTCTATACTGATTGTACCATTAGTGAAGGATAAAAAGGTGATAGGAGCTTTGTACGTAGGTGATTCTACCTATGATTATTTCTATGAAAATAAATCATTCTATGAGGCTATTGTGTCCCAATTTATGGTGGCTTTAAATAATGCTAATCTATATAAAAGAATGGAAAGTATGGCAATTCGTGATGGATTGACAGGCATCTATAATAGAAGATTTCTTACTAGGATGTTTCAGGAAACAATTAAGAATGCGGTACGTAATAATCAGTGTGTATCCGTCGTCTTATTTGATATTGATTTTTTTAAAAGCATCAATGATAATTACGGTCATGGATTTGGGGATGTTGCGATTCAGACCATAGCCAAGTTAGGATGGACTACTGCAAAAGAAAATGGTGGTATTATTGGGCGATATGGCGGAGAAGAATTCGTAATCATCTTCCCAAATAAAAATGTGGAGGAGTCTTTTCATATTATTCAAGATTTACATCAAAAAATTCGAAATATGCAATTAAAACATTCGTCGGGAATTGTAGATATTGATGTTAGTATGGGTTTGACTTCCTATCCGGAAACCTGTAAAAATCCTGAGGAGCTTTTAAGCCGGGCGGATTGGTCCATGTATTATTCTAAACAGGCTGGACGTGGTTGTATTACCATAGATAGTGAAGAAGTACAAAGGGCAGTTAATAGAAAATAATGAGAAATTCCTGATAAAAGTGATAGGATATTTCTTGCTAATAGGAAGGATGTAGATTCGGTAAAACATACCGATTTGCATCCTTCCTTGTTGGTAGCATGTTAGGCATTATCTGTCATATTGTGACATTCAGAAATAATTTCTATAGCACTGGGTGAAATGTTATGTTATAATGTCATAGATTAAAATGGAATAAAGGATGGGTAAGATGAATTTATATAGTATTGCCAGTGGGAGTAGCGGAAATTGCATTTATGTAGGCAATGAGGATACCAATTTACTGGTGGACGCCGGAATTAGTGGTAAGCGAGTGATTGCAGGACTGACTGCCATGGATATTAACCCTGAGAAACTGAAGGGCTTATTAATTACCCATGAACACAGTGACCATATCAAGGGAATTGGAGTTCTTGCCAGAAAATATAAAGTACCTATTTATGGTACTGTGGAAACGATGAATGCCATGCTACACTCCAGCACAGTAGGTTACATTCCGGAAGGATTAGTACGTGTCATAGAACCCGATGTAGAGTTTTTTATAGATGATATTACGATTAATCCTTTTACTATCTCTCATGATGCTTCTAATCCAGTAGCGTATACTTTTGTACATGGGGACACAAAGATTGGTATTGCAACAGATATGGGAACCTATAACGACTATATTATATCAAAACTAACAGGGTGCAACGCTTTGTTACTTGAAGCCAATCATGATGTTCATATGCTTCAGGTTGGAGGGTATCCTTACGTATTAAAAAAACGAATTTTAGGTGATTTGGGACATTTGTCTAATGAGAATTCAGGAAGGCTAATTTGTCAGATCTATCATGAAGGGCTAAAAGATATTGTACTTGGGCACTTGAGCAAAGAGAATAACTATCCTGATTTGGCATATGAAACAGTGAAATACGAATTAGAGCAGTATAAATCGGATATATTAAAAAAATGTAAATTAATAGTAGCAAAGAGAGAAGAACCTTCTTCTTTCATAACGGTATAAACATATTTGGCAAGAAGTATTTCTTGCTAAATATGTAGTAATCTGTTATATATAGATAAATATAATTCAGGAGGATATTACATGAAAAAGACAATTATTACTGTCGTAGGAAAGGATAGTGTAGGTATTATCGCTAAAGTATGTACGTACTTAGCGAATAACAATATTAATATTATGGATATTTCTCAGACTATCGTAGATGGATATTTTAATATGATGATGGTAGTGGATGCCAATGGAGCAGTGAAGCAATCTGATATCATAGCAGAGGAATTAAAAGAACTAGGTGAGGAAATTGGAGTGATTATTCGATCTCAGCACGAGGATATCTTTAATAAGATGCATAGAATATAGGAAGGATAGCTGCTATGATTAATATATATGAGGTATTGGAAACCAATAAAATGATTCAACAGGAGAATTTAGATGTTCGTACAATTACATTAGGAATTAGTCTTTTAGACTGTGCTGATGAAAATCTGGATCGTTTAAATGAAAAAATCTATAAAAAAATAACAACAGTAGCGAAAGATCTAGTTTCGACTGGACAAGCTATTGAAAGAGAGTATGGAATCCCTATAGTAAATAAACGAATCTCTGTAACCCCAATTGCGTTGGTAGGTTCAAGTGCATGTAAATGCCCTGAGGATTTTGTGAGTATTGCAAAAACACTAGACCGGGCTGCTCATGAAGTAGGTGTAAACTTCCTTGGAGGATACTCAGCATTAGTATCCAAGGGTATGACAAAAAGTGACGAATATCTGATTCGCAGTATTCCTCAGGCTTTGGCAGAAACTGAATTAGTTTGTAGCTCCGTTAATGTAGGTTCTACGAAAACTGGTATTGACATGGATGCAGTTAAGCTATTAGGAGAAATAATTCTTGAGACTTCTGAACGAACGAAGAACTATGATAGCCTTGGTAATGCCAAATTAGTCGTGTTCTGTAATGCCCCAGATGACAATCCATTTATGGCTGGTGCATTCCATGGTGTAACAGAAGGTGATGCTATCATCAATGTAGGCGTAAGTGGTCCAGGAGTTGTAAAGAAAGCAATTGAAAACTGTAAGGGGGCTGATTTTGGTACCTTGTGTGAGACTATTAAAAAGACAGCCTTTAAGATTACCCGTGTTGGACAGTTAGTAGCTTTAGAGGCCTCTAAAAGGCTAAATATTCCGTTTGGAATTATCGATTTATCGCTGGCTCCAACTCCAGCAATTGGAGATAGTATCGCTGAAATCTTCCAAGAAATGGGATTGGAGCATGCTGGAGCACCAGGAACAACGGCTGCTTTAGCTATGTTAAATGACCAAGTGAAGAAGGGCGGCGTTATGGCCAGCTCATATGTTGGTGGATTAAGTGGTGCCTTCATTCCTGTCAGTGAAGATCAAGGAATGATTGATGCTGTAGTGGCAGGTGCATTATCGCTAGAGAAATTAGAGGCCATGACTTGTGTATGTTCAGTTGGACTTGATATGATTGCTATTCCAGGAGATACCAAAGCCTCTACTATATCTGGAATCATTGCAGATGAGATGGCAATCGGTATGGTAAACCAGAAGACGACAGCAGTTCGTATCATTCCTGTGATTGGTAAAACAGTAGGAGATACAGCGGAATTTGGTGGATTGTTAGGATATGCTCCTATTATGCCAGTAAATAACTTTAGTTGTGAAGAATTTATTGCCCGTGGTGGTAGGATTCCTGCACCAATTCACTCCTTTAAGAACTAGTGTGACTATGAATAAAAGATATTACAAATATCAGTAGAAGATTAGATGAGTAAAAGCAATTATGTGAGTGTGATTTAGGTATATGCTGGCATAATTGCTTTTTGTATATATCCATTGCAAACAGGGGAAAAATATGAGTATAATTAGATTGATAACTTATTTAGATGTAAACAAATGAAAAAGAAATTTTAAGTAAGAATGGAGAAGAAATATGACAAGCGAAATAAAATCAATCGACTACAAGAAGGTATTTAGGTATTTTGAAGAAATCAGTTCTGTTCCAAGAGGATCTAAAAATAATCAGGGCATTAGTGATTATTTGGTTGATTTTGCCGAAAAACACAACCTCTCCTATAGAAGAGATGAAGCATTAAATGTGGTAATCATCAAAGAAGCTTCCAAGGGTTGCGAGACAGAGGACACAGTAATCCTTCAAGGACATATGGATATGGTATGCCTAAAGGATCCGGAGTCTGATCACGATTTTTTAAAGGATTCAATCACCCTTCATATTGAGGGAGACTTAATTAGAGCAGACAAGACTACTCTTGGTGGAGATAATGGGATAGCCATTGCTTATGCACTTGCAATTCTTGACAGTGATGAGATTGTACACCCACGCCTTGAGGTTATTATAACAACCGATGAGGAGATTGGTCTACTTGGTGCGAATGCTCTAGATACATCATCGTTAAAAGCTAAATATATGATTAATCTGGATACGGAAGAAGAGTCTAGTATTCTTGTTGGTTGTGCCGGTGGGATGACCTCTATTGCCACCTTTGAGATGGAACAGGAAATGGTATCCGGTGTAGAGGTAAAGGTTTGTTTAATGGGACTTCAAGGTGGACACAGTGGAGCGGATATAACAAAGAACCGTACGAATGCCACTATTCTTTCTGCTCGTATGATGACTTCTTTGATGGATTATTCTTATTCTCTAGTCAATATGGAAAGTGGAGAGAAGGATAATGCGATACCAAGTATTTCAAAAATGACCTTTGTGGTAAAAGAAGATGAAGTATCCGCTTTTGTTGGTAGAATGGAAGAATGCAAAGCAGTATTTCAGAAGGAACAAGCTATCAGTGAACCTGATTTTACAATGATTATTAGTGTTGGAGATAAGGGTGTATATCCATGCATCTCTAAGGAAAGTTTTAAAAAAGTCCTTCTATTTATTACCTATGTACCAAATGGTATACAGACATGGAGTGCAGATATTAAAGGGTTAGTGGAAAGTTCTTTGAATCTTGGTATTTGTAAGATTGATAAAAACCAAGCGTTATTTAGTTATTCTGTCAGAAGCAGCGTAGCCAGCTATAAGAAATATCTGTCTGGAAAGATTGCTTTCTTTACCCAGTATTTAGGAGGAACCTATAAAACAGAAGGCGAGTATCCTGCTTGGGAATATAAACATAGCTCTAAATTACGTGATATATGTATCAATCTATATGAAGAGGAATTTCACCGTAAACCAATCGTAGAAACCATTCATGCCGGTTTGGAATGTGGTATTTTTTCTGACAGGATTCCTGGCCTTGACATTGTATCCATTGGACCAGATATGTTTGATGTACACACACCTAAGGAAAGACTTAGCATAAGCTCAACTATCCGTGTATTTGATTATATTGTAAAGATATTGGGATATTTAAGTAAACGTTAATATTATATCAACACCGGAAAAGTAAAAACTTTTCTGGTGTACATAGAATGTGAGGTTTCTGTATGAAAAAAAAAGGTATATTTATTATTGTGTTAGATATACTGCTACTTCTGGTAGTTTTTGCAGTAGTCAATATCAACTATAATACTACTTCGAAGTCGACCGCTAAGCATACACCAAAACCCAAAATCTCAGCCGAGCCTGTAATGTCTGAACCCGCGACAAAGAGACCTGAGACTAAAAAGCCTACCATACCTAAGTCTGATCATTCGCCGAGCATCGTCCCTAAAAAGGATACAGTAATAACCTTTACAGGGGATGTACTACTTACTGACTATATGATTCATAACTATGAAAGATCAGGGATAAAAGGATTATTGGATGATAAGCTTTATGAACTGCTAATTAATGCTGATATTAATATGATAAACGAGGAATTTCCTTTTAGTAAACGTGGAACACCTATGAAGGATAAGGAGTACACCTTTCGAACTAGTCCGGAATATGTGAGTATCTTCAAGGAGATGGGAGTGGACATTGTTTCACTGGCGAATAATCATGCACTTGATTATGGGACAGATGCGCTTCTCGATACCTTTACTACATTGGATGATGCTGGAATAAAGTATATCGGAGCAGGAAAGAATCTTGACCGAGCAAAGCAGATTGAATACTTTGATGTAAATGGTCATAAAATAGCATTTATTGGAGCAAGTAGGGTTCTTCCAGTGGTGGAGTGGTATGCAACTGCTACCAGACCAGGGATGCTTTCCACCTATGATCCTACAGTAACCTGTGAACTGATTAAGGAAGCTAAAAGACAGGCTGACTATGTGGTCGTTTATGTACATTGGGGTGTTGAACATACGGAAAGACCGATAGCTTATCAACAGAATATGGGCAAAAAATATATTGATTTTGGAGCAGATATTGTAGTGGGAACACATACTCATAGCCTTCAAGGAGTAGAATTCTACAAGGGTAAGCCAATTGTCTATAGTCTTGGCAATTTTATATTTAGCAGAAAGACAACGGACACTGCGATGGTGAAACTAATCATTGACGAAAATGGAAAACTTAAGTTAGCGATGTACCCATGTAAAGCAGAGAATGGATTGACTTCTATGGTAACAGATCCAAAGGAAGTAGCCCAATTTAATAGGTATATGGAGTCGATTTCTTATGATATCCATATAGATGATGACCAAATCTTAAGATTATCTGATTAATGTGTTAAGAAACAAAAAATCCCATTTTTATTTGAATTACTTGTGTTATAATAAAAATGTTTTTACACAGTATCAAATATAAAATGACAAGGAGATTTGTGGATATGGAAGGCGAAGAGAATAATGACGTAGTATCAGTATCTGAAGAGAATAAGAATAGTCAGAACATTACAGAACAAGATGCAAAAGTAACAATAGAAGAAGAATTCATGGATAATTACAAAGGCAACGAAGGGAAAGGAAAGAAAAAGCATTCTCTTCGTTTTAAAATAATAGTGTCCTGTGCCTCAGTCTTACTGGCAGTAATACTTGGTGCAGGTGGATATTTGTGGCATGTAATGGGATATATAAATCACAAGGATTTTTCAAAGGTTCAGGTTTCTTATCAACCAGAGGAATTTGATACAGATGGTAACAAGGAGTCATATGAAGAGATAGATCCTGAGAAGGTTATATGGCAAAAATACGGAGAGATAAAAAAGGTTGAAGGTATTACCAATATTCTTCTTTGTGCTGAAGAAAATCAAGATGGTGGTAAGAGAGGCCGTACTGATGTAATTATGCTTGCTACCATTGATACGAATACTGACACTCTAAAATTAACTTCTATCATGCGAGATACATATGTACAAATACCTGGGTTTAAAGATAATAAAATTAACACAGCATACCGTGTGGGGGATATTCCATTATTAGAGCAAACCATTAAAGAGAATTTTAATATAGAAGTAGATGGCTATGTAAAAGTAGATTTCGATAGTTTTACCAATATTATAGATTCTTTAGGAGGCGTAGAGGTAACCTTAACCGAAAAAGAGGCAGAATGGCTCAATCAATCCAATCATATATTGGATAAGAATTCAAGAAATTTGACTGCTGGGACTCAGGTTCTTAATGGAAGTCAAGCTCTTGGTTATTCTAGAATTCGTAAAGTTCCAACTGCTGATGGTATTGGATCTGATTTTGGACGTGTATGGAGACAAAAGCATGTTCTTATGCAGGTATTCAATAAGTATAAGAATCAAAGCCTGCTTGATATCTTAGGCAAAGCACCGGATATACTCCGCCTAATACAAACAGACTATACCAGAACCGAAGTATTGTCGCTTATTAAGACAGTAATGGATATGAGAAGTAAAGAAATAAATACCTTATCTATTCCAATAAAACATGCCTATGAACCAAAGAAGATTCGAGGAATGGATGTGCTACTTATTGATAGAAAGATGAATAATGAAGCATTAAGTAACTTTATATTCAATACTAACACAGAAAGTGTTGCTGATACCAATGGAAGTATTTCTAGTGGTCAGAAGGATAGTACCTATAATTAAATTATAAAAATATAAGATGTCACAGGGAATAAGTTCAGTTGCTTCCTGTGACATTTTACTGTATTACAATAGAATACTTCGAAATAAGACAAATATACATATAAAGAGAGCAAAGACAGGATGAGTAGATAATGGCAATAAGGAGTATAACGTCTTCAAGAATAAGGTTTTGGTTGGTAACGGCAAGCTTTTTTCTGTTATTTATGGTTATAATTAAGGTACAGCAAACAATACAGGATCATGTCTTTATAAAAGAAAGAATTGAACAGGCCAGTTATAATGAAGAAAAAATGAGGCAGATGTTGTTTAAGGGAGATTACTTGTATAAACTGGATCAATATTGCAAGAAGACAGGGAAAAACTTTATTCAAGAGCTGACCATTCGTGCTATATTATTTGATTATGAGCTTAACGACACAGATAAGCAGATATATTATCCGATGAATCAAAAATTTAAAGCGGCAATAGAAGAATTATCTTTTTATGACAAGGTAGAACAGATTTATCAGAGCATTCTTATGGATGTAAGGTATTTTCCGATTCCTAAAGATTTACTAGGGATGGAAACAATCAGCTTTCAAGATGGCTTTGGGGATGCAAGAAGTTACGGTGGTGATCGTAAGCACGAGGGAATAGATTTGATTCCATCTATCAAGGAAAGAGGATATTTTCCCATCGTAAGTGTCAGTGATGGAGTTGTGGCCAATGTAGGCTGGTTAGAGCTTGGAGGTTGGCGAGTAGGAATTGATAGTGATAACGGAGGGTACTTTTATTATGCACATTTAGATAGTTATGCTCCGGGCTTGAAAGAAGGAGATAGAGTTTCTGCTGGACAGCTACTTGGGTTTATGGGGGATAGCGGGTATGGAAAAAAGGAAGGTACAAGAGGCAAATTTATTGTGCATTTACATTTTGGTATCTATGTAACCATTAATCATAAGCAGGTCAGTTTTAATCCTTATCCAGTTTTGAATTACTTATTACATAGGCGTTTGGGCTATCAAATGTAGCTACGAAACAAAGTTGGAAGACTGGTGAGATGAGGGATTAGTTTCAGTTTACACAGAGGAATAGATTGTGTTATAATAACTACGAAAGCATGTTCGAGTTACGGCAGACAGGCAATCGCGTGCATAGTATATCAAAGGTAAGATAATGTTGTATTATGTAATCTAAGTAATGTGAGGTTAGTAATATGGAGATACAATTATGGAGAGAAATTCTAGATCCTTATGAGTTGGCAGTTGATGAATTGACTGTTAAATTTAACCATATTATCCATGAGCATAGAAATGCCGGGGGTTATTCTCCGATTGAATTAGTAAGTGGTCGTGTTAAGAAGATATCCAGTATTTTGGAGAAAGCACAAAAGAAGAACATCAATCTAGATGAGATTCAGGAGAAGATGGATGATATAGCAGGAATCCGAATTATATGCCAGTTTGTTGAAGATATCGACGCAGTGGTAGAATTGATTCACAACAGAAAAGATATGACAATTAAACAGGAAAAAGACTACATCAAAAATTGTAAGGAAAGTGGATATCGCAGTTATCATGTTATCATCTACTATACAGTACAGACTATGACAGGAGCTAAGACGATTCAAGCGGAGATTCAGATACGTACTCTAGCTATGAATTTCTGGGCCACTATAGAGCATTCCCTTCAATACAAATATAAAAAGAATATGCCTAGCCATATTAGGGAGAGACTATCTAGTGCAGCAGATGCCGTAGTTAGCTTGGACCAAGAGATGAGCCAGATTCGTGGTGAGATTATGGATGCCCAGAATTTCTTTAGTATAAAGGCTAGTGTGGTTAGTGATATTCTTACAAATATTCAAAATTTATATAAAGTTGCCAATAAGCGTGAAGTGGTGAAGATTCAGGACGAGTTTTTCAAGATTTATGAAACTGGCGATTTAGATAAACTGGAACGCTTTAATAGAGAGCTTGACATTATATCAGAGGGCTATCGTGCCCAGAGCTTAGAATAGAACGGAGAATTGAGTTTGAGATTACCCATTACATTCGTGGAGAAAATGAAGACACTGTTAAAAGAGGACTATGCTGCCTACGAGGCAAGCTATGGGCAGCCAAATTATACCGGTCTCCGCGTAAACACATTAAAAATAAGTCCGGAGGAGTTCATGAAGATTTCTCCCTTTGCCTTAGAGAGAATTCCATGGACTACCAACGGCTTTTATTATGACTCCAGCAAACAACCAGCGAAACATCCTTACTATTTTGCAGGTCTTTATTATATTCAGGAGCCTAGCGCAATGACTCCTGCTGCAATGCTTCCTATTGAGGAAGGGGACAGGGTGTTAGATTTATGTGCAGCTCCAGGAGGAAAGACTACGGAACTTGCTGCTAAGTTAAAGGGTACAGGGGTTCTTGTAACCAATGACATCAGCAATAGCCGTGCCAAAGCTCTTCTTAAGAATGTAGAAGTGTTTGGAGTGAGAAATGCAGTAGTAACGAATGAAGCACCTGAGAAATTAGCCCAGTATTTTGAAGGATATTTTGACAAAATTTTAGTAGATGCTCCATGCTCTGGAGAGGGTATGTTCCGTAAGGATCCTTCTATTGTGAAAAGCTGGGAGAAGTATGGCGTTGCTCATTATAATAACCTTCAAAAAGAGATTATTCTACATGCTGCTAGGATGTTAAAACCTGGAGGAATGATGCTTTATTCTACTTGTACCTTTTCTCCTGAGGAGAATGAAGGTACCATTATGTTCTTAAAGGAGCATTTTAAAGAATTTAAAGTACTGCCTCTACCTATGTATGAGGGTTTTGACCATGGTCATCCTGAATGGGTAGATGGTAGCGTTGACTTAACAAACTGCATTCGCCTTTGGCCACACCGGATAAAAGGGGAAGGACATTTTATAGCTCTATTACAAAAGGGGGAAGTAGAAGTCAGACGTAAAGTGGTTACAGAGCTTAAGCCTGTAAAACTTTCTGAGGAAGCGACTACCTTTTTAAAGGAGATAAAGACAAAAGCCATACGAAAGAATCTGGAACTTCATGGAGAACGACTTAATTCCTGGCCAAACGAGATGATAGATTTAAGTGGTATGCGTTTAATGCGGACTGGCATGTATCTTGGAGATGTGAAGAATAAACGTTTCGAACCAAGTCAGTCACTGGCTGTAGCCCTTCATAAGGAGGAATACCCATATATAGTTTCCTTTTCTGTGGAGGATGAACGGGTGATTCGTTATCTTAAGGGTGAGACCATAGAGATTGAGGATAAAAGGCTTTTGGGGTATGTTCTTGTTTGTGTAGATGGATTTTCACTAGGTTGGGCGAAGGCCTCAAAAGGAAATTTAAAGAATAAATATCATCCTGGATGGAGATGGATGTAAGAGGAGATTTATATGGCGAAGCAGATTCGTTTAGATAAATATTTGTCTGATATGGGCTGTGGTACTCGATGTGAGGTTAAGATTGCCATAAAAAAGGGTGTTGTCAAAGTAAATAACCAGATTGTTAAGACACCGGAGTGTAAGATTTCACTAGATGATCTGGTGTACTATCATGATGAGCCCATTACCTATGCTGAATATGAGTATTATATGTTAAATAAACCGGCAGGAGTGGTGTCGGCAACCGAAGATAAAAAAGATAAGACAGTGCTTCAGTTATTAGGCGACAAGAAGCGTAAGGATTTGTTTCCGGTAGGGCGCTTAGATAAGGATACAGAGGGCCTTCTTCTCTTGACCAACGATGGAGAATTGGCTCATCAGCTATTAGCTCCTGGTAAACGTGTAGGGAAGACCTATTACGCCAAGGTGGAAGGGAAAGTAACTGCCCTAGAGGTGGAATTGTTCTCTCGAGGTTTACAGGTTGATTCTGAGTTTACTGCACTACCTGCAGAGCTTAAGATTATATCTTCTGGGGAAGAATCGGAGATTGAACTTACCATAATAGAGGGAAAGTTCCATCAGGTAAAGCGGATGTTTGAAGCTGTTGGGATGAAGGTGTTATATTTGAAACGCTTGTCGATGGGAAGTCTTATACTAGATAAAGAACTCGATGTGGGACAATACAGATCATTAACCGAAGAAGAGCTTTATAGAATAAAACAGGAGCATAAAAGGGCATAAGTAATGCCTTTACTTGGAGGATATATGTTTAATGGGATAAAAGCAGTCATCTTTGATCTAGATGGAACCATGGTGGACTCCATGTGGATCTGGGAGAGTATTGATATAGAATTCTTAGGGAGATACGGGTTAGAACATCCTGAGAATTTTCAGAAGGTTCTAAATGGTATGAGCTTTACGGAAACGGCCGTTTATTTTAAGGAGAGATTCAAGCTTCCGGAAAGTGTTGATATGATTAAAAGTACTTGGAATACCATGGCCTATGACAAGTATATGAATGAGGTTTGCTTAAAGGAAGGTCTTTTAGAGCTTATAATAGCCTTAAAGAAAAAGGGGATAAAGTTGGGGATTGCCAGTAGTAATTCCGTAGAATTGGTGTCTGCCGTTATTAGACGATTTGATTTAGAACGATATTTTGATACAATAAATACCTCCTGTGAGGTACCGAAAGGTAAGCCAGCACCGGATATTTACCTTTTAACTGCTAAGAAATTACAGGTAAACCCAGAGGAATGTCTTGTATTTGAGGATGTGATTCAGGGAATTCAGGCTGGGAAAAATGCAAATATGAAGGTTTGTGCTGTAGAAGATGCCTATTGTGTAGATTCTTTAGAAGAAAGGGTAGCAGTCGCTGATTATTACATCGAGAGTTTCCGGGAACTACAGGTTGGTTAAGGGTTTTTAGAATGGAGTATGATATGACACAAGGTTTTTTACCAATTAGTAAAGAAGATATGAATGAAAGAGGTATTGAACAGCTGGATTTTGTCTATGTCATCGGAGATGCCTATGTAGATCATCCTTCTTTTGGACCTGCTATTATCAGCAGAGTCTTAGAAAGCCATGGATATACAGTGGGAATTATCTCGCAGCCTGACTGGAGAAAGAAGGAAAGCATACAGATCTTAGGTGAACCACGCCTTGGTTTTTTAGTATCTGGTGGTAACATGGATACTATGGTGAATCATTATACCGTTGCAAAGAAGAAGAGAAAAACAGATGCATACACCCCTGGTGGAACCATGGGGAAAAGGCCGGATCGCGCAACCATCACTTATTCCAAGTTGATTCGTGGGAGCTATAAGAATGCGCCGATTATTATTGGGGGTATTGAAGCTAGCCTAAGAAGATTAGGGCACTATGATTACTGGAGTGACACTGTAAAGCGTTCTATTTTGTTAGATTCAGGAGCTGATTTAATCAGCTATGGTATGGGAGAACGTTCCATTGTAGAGATAGCGGATGCTCTGAATAGTGGCATTGAGATTTCGTATATTACCTTTATTGAAGGTACCGTTTATAAAACCAAGGATATCTCAGGAGTATATGATTACATTATGCTTCCAAGCTTTAATAAAATAGTAGAGAGCAAGAGAACTTTTGCAGAAAGCTTCTATACGCAATACTGTAATACAGATCCTTTTACCTCCAAAATTCTGATTGAACCATATGAGAATGGTATTTATGTAGTTCAGAATACTCCTTCGAAGCCACTTACTGAGGAGGAGATGGATTATGTTTACGCCCTTCCTTATATGAGAGCTTATCATCCGTCTTATGAGGAAGAAGGTGGTATTCCTGCTCTGGCTGACTTAAAATTTAGTCTGGTGAATAACAGAGGTTGCTTTGGTGGATGTAGTTTCTGTGCCTTAACCTTTCATCAGGGAAGAATCATTCAGACTAGAAGTCATGAATCTATCTTAAAGGAAGCACATGTGATGCTAGCGGACAAGGACTTTAAAGGAAACATTTTTGATGTTGGTGGACCTACAGCTAATTTTCGTAACACAGCCTGTGAAAAGCAAAAGACCCACGGAGCATGTATAAATAAGCAATGTCTATGGCCAAAGCCATGCAAGAATCTGACTGTGGATCATAAAGACTTTAGTAAGCTATTAAAGGATTTACGTGGGCTTCCTGGAGTGAAACATGTCTTTATTCGTTCTGGTATCCGATTTGATTATCTAATCGAGGACAAGGATGATTCCTTTCTATATGACTTATGTGAACATTACGTTAGTGGGCAATTAAAGGTGGCTCCGGAGCATATTAGTGATACTGTACTTGATTTAATGGGAAAACCAAGTAATGATGTATATGAGAAGTTTATAAAAAAATATAAAGAAGTTAATCATAAACTAGGGAAAAAGCAGTATGTTGTACCTTATTTAATGAGTTCTCATCCAGGCTCGTCACTAAAGGAAGCTATAGAATTGGCAGAATATATCAGGGATTTGGGATATATGCCAGAACAGGTACAAGATTTTTATCCTACACCATCTACCTTATCTACCTGTATGTATTACACAGAGTTAGATCCAAGGACCATGAAAAAGGTATATGTGCCGAAAAGTCCTCATGAGAAAGCAATGCAACGAGCTTTAATTCAGTATCGTAATCCGAAGAATTATGACCTAATTGTAGAAGCTCTTGTAGAAGCGGATAGATGCGATCTAATCGGTTTTGAGAAGAAATGTCTCATTAAACCTGCTTATAAAGATAAGGAACGTTTTGGTACAAAGCGTAATCCTAAACTGACAGATAAGACGAAAGAATCATCAAAGCGGAGACAAGGTTTTGGAACAAGTAAAAAGAAGAAAACCATTCGTAATGTTCATAAGAAAAAATAGATTACTATAATGAAAAGAAGGGTGAATCATATGGAGAAGGATGTAAAGGCTACAAAGGAAGTTATGAAAGGACCAATTTACAAGGGCTCTTATAGGTATATTGAACGAAAGAAAAAGGAATATATTTTAAAAACTTTGTTGTATGTAGGAATTGGGGTTTTCATCTATATAATAGGACTATGCTTAAACAAATTTCAGTCAAACAATATCTTCACTATACTTGCTATTCTAATGGTGCTTCCGACTGCCAAGGCTTTGGTTGCTGTAGCAGTATTTTGGCCATTTCAATCAGTGTCCTACGATAGGATTCATCAAATTTATAGTATATTGGCCAGTAATTTTCCTGATATCGCACCAATCGATACTGTGATGAGACAACCGGATGCCATTGAGGGCAAGTTGAATGTGTATTTCGATATGGTTTATACCTCTTCAGAAAAGGTGATGAACTTGGATGCTCTTGTTGTAACAGGTTCAAGAATGATAGGCCTAACAGGAAGAGAGAAACCAAAGCTTACCTACCTGCAATCGCATATGCAGGACAGTATGGTTAAGAGAGGACTTTCCTTAGGTGTAAAGATTTACGACAAAGAGGATTCTTTCTTAAAAGCATTAAAGGAGTTAAAGTCAGATAATTCTAATAGTGATAGTAATAAAAAGGATAGAGATGCAGCAATAGAGTATATTGAGGCCATTATTGTAAAATAAGGAATAGAACGGATGAGAGAAATAGAGATTGGAAGCTTTGAGGCCGGCCAAAGACTGGATAAGTTTTTAGAAAAATACATGGATTTGGCTACAAAGAGCTTCTTTTACAAGATGTTACGAAAAAAGAACATTACCCTCAACGGGAAAAAGGCAGAGGGTTCGGAGCGATTAGTAGAGAAAGATGTTGTAAAACTCTTTCTTGCAGAAGAAACCATCGATAATTTCCGAAGCAAAAAAGAAGAAAACCTAGTGAAGGATAGGGAACTGTCAGAGGTGCTGAGTGTCATTTTCGAAAACGAGCATGTACTCTTGATTAACAAACCAGCTGGCATGCTGTCCCAAAAAGCACAGAAGGACGATGTTTCCTTAGTGGAACATCTTACAGCATATCTCTTAGATAAAGGGGCGCTACAAAAGGAACAGTTGGCTACCTTCCGTCCAGGCATCTGTAACCGCTTGGACCGAAATACCTCTGGTATCATAGTGGCAGGTAAGAGTTTATATGGTTTACAAACCATGAGTAAACAGATTAAGTTAAGAGATCTTGATAAGTATTATTACACTATTGTAAAGGGTGTAATAATAAAGAAGCAGATTATTGATGGATACCTCTATAAGCATCATAATCGCAATAAGGTTGTGATTACTAATGAACCAGTGGAAGATGGGGACTATATTAAGACAGAGTACCTTCCCATTACTTCGAATGGAGTATATACCTTACTACGAGTTAAGCTGATTACTGGGCGCTCTCACCAGATTCGATCCCATTTACAAAGCATTGGTCATCCGGTCATAGGTGACGGTAAGTATGGAGATGTACTTGTAAATAAGGAAATGAAGAAAAAATATAAGCTTAAGAATCAGCTTTTGCACGCTAGAGAGCTACATTTTGGAAAGATGCCAAAGGAGTTGTCAGATATGTCAGATACCAGCTTCTATGCTTCCTTTCCGGAACAATTTAAGAATATTATCGATGGAGAATTCCATCTTTCTACAAAAGAATTAAGATAGAGGGGGAATTATATGCCATCTTGGAAGTCTAGAGGATTAAGAGGTTCTACTTTAGAGGAACTTGTAAACCTTACTAACGACAAATACAGACAGAATGGCCTTGCCTTGATCCAAAAGATACCTACACCAATTAAGCCGATTCAGATGGATCAGGAAACCAGGCATATTACTTTAGCTTATTTTGAACAGAAAAGTACGGTGGATTACATCGGAGCAGTACAGGGAATTCCCGTATGCTTTGATGCAAAGGAATGCGCCACTGATACCTTTCCTTTACAGAATGTCCATGAACATCAGGTAAGGTTTATGGAGGAGTTTGAAAAACAGAAGGGAATTGCCTTTTTGTTAATCTATTATAGTAAGCAAAATATCTTTTACTATTTGCCCTTTAGGAATTTAAAGGTATTCTGGGATAGGGCTCAGACAGGCGGAAGAAAGAGCTTCCTTAGGGAAGAATTAGATGAAACATATATAATAAAATCGGGTAATGGTGGCTTTATTCATTATTTAGAAGCTTTAAGTCTGGATTTGACGAGTCGGAATTAAGATGATACACTAAAAAAGACTGTGAGTAGCGGCATGAAAAGGAGGAACGATTATGAGATTAGGGTTTATAGGTTGTGGCAACATGGCAACTGCAATCATAAAAGGGATCATTGGCAATGGTGAAGTTGCTGCATCTGATATTTTGGCGTCTGATGCTATGGAAACTACACTAAAAAAGGCAGAGGAAATGGGCATTATGACTACTTTACATAATCGTGAGGTGGTGGAGAAATCAGATATTGTCTTTTTAGCAGTAAAGCCTCAGTATATAGGTGAGGTGATTGAAGAGATTAGAGAGGGAATGTTTGCTGATAAGTTGATTATCAGCATTGTGGCTGGTAAGACCATTGATTGGTATGAAAAACAGTTTGATAAAGAAATTAAGCTAGTCCGTACCATGCCAAATACTCCTGCCTTAGTCGGGGCAGGCATGACTGCTGCTTGTAAGAATAAAAATGTAACAGAGGAAGAGCTAGAGAAAGCACTGCAATTGCTTCGCTGCTTTGGAAAGGTCCATGTGGTTCCTGAAAACCTAATGGATGTTGTGGTATCTGTCAGTGGAAGTTCTCCAGCCTATGTATTTATGTTTATTGAGGCAATGGCTGATGCAGCAGTGGCTGATGGAATGCCAAGAGCCCAAGCCTATGAATTTGCTGCCCAAAGTGTAATGGGAAGTGCAAAGCTTATGCTTGAGACCAACTTACACCCAGGGGTATTAAAAGATATGGTTTGCAGTCCTGGTGGAACCACTATTGAAGCAGTTCGTGTGTTAGAAGAAAAGGGCATGAGAAGTGCTGTCATAGAAGCTATGAAGGCATGTACCAAAAAATCGAAAGAATTGTAAAATAGTGAATGCGGGTATCCGAAGGATTACTCGCATTTCGTTTTTTTGTACTTTTTCTAAGAATTTCTTGACAGAGACAAAACTCTTTTATATAATGTTTTAAAATTCAATTTAGTAACATGGTAGCAAGATGACGCTTTAAATTGCTAAATTAAGAAAGAGGTCATTATGAGTAAAGGTGAATACAAACTATCTGAGAAATCTGATACACATGGTTTATTACATACCCCAGAAGGTGTCAGAGATCTGTATAATTCAGAATGTAGAAGTAAGCATATTGTGGAGCAGAACATACATGAAATGCTAGAACTATATCATTTTCAGGATATCGAGACACCAACTTTTGAATATTTTGATATTTTTAATAAAGAAAGAGGAACGATAGCCTCTAAGGAAATGTATAAATTTTTCGATAAGGAGGGCAATACCTTAGTGCTTCGCCCAGACTTTACCCCTTCCATCGCCAGATGTACGGCTAAGTACTTTAAGGAGGAGGAGCTTCCTATCAGACTTTGCTATAAGGGGAATACTTTTATTAATACCTCCCGGTATCAAGGAAAGCTTAAAGAGGTTACTCAACTTGGAGCAGAGCTTATTAATGACAAAACTGCTGACGCAGACGCAGAAATGATTGCTCTTACTATTGAATGTTTGGAAAAGGCAGGACTAAAGGAGTTTCAATTAGAAATTGGTCATGCAGATTTTTTTAATGGGATCATTGAAGAAGCAGGGATGAGTGAAGAGGAATCCATGGAGCTTAAGAATCTGATTGAAAGTAAGAATTTGTTTGGAGTAGAGGAGCTAATTAAGAGTAAGCACCTGAATAAGACCTTAGAAGAACTGATTTTTAAGATACCAGAATTATTTGGGGACAAGGAAAACCTGGAGTTTGCAAAAGAACGTGTACATAATGAACGCTCACTGAAAGCTCTTGAACGATTAGGTAGCTTAAATGAAATACTAGAAATCTATGGGTTAGAGAAATATGTAAGTTTTGACCTTGGAATGTTAAGTAAATATAACTATTATACCGGTATTATTTACAGAGGTTATACCTATGGAACTGGTGATGTGATAGTAACAGGAGGACGTTACGACAACTTGGTAGGTCAATTTGGAATGGATGCTCCTGCTATCGGATTTGCTATTGTGATTGATCAGCTTATGATTGCTTTAAATCGACAAAAGGTGGAGCAGAAAGCAGAGGATGTCAGTACTATGATTGTCTATGATATCAATGCCAGAAAGATGGCTATTCAACTGGGTAGGGAGCTTCGTAAGGCAGGTACAAAGGTGGAACTTGTGAGAAAATCCTCTAAACGTAAGGTCGAGGAATATACCGAATACGGGAAAAAGAATAATATAAGCAGAATGCTATATATTGAAGGCGAAGATGGAGTTACAGAATTGAATTTAGTGGGAGATGAATTATGAAATATATCACGTTTGCATTAGCCAAAGGTCGATTGGCAAAGAACACATTGGAAATATTAGAACGGATTGGGATTACCTGTGAAGAAATCAAGGATCCTACATCTAGAAAGCTTATTTTTGTCAATGAGGAACTTAAGCTTAAGTTCTTCCTGGCGAAGGCTACGGATGTGCCAACCTATGTGGAATATGGTGCTGCAGACATCGGTGTGGTAGGGAAGGATACTATCTTAGAAGAAGGACGTAAGATGTATGAGGTTATGGATCTGGGTCTTGGTAAATGCCGTATGTGTGTGGCCGGACCTAATAGTGCAGCAGAGCTTTTACAGCACGGAGAGTTGATTCGCGTTGCCACTAAGTATCCAAACATTGCAAAGGATTATTTCTATAACAAAAAGCATCAGACTGTTGAAATAATTAAATTAAATGGTTCTATAGAGTTAGCACCAATTGTTGGTTTAAGTGAAGTAATAGTGGATATTGTTGAAACGGGTTCTACCTTAAAGGAAAATGGACTGGTTGTGTTAGAGGAAATTTGTCCTCTATCAGCCAGAGTGGTGGTGAATCAGGTCAGCATGAAGATGGAACATGAACGAATTACAAAGATTATAGGGGATTTGAAAGAAATCATTAATAAATAAGGAGGAGACAGTATGAGAATCGTACAGATTACAGAAGAAACTAAAAAGAATCTTCTGGAAGATTTATTGAAAAGAAGTCCTAATAGCTACCCTAAGTATGAGAAAGTAGTAGCCGACATAATAGAGGAAGTAAGGCTACATAGGGATGAGGCTGTCTTTTCCTTTACAAAGCAATTTGATCAGGCGGAAATTAATGCAGAGAATATCTTAGTTACGGAGGAGGAAATAAAAGAGGCATATTCGCTGGTAGATTCTTCTCTTATTGAGATTATTCGAAAAGCATTGGTAAACATAAAAGAGTTTCATAGTAAGCAAAAACAATACAGCTGGTTTGATTCAAAGCCAGATGGAAGTATTCTTGGTCAAAAGGTAACCGCATTACAGAGGGTGGGTGTATATGTACCAGGTGGAAAAGCTGTGTATCCATCCAGTGTGTTGATGAATGTAGTTCCTGCTGTAGTTGCCGGTGTAGAAGAGATTATCATGACTACCCCACCAGATCCGTCGGGAATGGTGTATCCAACCACTTTAGTTGCTGCTAAAGAAGCAGGTGTTCATAAGATTTACAAGGTTGGAGGATCTCAGGCAATAGCAGCAATGGCTTATGGTACTCAGTCTATTCCGAAGGTAGATAAAATAGTAGGCCCAGGCAATATCTATGTAGCCTTGGCAAAGAAAGCAGTATATGGCCATGTTAGCATTGACTCCATTGCCGGTCCTAGTGAAATTCTTGTGTTAGCGGATGAAAGTGCCAATGCTAGATTTGTGGCGGCCGACTTATTATCTCAGGCGGAGCATGATGAATTGGCTAGTGCAATCTTAGTGACCACCAGTGAAAGCTTGGCAAATGAGGTGTCGAAAGAGGTAGATAACTTTGTACAGAAGCTTTCCAGAAAAGCAATCTTAGAAAAATCTTTGGAGAATTACGGCTATATCCTTCTTGTAAAGGATATGGACGAAGCGATAGAGGTAGCCAATGACATTGCTTCTGAACACTTAGAAATTGTAACGACTGATCCATTTAACACCATGACTAAGATTAAAAATGCTGGTGCAATCTTCCTTGGTTCTTATAGTTCAGAGCCTTTAGGAGATTATTTTGCAGGACCAAACCATGTCCTTCCAACCAATGGTACTGCTAAATTCTTCTCCCCATTAAGCGTAGATGATTTTGTAAAAAAATCCAGTATCATCAGTTATTCCAAGGAAGCCTTGGAACCTATCTATCAGGATATTGTAGCCTTCGCTAATGCTGAACAATTAACAGCACATGCAAACTCTATTGCTGTAAGATTTGAGAATAGCAAATAAAAAAGGATTATTGTCTTTATATTTGACGAATTATTATATATAATAAAGAGAGAATTGAAAAGGGAAGTGAGTAGATGAATCGAACCTCAAAAATAGAACGTAAGACAAAGGAAACGGATATATTTGTATCTCTTAATTTGGATGGTAGCGGTAAAACAAATATTGCTACAGGAATCGGTTTCTTTGATCATATGTTAAATAGCTTTGCAAAGCATGGTTTTTTTGATTTAGATTGTCAAGTTAAGGGAGATCTTCATGTAGATTGTCATCACACTATCGAGGATACAGGGATTGTACTAGGTCAGGCGATCAATGAAGCTCTAGGTGATAAGATGGGTATTAAACGTTATGGTTCATTTATACTTCCTATGGATGAAACGCTTGTTTTATGTGCCATAGACTTATCTGGACGACCTTACTTTTCCTTTGATTTACCATTTACTGTAGACAAGGTGGGCGACATGGATACAGAAATGGTAAGGGAATTTTTCTATGCGGTTACTTATTCTGCAGGCATGAATTTGCACATAAAGAAGATTGATGGAGGCAATAATCATCATATTATTGAAGCTGCATTTAAGGCTTTCGCAAAATCATTAGATGAGGCAGTAAATAAAGATGATCGCATTAGTGATGTATTATCTACGAAAGGTGCGCTATAATTGGGAGGAACATCATGCTTATCTATCCAGTAATAGACATTAAAAATGGACAGTGTGTCCGTACAAAAAAAGGACATTATGATAATTTAGTTGTTTATTCACATTTTCCAGAGAAGGTTGCAAAAACCTGGGAAAACGAAGGTGCCAAGTTTCTACATATTATTGATTTAGATGGGGCGGTAGTCGGTCATTTGGTAAATGATGATGTTATTAGTGGAATCATACATAGCATTGAGATACCAGTACAGGTAGGTGGTGGTATCCGTACGATACAAGATATTGAACACACGTTAGCGCTTGGAGCAAAAAAGGTTGTCATAGGCTCAAAGGCAGCCCAAAGTCCTGCATTTATCAAGGAAGCGGTGAACATCTTTGGGGCAGACCGACTTGTGATTTCAATAGATGCTAAGGACAATATGGTTATGACGGATGCATGGGAGAAGGTTAGTATCTATAGTACGGTTTCTCTAGCGAAAAAGATGGAAAATATCGGAATTACAACCATTGTATATACAGATGTCAACCGGGATGGAATGCTTCAAGGTGCCAATATAGTCTTTGCTAAGGAGCTAATTGATGCCACTGGTTTAAATGTTATTGTATCTGGTGGAGCCGCATCTCTTAAGGATATTGAGATGCTTCAGGACATAGGTGCCAAAGGTGTTATACTAGGTAAGGCTTTATATGAACACAAAATTGATTTGAAAAATGCTATTGAATTTTTTCAGAAGAGTTAGGAGAGTAACCATGGATTATAAGAAGCTAATTCCTTTTATCAATGCGGAAAATGAGCTGGAGGAAAGTGTCCTTACACAGGCAGAATTCTATGGAAGAAATGGAGCGGATGGAATATTTTTGTACAACTACTGTAAGGATGAACCTGGCAGGGAGCAATTTTTAAAGCTTGCTAAACAGGTGGCGAACAGAGTAGATGTTCCGATTATACTAGGGATTTATGTAAATCGATTTGAGGATGTAAAAAAAGCACTTTATACTGGTGCTAGCCAAGTTGTTATAAAAAAAGCACTTTTAGAGAATGATAAGAGTGTAAAGGAAGCTAGCGAACGCTTTGGTCAGGATAAGCTGATTATTGAGGTGGAAGATTTTCATGAAACTTTAAATCCTGAATTTAATCAATGGCGGAAAGACATGGGAATCTGGGGTGTTCTAATCAAGCATCTTACACTGACAGAAGCTTTAATGGAAACTATTACAAGGTTGACATTTCCAGTGTTGATTAGGGATAGTCTGACCAGAAATGATCTGTCTGAACTGTTGTTTATTTCTTCGGTTTATGGAGTGTCAACCAACCATTATATACAGACTAACTTGTTAAAGGTAAAACATGAACTGAAAAAAAACGGTGTCAATATCAATACCTATGATTCTACTTTAAAGTGGTCGGATTTTAAGTTAAATAGTGATGGTATGATACCTGTGATTACGCAGCATTATCAGACCAGTGAAGTGCTTATGCTTGCTTATATGAATGAAGAGGCTTTTGAGAAGACCGTTGCTACAGGCATTATGACATACTACAGTCGTAGTAGGAAGGAATTATGGATAAAAGGAGCGACTTCTGGGAATTATCAATATGTCATGACTTTAACAATCGATTGTGATAAGGATACAATACTTGCAAAAGTAGATTCTGCTGGACCTGCTTGTCACACTGGTAACAACTCCTGTTTCTTCACTGATTTGATGAAAAAGGAATATGAGGATTTAAATCCATTGACTGTATTACAGGACGTATATGACATAATTACAGACCGTAGAGAGCATCCTAAAGAAGGGTCCTATACGAATTATCTATTCGACAAGGGAATAGATAAGATTCTGAAAAAATGTGGTGAAGAAGCAACAGAGATTGTGATTGCTGCGAAGAATCCAGAATCAGAAGAATTAAAGTACGAGATATCTGATTTTCTCTATCATATGATGGTTTTAATGGTTCAATGTGGTGTGGATTGGAAAGATATCGTAAGAGAATTGGCTCATAGACGATAGGAGGAAGAATTATGACAGAATTTTGGTTGCATGTAGCTGATTATGGTGTGAAATATATTATTATGGCACTTATCGCTGGATGTGGAGTGTTTGTTGGAATTACACTCCGAAAAAGCAAGGATAGAAAAATCACTGCTAAACAGGATGTTTAACCAGTCTATGAAATGATTGAATAAAAAGAAGGAATGGGCCATTGCAGAGTAAGCAGTGGCTTTTTTATTGGGCTAAAAATTCTGCAAAGCATATTAAACTGGGGAAAACACATGGTTTGAGATTCATTGACAAAGAGAAAAATAATCTTTATAATAGGAAAATAGTATAAATTGCACAGGAGGCAACAAAATTGAAAGCATATGGAGTAAATGAGCTTCGAAAAATGTTTTTGGAATTCTTTGAGAGTAAGGATCATTTAAAATTAAATAGTTTTTCACTAATTCCAAGAAATGATAAAAGTTTATTAATAATAAATTCTGGTATGGCACCATTAAAGCCTTATTTTACAGGACAAGAGGTTCCTCCAAGAAAAAGAGTTACTACCTGTCAGAAATGTATTCGTACGCCTGATATTGAAAACGTAGGAAAGACAGCTAGACATGGAACTTTCTTTGAAATGTTAGGTAACTTCTCCTTTGGGGATTACTTTAAGGATGAGGCCATTGCTTGGTCTTGGGAGTTTTTAACTGAAGTGGTAGGCTTAGATGCAGACCGTTTATATCCATCCGTATATTTAGATGATGATCAGGCATTTGATATCTGGAACAAGAAGATTGGGATTGCACCTGAAAGAATCTTCCGTTTTGGCAAAGAAGATAACTTCTGGGAACACGGTGCAGGTCCATGTGGTCCCTGCTCTGAAATCTATTATGATCGTGGAGAGAAGTATGGTTGTGGAAAGCCTGACTGTACTGTAGGGTGTGAATGTGATCGTTACATGGAGATTTGGAACAACGTATTTACCCAGTTTGAAAATGATGGAAAAGGTAATTATACAGAATTAAAGCAGAAAAACATAGACACCGGTATGGGACTGGAGCGTCTGGCTGTAGTTGTACAGGACGTAGACAGTTTATTTGATGTAGATACCATGAAGGCACTTCGAGATAAGGTATGTGAGATGGCGAATATCACCTATCATGAGGATCTTGAGAAGGATGTGTCTATTCGCAAGATTACGGATCACATTCGTTCAGTCACCTTTATGATTTCGGATGGTATTATCCCATCCAATGAAGGAAGAGGCTATGTGTTACGTCGTCTCCTTCGTCGTGCTGCGCGTCACGGACGTTTACTTGGAATCGAGAATCATTTCTTGCCAAAGCTTGCTGTTACAGTGATTGATGAGCACAAGGACGGATATCCTGAGTTAGAAGAGAAGAAGGACTACATCTTAAAGGTAATTTCTATAGAGGAAGAAAACTTTAATAAGACCATAGATCAAGGCTTAAGTATTCTAAGCGATATGGAAGAGGAACTTAAAAAGTCTAGTCAGAATCAGTTATCTGGGGAGGAAGCATTTAAGTTATATGATACTTATGGATTCCCTCTTGATTTAACAAGAGAAATTCTTGAGGATAAAGGCTTTACTGTGGATGAAGAAGGTTTTAATAAGGCCATGGCTGTCCAAAAGGAAACGGCTAGAAAAGCTCGTAAGACTACGAACTATATGGGCGCTGATGCAACTATTTATCAAGAATTGGATGCAAAGCTGACATCAGAGTTTGTTGGATATACCGATGATTCATATGTATCTAATATTTTAGCACTAACAACAGAGGATGAGATTGTAGATGTCTTAAGCGAAGGACAGACAGGTACTATCTTTGTAGAAAAGACTCCTTTCTATGCTACTAGTGGTGGTCAGGAAGCAGATACTGGTATCATTTCGACGCCAAATGCAGAATTTGTTGTTACAGATACGATTAAACTTCAAGGTGGTAAGATAGGACATGTTGGTACCATAACCAAAGGAATGCTTTGTTTAAATGACAAGGTATCTCTTGTAATTGATAAGGATAGGCGACTGTCAACTGGTAAGAACCATAGTGCAACACACCTTTTACAAAAAGCTCTTCGTCTTGTGTTAGGAAACCATGTAGAGCAGGCTGGTTCTTATGTAACCAAAGATCGTTTGCGTTTTGATTTTACTCATTTCTCTGCAATGACATCGGAGGAACTTAAAAAGGTAGAATCCATTGTAAATGATAACATTGCAAAAGGTCTTTTAGTAGAAACAAAGGTAATGTCCTTAGATGAGGCTAAGAAGACGGGTGCTATGGCGTTATTTGGAGAAAAGTATGGAGATACAGTACGAGTTGTTCAAATGGGAGACTTTAGTACAGAACTTTGTGGAGGTACTCATGTGCCTAATACGAATTCGATTACGGCTTTTAAGATTCTTTCTGAGACAGGAGTTGCCGCAGGTGTTCGGAGAATTGAAGCATTAACCAGCAATGCAGTATTTGCGTATTATAAAGAGATGGAAGAGGAACTCCATGCTGCCAGCAGAGCGGCTAAGACAGAGCCTTCCATGCTTGTGAAGCGAATAGAAACAATGCATGAAGAGATGAAAGCCCTTCAGAGTGAAAATGAAAAGCTTAAGAATAAGCTAGCGAAGGAAGCTCTTGGGGATGTTATGGACCAGGTTACAGAGGTAAAAGGAGTTAAGCTACTTGCAACTAAGGTTTCTGGTGTAGACATGAATGGACTTCGTACACTTGGAGATCAGTTAAAAGATAAATTAGGAGAAGGTGTTGTTGTCCTTGCTTCTGATGCAGAGGGTAAGGTATCCTTACTAGCTATGGCAACAGATCAGGCAATGGGCAGAGGCGCACATGCTGGTAATTTGATTAAGGGAATTGCTGCCTTAGTTGGAGGTGGAGGTGGTGGCCGTCCAAATATGGCTCAAGCAGGCGGTAAGAATCCTGCGGGTATAGAAAATGCACTAAGTAAAGTGACAGAAGTGTTGGAAGGTCAATTAAAGTAGTTTGATTTCAATTAATTGGAAAAAACTAATATGACAAAAACACTTAAAAAACTGTTGACGAAATAGAAATTTATGCTATAATCTTAATAGTGCTATTAAAAATACCCAAACAGTTGTAAGGCACAATACACAACTGGAGGGAGGTTAGGTGTGAGACTATGTCAAATGTTATCGTAAAAGAAAACGAAACTTTAGATAGCGCTCTACGCAGATTCAAAAGAAACTGTGCTAAAGCTGGTATCCAACAGGAGATTCGTAAAAGAGAGCATTATGAAAAGCCAAGCGTAAAGCGTAAAAAGAAATCAGAGGCTGCTAGAAAACGTAAATTTAAGTAATTTGCAAATAATATTACCCTCAATCACTGTTATGTGGTTGAGGGTTTTTTGCGTTAATAGAGTCATCTCCCTATTTTCTTTAATCAATTCTAAGATATCCTACCCATACATATATTTTTAATAGTATCAAATAGAGAGGTTCCTATATGGAGAAAAGGCTGAAGTCTACCCACAAAAATTATAAAAAAAAAGATGGTCAATCTATTTATAAGGAGTTTGAGGATCAGGCAAAGGCAGAGAAAGATATGACTAAGAGATCTTTGCGAGAATCCCTATCAGAGCGATTTAAACTTCCTTCTGATATGTTGGCTGGTGCACCAATTATTATGGCTACCGGAAAGCACCAGCTGACTTTGGAAAATTATAAAGGTATCATTGAATATACAGGAAGTTTGATTCGGGTTCAGACAAAAAACTGTAAGATTTGTATTGAAGGGAAAAAATTGAATATAGATTATTTTACCAATGAAGAAATGCGAATTTCAGGTAACATTGAAACGATAAGATATCAGTAGTGGGAGGTGCTAAAGTGTTTGTTTCTCTGTTTAGATGGATAAAAGGCTATTTGCTGGTAATCATAAGGGGCTACTCCCCGGAACGCTTCTTTAACTTATGTTCCAATCATAATATTATAATATGGGGTCTTACTAAAATAGAGGAAGGTTTTCTATTTCGCATTTCAATAAAGGACTTTTTGCGTCTTAAGTCTATTGTCAGAAAGACTAAAACAAGACCTATTATAAAGAGAAGAATCGGTTTGCCTTTCTATATCCATCGATATAAAAAACGAAAAATGTTTTTTATCGGTATGCTGATTGGAGCTTTTCTTGTTTATTATATGTCACTTTATATCTGGGATGTTCAGATCACTGGTCAATACAGTCATACAGAAGAGACAATTGTAGAATATTTGAGATCGGAAGGAGTTTATGCGGGAATAAAAAAGAAAAGTATTAACTGTACCAAGATAGAGGAGATGCTTCGAAAGAGATATGAAGATGTGGGTTGGGTGTCAGCAGAAATTCGTGGTACTAGACTTCTAATTAAGATTACAGAAACCAATATGCCACAGCCCTATGTGAAACCAAATGGACCCTGCCATATAGTAGCTGATCGGGATGGAATAGTAATCACCATGGTAACTAGAACTGGAACGCCTAAGGTGAGGATAGGATCTGTAGTGAGAAAGGGTCAAATCTTGGTTTCTGGTATAGTAGAAATTATGGGAGACGACCAGACGGTTGTAAAAAAAGGTGCAGTGATAGCAGATGCCGATATTATCATCAAAACCAACTACAATTATACGGATAAGCTGTCCCTTACTTATTCCAACAAGGAGTATACCGGTAAAAGCGACCGTTATTACAGCCTTTTTTTATTTGGGCATGAATTCTATCTATTAAATCCATTTAAGAATTATAATAAGTATGAGAATTATGAACATCTCATAAGTGAAAAGGATCTAAGATTGAATGAGAATTTCTATTTACCTATTAAATGGTCTACAATTACCAATCAGGAGTACAAACTAGTCAAGAAGACATATTCGGAAGAAGAAGCTCTTGCTCTAGCCAATGAAAAGCTGAACCTATACATCAATGAGTTAGAAAAGCAGCAAGTAAAGGTAATAGATAATAATGTGGTATTCACCTTTTCTAATCAGAAACTTGTAGCGTCAGGAAAGCTGATTGTTGAGCAGAAGATAAGAAGCACCATACCTATAACTGAGGATGAAACTTATGTTCCGAAAGAAAGTTTTGCCCCAATACATCAGTGAGCGCATGAAATGATCTGTTTTGGTATATAATTGCAATTATGGAATTCCTTATTAATAACATTGAATTAAGGATTAATAAGTGCTATTATTAATATCGTATAAAATATCGATCGAATGTGATGGAGGAAGATAAATTTACATGAGTATTGTAGAGGCAATTATCGGAATACCGATGGAACATCAGAAGAATATATTTGGCAACCTAGATGCTTATACAAAGATTATTGAAAAGACACTTCATGTAACTGTCATTGTAAGAGATGGCGAGATTAAAGTAATTGGAGCATCAGATGGAGTTTCTAAGGCAAAAAGAGTGTTTGAACAGCTATTAAAGTTGTCACAACGTGGAAATGTGATAACAGAACAAAGTGTAAATTACACCTTATCTCTTTGCTTTGACAACAAAGAATCAGAGGTAATTGATATAGACCGTGATTTGATTTGCCATACCATAGGTGGAAAGCCGATTAAGCCAAAGACTTTAGGTCAGAAAGCATATGTGGATCAGATTCGAGATAAGATGATTGTATTTGGTATAGGCCCTGCCGGTACAGGTAAGACTTATCTTGCAATGGCAATGGCGATTACTGCTTTTAAGAATGATGAAGTCAGCAAGATAATTCTGACACGTCCTGCGATTGAAGCTGGAGAAAAGTTAGGATTTTTACCAGGAGATCTTCAAAGTAAGGTGGATCCTTATTTGCGTCCTTTATATGATGCTCTATATCAAATTATGGGGCCGGATAGTTTTATAAAGAACACAGAGAAAGGATTAATAGAGGTAGCACCCCTGGCATATATGAGAGGTCGAACTTTAGATAACGCATATATTATTCTTGATGAGGCTCAGAATACAACACCAGCTCAGATGAAAATGTTTTTGACGAGAATTGGGTTTGGTTCTAAAGTGATTATTACAGGTGATTTATCTCAAAAGGATTTGCCGCATAATACTATATCCGGATTAGATCAAGCTGTAAAGGTACTTTCAAAGGTGGATGATATAGGATTCTGTTATTTGACTAGTCAGGACGTTGTAAGACATCCGCTTGTCCAGAAGATTGTTAAGGCTTATGATTCGTTTGAGAATAAACAAAATCATATAAAAAATAAGAAAACAGCTACCACCAAGAGTAAGAGAAAAGGCAGGGGAATCAATGACAATTGATATTGCATATGAAACAAAGGAGCAACTTGATATTAAGTATGAACCTATTATTAATAAAGTGATTTCAGAAGCAATTGATTATGAGGAGTGCCCTTATGAGTGTGAGGTCAACGTGGTCTTAACAGACAATGAGGGAATACATCAGGTAAACAAAGAGTTCCGAAACATTGACCGTCCTACAGATGTTTTATCATTTCCTATGGTTCAATATGAAGAACCGTCTGACTTTAGTCAGGTTGAGGAGATGGAAGATTGCTTTCATCCTGAGACAGGTGAGCTTCTTCTAGGAGATATTATGATTAGTGTTGAAAAGATCAAGGAGCAGGCGAAGGCTTATGGACATAGCATAGAGAGAGAATTGGGATTTCTGATTGCTCACAGTATGCTTCATCTGTTCGGCTATGATCATTTGGAAGATGTTGAACGTGATGTTATGGAATTACGTCAGTCTGAAATACTTAACAACATTGGGCTGACAAGATAATATGAAAGCTAAGGGAGAGAACAATGAATATGAATAGGATAAGATATAGTTTAGTATGTATTATGCTTTTGGCATTTCTTGCCGGATGTGGCAAGAAGGAGGATAATAAGCCAACACAGACTGAGACACCAATACCAACGGTTATACCTACAAAGACGACAGCACCATCAGTTGCTCAAACCCCTAAAGAATCAGCACCTGCCGGTATGGCAAGATCTAAGCTGACGAATGAATGGATACCAGAGGAGAAGACCACTACCCGTCCTTATGCAATAATGTTTAACAATATACAGGCAGCATTTCCTCAAAGTGGAACCAGTCAGGCAGGTATCTTATATGAATGCCTGGTTGAAGGCGGAATTACCAGATTAATGGGAGTGTTTGATAATTTTGACTCTGATAGAATTGGATCTGTACGAAGTGCAAGGCATTATTACGTTAGTATTGCAGATGAGTATGATGCTATTTATGTTCATTATGGACAATCCAAGTACACCCAGGCTGTATTAGACAAGTTAGATGTTGATAATTTAAGTGGCCTCACTTCTATAGGAAGTACAGTATTCTATCGTGATAAGAATATTAAGGCTCCTCATAATGCTTTTGCAAGTTATGAAGGCATTATAAAAGGAACAAAAAAGTTAAAATACCGTACAGAGTATCGCGAAAATATGACTAGTCACTACAAGTTTTTTAAAGAGGATACAGAACTATCGAATGGTTCTGCTGCCAACAAAGTGACTATTCCATTTAGTAAAAAATTTAGTCCAGTATTCGAATATGATGCAACAGAAAAAGTGTATAAGCGTTTTCAATTTGATAAGTCTCATATTGATGCTAATACAAAGAAACAATTGGCTTTTAAGAATCTCATCATTCAGTTTGTTGAAGAGTCTACCATGGATGAGAAGGGAAGACAGGATATGAATCTCTCTAATGCAAAAGGAGAGGGATATTATTTTACGGATGGAAAGTATATAAAGATTACCTGGGTAAAAAATGAAAGTAAGGAATCTATGACTTATTATGATGAGAGTGGTAATGAACTTACTGTTAATACTGGAAAGACCTATATAGGGTTGTTCCCAGCTAAGAATAAGGATAACATTAAAATTAAATAATTAATTAAGAGCCTGTCTGGTGAAGAAGTACTTCATTCGATAGGCTCTATTTTCGAAAAGAAGAAAAAACTTGAAATAAGTTGAACCTATGTTACAATAAATACAGTAAAATAAACATTACAAATGAATGGAGTTAATTATGAGTTCAACTAATTCGAGAAGTAATAGGTTTATTGTCCAGGGAAGTATTCTTGCAATTTCTTCTATTCTGGTTCGTGTAATTGGGCTATTATACCGAATTCCAATGATTAATATTATTGGTGATGAGGGAAATGGAATCTATGGCTATGCATTTAATATCTATAACTTAGCCTTAATTTTATCCTCTTATTCATTACCACTTGCTGTGTCTAAGCTGATTGCTGCACGTAATATAAAAAAAGAATACCGTAATTCATATCGAATATTAATTGCAGCTTTGTTGTTTGCAATTATTGTGGGATTTACTTTTACCTGTCTGCTTTATTTTGGCTCTGATTTTATTGCCAATGTTATTTATAAAACTCCTGAGGTTGCGTATCCATTAAAGGTATTAGCACCAACTATTTTTGTGTTTTCGCTTATGGGTGTATTCAGAGGATTCTTCCAAGGTAAGAATACGATGATTCCAACAGCTATTTCTCAGGTGTTAGAACAGATTGTTAATGCCATTGTTAGTATTTTAGCTGCATATCTGTTTATGAAGGCCCATGATGCTGCTTCCGATGTAGCAGCTTATGGCGCGGCTGGTGGAACTTTAGGTACCTTGATTGGAGCATTTACAGGACTTGTCTTTTTGGCGCTAATCTTTACCATGTATTATCCTAGCTTCAAGAGGCGGGTTTATAGGGATAAAACCGGAAGAGTGGAAAGCTATTCCAGTATATATTTTCTGCTGTTTATGACCATTGTACCGGTTATTTTAAGCCAGTCAGTATACCAGTTAAATAATTCCTTAGATGATATATTGTTTAAACAAATTATGACAAGTAAAGGTTTTACATCTCAGCAAAGTAATATATTGAGTGGTTACTATAGCAAATATATTCTTCTTTCCAACGTTCCTATTTCTATCTCAGCTGCCTTAGGTACTGCCGTAATACCTGGAATTGTTAGCTCAATTGCTACTGGTAATCATCGTGAAGTAAGAAGAAGCATACACACTGCCATTAAGTTTAATATGTTAATCGCTATACCATCTGCAATTGGGCTTTGTATTCTTGGAGCCCCAATATTTGCCATGATATTTAGAAACTGTAACGAAATTCAAAAGAATATGATGGTGTTTGGTTCTATTGGAATCCTATTTTTTGCTTTATCTACCATGACTAATTCCATTTTACAGGCGATTAATTTAATGAGACTCCCAGTGATTCATTCCGCTATTGCACTTATTATTCATGCTGGATTTTTAGCCATTTTGTTGAAATTTACTAACCTTGGTGTTTATGGACTTGTAATTGGTAACGTAACTTTTCCAATTGTAATTTGCATTCTGAACTGGTATCAGATTGCAAAGAATCTTGACTACAAACAGGAAATAGTGCGTACTTTTATCATTCCTTTCATTAGTGCTGGTGTGATGGGTGGTATTGCCTATCTGGTTTATAGACTGTCGATGGTTATACTTCATAGTAATACCATTGCGACGATAGCTGCAATTATCGTGTCAGTACCTATTTACGGTATGTGCCTCATCATATTTAAAGGTGTTACAGAACATGAGTTGGCCGCATTACCAAAAGGTAATACTCTGATAAGGATGGCTAGAAAATTTCATTTAATGTAGAGGTTAAAGGGTTTTTATGTATAAAATGAGAATTTCTGGTAATACTTAGACCAAAGGAGTGTGACCTTCTATGAGCAAGGTTTATTGGTCAATTATCGGATTTAGCTTATTGGTGATTTTGTTTTCATTTACTTACTACTTTAGTTTTAAAAGTGCCCATGTCGATCATCAAAAAAATGGAACTAACCAGGCTCAGACTCAGATGGCTGGTGACAGTGAGGACGTGAATGGTGGTAGCAAGGTTATCGATGCCAATCAGAGTGATGCAATACGTACAGATAGCAATACGACCTATGTTGAAGAAAGCTATGATATAGCGGATGCAATTTACAATAACAAACAGTCTGCCATTCCACAGGAGTATGTTGGTTTGACACGTGTAGATATTCAGAATAAATTAATGGAATATATGAATCATCCACCGAAGGAAGAAGTAAAAAAAGGGTTGGTTTCTATCACCTTAAGCTCTTTTTCAAAGGCGTCCATCACAATTCGCAAGGTGTTTGACAACAAGGATAATTATGCGTATTACATGACAGAATATGGTGGATATGTAGTAGTCTATACTAATGATAAGAAGACAATTGTTGACCAGACAGGAATACTGGTTACCGATTTAACGAAAGAGGAACAAAATGAAGTGCGAAAAGGTGTTTATATTGATGACCTAGATCAGTTATATGGAATATTAGAGAGCTATTCCAGTTAAATAAAAGCCATTTTTACTAGAATTGTATTGCTGTTTGTAATCAAAACAGTTACATTTAGGAGAAATGGCTTTTCCTATTGTTTCTTTATCGTTGACAAGGGTATTTAAAATAGATATTATGATGATATTGAAAATAATTAGGAGGAAATTGCTTGAATAAAGAAGTTTTGGTAGTAGGAGGTGGAGCCTCAGGTATGATAGCTGCGATAGTAGCAGCCAGAAGAGGTAAATCAGTACTACTTATTGAAAGAAAAGAAAAGTTAGGGAAAAAGCTACTTGCTACTGGTAATGGAAAATGCAACTTTTCCAACACCTATTATGACGAGTCAGTATACCGATCCGACAGACCTGCAATGATTACTCCTATCTTAAATCAATTTTCTGTAGAGGATACCATTGCATTTTTCAAAGAATTAGGCATCGAGCCAAAAAGTAAAAATGGATATTTGTATCCAGCTTCTATGCAGGCTGCTGCTGTGGTGGAGGTCCTAACCATAGAATTAAGGCGTCTTAAGGTAGAGGTACACCTTAATGAAAGTACAACAGAAATTATTAAAAAAGAGTCTATCTATAGAGTTGTTACGGATAAATCTTCTTATGAAACGCAAGCAGTAATCTTATCAACTGGAGGAAAAGCAGGAAGTAAGCTGGGATCTGACGGAAGTGGTTATATCCTTGCTAAGAAGTTAGGGCATAACATTGTACCGGTTACAGAAGCGCTTGTGGCACTGCGTTCCCCATTAAAACTATTTAGACAGATTTCAGGGATTCGAATAAATGCAAGAATTACCGTCTTTATTAATGATAGATCGACAGTTACTGAGATTGGAGAGTTGCAGATTACAGACTATGGAATCTCTGGCATTCCTGTATTTCAAGTGAGTCGTTATGTGACGAGGGCTTTGAGCCAAAGAAATAAAGTAGAGGTTCATGTGGATTTACTACCAGATATGACGAAGGAAGCTACGCTTCAACTGTTAATTAAGCGTCAAAAAGACCGTCCAGAAAAAACAGCACAAGAATTCTTAATTGGTCTATTTCCGTATAAACTGGCTATTTTTCTTATAAGAGAAGCAGGAATAAAGGAGACTGTGACGGTAGATAGAATAGGAAAAAATCAGCTTACTGTTCTGACAGAGCTGATAAATAATTTTAGTGTACCAATAACAGAATCTAATGGTTTTGAGCAGGCGCAGGTATGTGCCGGTGGAGTAGATGTTAGTGAGGTAAGCAGTCAAACCTTAGAGAGCACCAAAGCTGAGGGCGTTTTTCTGACAGGTGAACTTTTGGATGTAGATGGTACCTGTGGAGGCTATAATCTTCAGTGGGCTTGGTCTACTGGTTTTGTGGCAGGACTCCACTGTTTGGAAAGGAAATGACATGATACGAATCACACAATTAAAAATCAGTATAGATAAAGGCAATGAGGATAAGGAAAAGGAACTACTTAAGAAGGAAGCCGCTAAACTTTTGCGTATAGATGTAACAAAAGTGGAGGAGCTTAACATTCATAAAAAATCCATTGATGCAAGGAAGAAGGCAGAAATTAAATATATCTATACCATTGATGTAAGGGTTTCAAAGGAAGCGCAAATCATGAAACGCATCCGAAATCAAAATATTATGATTGCCAAGGATACGAAATATACTTTTCAACCTACAGGAGAACAAAAGCTTTTACATCGTCCCATTGTAGTAGGTACCGGCCCTGCCGGCCTATTTTGTGCTTATATGTTGGCACAAGAGGGCTACAATCCTATCGTTTTAGAACGTGGTGCTGATGTGGACACTAGAGTGGCTGACGTTAATGACTTTTGGAAAACTAGAAAACTTAAGCCGGAATCCAATGTTCAGTTTGGTGAAGGTGGAGCAGGAACTTTCTCTGATGGAAAGTTGAATACCGTTGTCAAGGATCCCTCAGGAAGAAATCGATTGGTCTATGAAGTGTTTGTGAAACATGGAGCTCCTGAGGAAATCCTATACCAGAATAAACCTCATATCGGTACAGACAGACTGCGCGATGTAGTCCGTTCTATGCGTGAGCAGATTATTGCCTGGGGAGGAGAGGTACATTTCCTTAGTAAGATGACAGATTTAATTATTGAAAATAAAACGTTACAAGGCATTATCGTAAATAATACCTTGCAGATTGATACGAATCTTTGCGTTCTGGCATTAGGTCATAGTGCCAGAGACAGCTTTGAAATGATGTGTAAACGTAATCTTTCGATGGAGCAGAAGAACTTTGCCATAGGTTTAAGAATAGAGCATCCACAGGAAATTATTAGTCGTAATCAGTATGGAGAGGCCTACCATAAGCTTCCAGCTGCTGATTATAAGTTAACCTATCACGCCAGCAATGGCCGAAGTATTTACTCCTTTTGCATGTGTCCGGGGGGCTTTGTGGTAAATTCCTCTTCAGAAGAGGGCTATATGGTGGTAAATGGTATGAGTAATTATAAGAGAGATGCCAGTAATGCCAATTCTGCTATGGTGGTAAATGTTACAACAGAGGATTTCTCCGATGATTCACCACTAGCAGGAATGTATTTTCAACGACAGTTTGAGAAGGCTGCCTATGAGCTTGGGAAGGGATTGGTACCAATTCAGAGGTTTAGTGATTTCAAGGAGAATAAGATAAGTACAAAGATTGGGACCATAAAGCCGAATATAAAAGGTGAATATACCTTAGCAAATCTTCGTAAATGTGTGCCGAATTATGTTGCAGATGCTATTATAGAAGGTGTAGAATATTTTGATAGTAAGATTAGTGGGTTTGGTAATGAAGATGCCATTCTCTCCGGTGTTGAGACTAGAACCTCTTCTCCGGTTAGAATCCTAAGAAATGAAGATTTAGAAAGTAGCGTAGCAGGGATATACCCTTGTGGAGAAGGCGCTGGATACGCCGGTGGAATTACATCTGCTGCAATGGATGGGATTAAAGTGTTTGAAGCCATTGCAAGTAGATATTGTAATAAATATTAATTGAGTATCACTCAAAGTTTGGGGGACAATATGAGTTACAGAGAACTATTAAAGGATAAAAAGAGGATAGTAATTAAGATTGGATCATCAACGATTACCCATCCCGATACTGGTTACATGAGTCTTAGAACCATGGAAAAGTTGGTACGTGTGTTAACAGATCTTAGAAATGCAGGAAAAGAAGTTGTATTAGTTTCTTCTGGAGCCATTGCAGTAGGAAGAAAGACATTAGGTCTTAAAGAGAAGCCGATTGAAACCAGTGTCAGACAGGCTTGTGCAGCAGTGGGACAGGCTAGACTTATGATGGTGTATCAAAAGTTATTTGCTGAGTACAACCAAACCTGTGCGCAGGTTCTCATGACTAAATATACCATGATAAATGACATTAGCCGTGTAAATGCCCAAAATACCTTCCGAGAGCTTCTAGAATTAGGTGTCATACCAATTGTAAATGAAAATGATACGGTATCTACCGACGAGCTCCAGTATAATAATTTTGGAGATAACGATACGCTTTCTGCCATTGTAGCGGCTTTAATTGGTGCTGATTTATTAATTTTAATGTCAGATATCGATGGTTTATATACTGATGATCCACACAACAATCCAGATGCCCGTTTTATTAGCATAGTAGAACGTTTAGACAATAAACTTATGAATATGGGCAAGGGTGCAGTTAGTGGTGTAGGAACCGGTGGCATGGCAACTAAACTTTCTGCTGCTAAGATAGCAACAGCTTCAGGAGCAGATATGGTTATTGCGAATGGTGCTCAGATTGATAGCATTACAGATATAATTCAGGGAGAAGAAATCGGAACTATATTCCTAGCTCATGGGCAAGATGACTTTAATCTATTGGATTATATCAAGACAGAACAATACCCACATTAAGTATTAGATAAATGGAAAGGAACTTTATGGATAATTTAAAAATAGCAAGAATTAATGAACTATATAAAAAAAGCAAGGGAGAAGGTCTGACTGAGGAAGAAAAGAAGGAACAAAAGGAGCTCCGTCAGCAATATATTGAGTCTATTCGTGGAAATTTAAGAGGCCAGTTAGATAATATCTCTGTCCTAAATCAAGATGGTTCTGTAACCGAATTAAAAAAGGTTGGTCAACGAAATCAACAAAAAAAGGATTTGAATTAGTGAAGGACAAAGGATGAGTAGGAGGGATACTGGTGACAAAAGCAACGATTCGAGATAGGATTCGAGCAGAGAAAAAAAAGCTGACTAGAGAGCAAATGGAAGCTGCAGGTGTTAAGGTGAGTAGAACCTTAGCTGCTTTCCAGCCATATCTTGAGACAGAGCTTCTCTATTGCTATTCTTCCTACAATCAGGAGCTGTCTACAAAATCGATTATCAGACAGGCGTTACTGGATGGCAAGAAGGTGGCGCTTCCTAAGGTGGAGGGAGAGAATATCCGCTTTTATATCATAACAGATGTGTCCCAGGTTTCTTTGGGTTTTCAGAAGATACCGGAGCCGAATACCACAGAGCTTGCGGTTTTGACTGGTAAAAAGCCTGCTTTGATGTTACTTCCGGGACTTGCTTTTACGAAAGAGGGTGACAGATTGGGCTATGGGGGTGGTTTCTATGATAGATTCCTTTCTGCTGCAGAAGAGGGAGCTTTAATTACTTGTGGGTTAGGATATGATTTTCAAGTACTTCGTGAAATTCCAGTGGAAAAATGTGATCAGTCTATTGAGTATGTGATGACACCCATGGAAGTGTATAAATGCAAAGAGATGGTATATAAATAGAGATGGTATATCAAGAATGATAAAATAATCAATGATTCAAGATTATTTTACTTTGTGAACTTTTTTGACAATTTTATGAGCGAATCTTAGAAGAATAGAAGCAGTTGTGATATGTCACCTTTTGCACAAGAAATATCATAACATTCAGGACTTATCAGAATCTATACATATTGGTAAAAGTACATAAAGCGTAAGCATCAGCTGAGTCTCGGTTGTACTCTGCACCATTGGATCAATGAACAAAGATTGTAGAATGCTGTTGTATTGCTTGACACATCGGATTACTTAATCACGGATATTAGGTTTTAGAAGAAGTTGCTGCTTAAAAAAGGCCCACAGACAAAGGGTTTTTTAAGCAGCAACTCTTTGTTATCTCCTTGTTATAAAACTCATATTTCACAATATAATAGTACAAAAGGGTTTAGGTGACTTTCATGAGAGTGATAACCTTAAATAAGCCATATTATTATAATCATCTGGTTGGTGATGCTACTCTTCTTAGCATTGCTTATCCAGATTTTATACAGGTGGAATCCATAGGGACTACGGTGTCTAACCGAAGTATCCTGTTGCTAAAAGTAGGGAAAGGTAAGCGTGGAATTCTTCTTACTGGAGGTGTTCATGGAAGAGAATCTGTGAATACTATCGCCTTGATGGGGATGGCTGAGGAATACGCTTTGGCATATTCCTCAGCCAGTGAACGTGAACACATGAGAAAAAAGTGGAATATTGATATAGGAGAATTTTTTGAAGAATTTACCCTTTATACAGTGCCTTTGGTGAACCCTGATGGATATATGATCGCGCTAAATGGGTTTCATATTATTCATAATCAGGAACAACATGATAAGGCCAAAGAGACAGGTATCCTATATCAGGACTGGAAATACAATCAGTGTATCATGGATATTAATCGTAACTTCCCTTCTATTAGCTGGAAACCAAAATTCCAAGGAGACGTAGCAGGGTCAGAGACTGAGACAAAAGCTTTAATGAAGCTGATGACCGAGGTGAAAACAGAAGCCTATATTGACTACCATTCCAGAGGAAATGAGATCTATTATTATCGCGGTCAGATGCCTGTAGCCTATAATAAAAAACAGTTAGAGATTGGGAAGAATTTATCGTTGGTAACAGGGTATAAATTGGTACAACCCGAACGAGAAATTGAATCCGGAGATACTGGAGGCAATACCGTTCACTATTACTCAGAGCAAACAGGTATGCCAGCATTCACCATCGAGACAGTACCTGAGGAGGAACAATTCCCTCTGCCACTTCATTATCAACGTACAGTTTATTGTCAGCTTTTGTATACACCATTTGTTGTTACCCATTTATAGTAAGGCTCTGACACAACATTTTATTGATATTCAGTCGCCATAAGAGTATGTCCTCATTGTGGTTTTATGGAATGGAGAGCTGTTCTAATAGCATTTCCATACATTTAACCTTGAACTTTCCTACTTTAAACTATATAATACTAGGAGATAATAGGGAAAGGATGTATTTATGAGTAGAACTGAATACAACATGAATGCAAGCGAAACCGCGAGACAACTTCAGTTTATGGAACTTGCAAAGGAAAAATTAAATGATGTTCAGACGAAGCTAGGACGTCCATTAACTGCTTGTATCGTAACTTTTGGTTGCCAGATGAATGCGAAGGACTCTGAAAAGATTGCTGGTATACTCGAAAAAATCGGGTATCAGCTAGTGGAGACAGAGAATGCGGATTTTGTTATTTATAATACATGTACAGTCCGAGAAAATGCTAATCTGAAAGTATATGGCCATCTTGGACATTTGAATAAATTAAAACAAAAGAATCCGAATATGATGATAGCCTTATGTGGATGTATGATGCAGGAGGATACAGTAGTTGAAAAGATTCAGAAGAGCTACCGCTTTGTAGATATTATATTTGGAACACACAATATCTTTAAACTAGCAGAATTAATCCTAACTAGATTGGAATCTGATAGTATGATAGTGGATATCTGGAAAGAAGCCACGGAGATTGTGGAGGATTTACCAAGTGAGAGAAAATACCCGTTTAAGGCAGGCGTCAATATTATGTACGGATGCAATAATTTCTGTACCTATTGTATTGTGCCATACGTGAGAGGTAGAGAAAGAAGCCGTCAACCAGAGGATATTATTAAAGAAATAAAAGAACTCGTAGCAGATGGGGTCGTAGAAGTTATGCTTTTAGGACAGAATGTTAACTCCTATGGAAAAAGCTTAGAGAATAAGATGACCTTTGCTAAACTTCTTAAAGAAGTTGAAAAGGTGGAAGGCTTACAAAGAATCCGTTTTATGACACCTCATCCTAAGGATTTCTCTGATGAAGTAATTGAGGTTATGAAGAATTCTACAAAAATATGTCACCACGTGCATCTTCCAGTACAATCTGGAAGCAGTAATATTCTTAAGAAGATGAATCGTCAATATACGAAGGAGTCATATCTTGAGTTGGTGGAAAAGGTAAGAAAAGCAATGCCGGACGTGGCGCTTACCACAGATATTATTGTTGGTTTTCCTGGAGAAACAGAGGATGACTTCTTAGATACCTTAGATGTAGTAAAGAAAGCTCATTATACCAGTTGTTTTAGTTTTATCTACAGCAAACGAACTGGAACGCCTGCTGCTGTCATGGAAAATCAAGTTTCAGAGGAAGTAATAAAGGATCGTTTTGATAGGTTGCTTAAAGAAGTTCAACATATAGCTGCGAATGAGTGTCAGAAGCTAGAGGATAGAACTATGCCAGTTCTTGTGGAAGGTATCAATGATCATGAGGAAGGCTATATGACAGGAAGACTTGCTAATAATCTTTTGGTACATTTTTCTGGCAATGAGTCCATGATTGGTTCTATTGTGAATGTTCATTTGAAGCAGGCAAAAGGATTTTATTATCTTGGGCAGCTTGTATAAGTTAGGTAGTGTATCCATAATCGAAGAGTAATTAGACCGGTTCCTTTACCGAATATACGGTAAAGGATTACATATTAGATGGATATCATATAAACAACAGAAAGAGGATGAAGAAATGAGAAGAATTTCAAAAGGCGTATTACTTATGATGATACTTTCCATGGTGCTAAGTGCCTGTGGAAATAACAATAATAAAGTTGAGACTAAGCCCAGTCCTAAGGTGACAGCTTCTGCTTCTGCTACAGCAGATGCAAAAGCATCCCCAAAAACTGAGAGAGACCCTGTGAATTTTCGCATTCACAGCCTGAAGGGACCTACCACTATGGGTATTACAAAGCTAATGTCAGATAGTGAAGCAGGTAATACTACAGACAAATATGACGTTACGATTCACGGAACTGCGGATGAGATTGCAGCAGGCATCATAAAAGGAGATGTGGATGTCGCTTTGATACCATGTAATCTGGCTAGTGTTCTGTATCAGAAGACAAAACATAATGTAAAAGTTGCTGCAATTAATACATTGGGTGTACTTTACGTAGTAGAAACCGGTGACAGTATTAAATCTGTTTCAGATTTAAAAGGAAAAACTATTTATGCCACAGGAAAGGGAACCACTCCTGAATATGCATTAAACTATGTGTTAACTGAAAATGGGATTGATCCTTCTAAGGATGTTACCATAGAATATAAATCGGAATCTACTGAGGTAGTTGCAATGTTGAAGAATTCAGATAATGCCATAGCGATATTACCTGAACCCTATGTAACCACAGCTTCTGTAAAGAATGATAAAATTCATACAGTGATAAATCTTTCTGAGGAATGGAATAAGGTGGCAAAAGATGGTTCTAGTATGGTAACTGCTGTAACAGTAGTAAGAAAAGATTTTTTAGATGCTAATAAAGATGCATTTAATGAATTTATGGAGAAATATAAAGAATCTGCAGATTGGGTAAATGCAAATGTGTCTGATGCTGCGGCTTTATGTGAGAAATATAATATTGTATCAGCTGCAGTTGCAACAAAAGCAATTCCAAAATGTAATATTACCTGTATTACTGGTGATGAGATGAAGAGTAAGTTGTCTGGATTTTTATCTGTACTTAATGATGCAAATCCAAAGAGTATTGGTGGGACACTTCCGGATGATAATTTTTATCTTGAATTAAAATAGTAGATACTATTAGAAAAATAGGTGGGGCAAATGAAAAATACAGGATATCTTAATATTGGCCCTGTTAAGCTAAAGAAAACAAAAGCATATGGGTTCATTTCTATATGTTTTTGGCTTATTATTTGGGAAATAGCTAGCAGGATCATTCACAATACAATACTGTTGATATCTCCCATACTGGTCCTTACTACTTTACTTGATATGATGAAGACCGGAGAGTTTTATCTGGAACTTTTAATCTCTATGGGAAGAATACTGGGAGGATTCTTTACAGGACTGATTTTAGGAATTTGTTTTGCTATCTTAGCCTATAAACTGGAGTTCATCTCCTATCTACTCAAACCAATTGTATCTGTAATAAAAGCCACTCCCGTTGCTGCTTTTATCATATTGGTCTTAATCTGGGTTGGTTCCTCTTATCTAGTTGTAGTAACCTCTTTTCTTATGGTGTTTCCTGTAATCTATAGCAATGTTTATCAGGGGCTCTGTCAGGTACAAAAGGAAATGTTAGAAATGAGCCAGATTTTTCGCCTCTCGTTAAGAAAAAAAATCCGCTACATATATTTACCTAGTCTTATGCCATATCTAGTTGTTGCTAGTACTCTTTCTCTTGGACTTTGTTGGAAGGCAGGAATTGCAGCAGAAGTAATAGGAATTCCTAAAGATTCCATTGGAGCATCGCTATACAATGCCAAGCTTTATTATGATACTAATGTGGTATTTGCATGGACAATTGTAATCATCATATGTAGTGTATGTTTAGAGAAACTATTCGTATGGCTGATTCGTAAGGGATATCAATGTTTAGGAGGGTATCTTACTAATGATCGAACTAAAAAGGGTATGTAAAGAATATAATGGAAAAACAGTTCTTAAAGATTATGATCTTTGTATCTCGCCGGGCGAAGTTCTCTGCATTATGGGGCCCTCAGGTGTAGGAAAGACAACTCTACTACGTATTATTATGGGTCTGGAGGAAGCAGACAGTGGATTTATGACAAAATTATCAGGGTTGAAAATGGGGGCAGTATTTCAAGAAGACAGACTTTGTGAGGATTTTGATGCTGTCACCAATGTAGAATTGGTACTGTCAAAAAATTTCAAAAAGGAAGAAGTGATAAAGGAGCTTCTCACTGTTGGAATCCCTTCAGATGAGCATAATAAGCCAATTTCACAATTTAGTGGTGGAATGAAGCGAAGAGTAGCTATAGTACGTTGTATGCTGTCGGATGCTTCTGTTCTTCTGATGGATGAGCCATTAAAAGGGTTGGATGATACTAATAAGGAACTGGTTTCAGCTTATATCAATGAAAAACGACAGGGTAGGACTATGCTTATAGTAACTCATGACTGGGCAGATATAGAACGTTTCCAGGGAAAAGTGGTGGAGCTGACAAGCTGTATATAGATAAATACAAAAAATTGTACAAATTATCCTTTAAACATGGTATAATAATATGATGTACTAGTTACATTGAATTATTATATCATGTTTAAAGGATGTTTTTATATGGATGGATTAATGAGAGAAGAGATAAAGAAGTTAGCTGCAAATGAAACTACTTACCTTCGTGGTACACGTTATTATTCTAGACAGGCAGTAAACAATGTAAAATGGAATAAAGCGAATCAACAGTATTTTGCAACTGTGAAGGGAAGTAATGATTACAATGTCAGTGTTTCCTTACAAGACAACAGTGTAATAAGTCATCAATGTAACTGTGCTGCCCATGCTAAGCATGAAGGGGCCTGTAAGCATGTTGTAGCTTTACTATTGTTTATATCAGACTATTTTGAACAAAAAAATGCAAAAAAACCGGATAATTCTGAAGATGTGTCTGCATATCGTATCTTGCAATATTTTGAAAAGCAAGATTATATCACAACCTATGGAGAAGTTTATGACATAGAAGTAACTGTAAGAATTCCTTCCTTGCTTCGTAGTGCCGATTCCAGAGTATATATATTGTTGTCAGCTGGTACAACCAGGCAGTATAAGATTCAGAATATCCGTAAATTTCTTTATGAATATATGCATAAAGAGACCATTGTTTTAGGAAAGGAATTTAAGTTTATACATGGAGAAAGTACCTTTACAAAGGAATCTCAGAACATTTTGGAATTTTTCCTTGAAATATACGAGATTCAAGAAGTACTTGCTAGTAATATGTCAAACCTAATTTTCCAAAAGAATATGGTTGCTCTAAGCAAGCACATGTTTATCAAGCTTTTAGAGTGTATGAAGGATCAACCATTTCAGATTCAAGTTTATAGTAATGAACCGGAGAAAGTTCATTTTGCAAAAGGTAATCCGGTGATTAAATTGGGACTAGAAATGGAAAATGGATCCATTAAACTGGAGGATAAGGAGAAAAGTAGTATTATCCCACTGACGGATAAAGGGGAATTGATGTTGGTGAATAATGTACTTTACCGTCCAAACAGAAAGTTTATTCAGAACTATCTTCCATTTTATAATATATTTGGTCGAGATAATCGACCTGTGGTTTTTCATGACGAAGCTAGAGATAAATTCTTGTCGGTAGTACTTCCAAAGATTTATGAAACCATGCGATTAGATATACCGGACGAATTGCAGGACAAGTTTATAGTGGAGGATCTTAAGCCAAGTATTTATTTAGATAAACACAAGTTCAATGTTCGTGCTACTGTTAAGTTTCAATATGGGGAATATGAGATTAATCCACTGGACTATGTAGCGAAGGATGGGTTAATCATCGTACGTCAACCGGAGAGGGAAAATGAGATAATTGCGTCGTTAGAGGATATGCACTTTATTCCATCTAGGAATTATTATGCTCTTCGAGATGAACGGTATATTTTTGAGTTTTTAACGGTTGGGGTAAATGCATTAAGTGGTTTGTGTCAGCTTTATTATTCGGATGACTTTAAGAATTTTACACTACGTTCGCCTGGAAAGTTAACTACGAGGCTAAAAGTAAATAATGATATTAATATGCTAGAGATGGAGTTTGATTATGATCAGATTCCTAAAGAGGAACTTCATGAATTATTCACCTCGTTACAACTAAAGAAAAAATATCACCGTTTAAAAAATGGTGCATTTATCTCCTTAGGGGATTCTGGTTTTGCCTCTTTAGCGAATATGTTTGACAAGTTAGATGTAGAAGAGAAGAACATTGAAGATAATTCTATTATACTCTCTAAGAACTCTGCTGTTTATGTCAATAAACTACTGGAAGATAACGATGATTTCTTAACCCATCGTAATGAAGACTTTATTCAGTTAGTTAATGGAATTGTCAATCCTAGTACTACTAATTATGTCCTTCCAAAGGGGATAAAGATAGAACTTAGGCCTTATCAGGTAACGGGCTATAAATGGATAAAAACACTGGCTGATAATGGTTTAGGCGGAATCCTTGCCGATGATATGGGTCTCGGAAAGACACTGCAGACCATTGTATATGTAGCTAGTTGTCTTGAGGAGGTTGTACCTAAGGAGGATAATAAAGCAACATTTTTAATTGTTTGTCCTACCTCTTTGGTGTATAACTGGCAAGATGAATTCCATAACTTTGCTCCGCATATCAATACAGTTGTGGTAAGTGGTGCTCCTGAACAGCGTAAGGAATTGATTGAGAGTTATGTGGATAATGATGTTATTATTACTTCCTATCCACTGATTCGTAGAGATATTGAACACTATGAGAAGCTGAACATTCATACCATGTTTATTGATGAAGCGCAGTTTATCAAAAATGCCAACTCCATTAGTGCTAAGGTGGTAAAACAAGTGCCTGCAAAACATCGCTTTGCACTGACAGGAACTCCAATTGAGAACTCTTTGTCTGAACTATGGTCTATCTTTGATTTTGTTATGCCATATTATCTTTTCAGTCATTCCAAGTTTGTGGAACGCTATGAGAAGCCAATAATCAGGGATGAAAATAAAAAGACATTAGAAGATTTAAGCCGTCATATACAACCATTTATCTTACGGAGAATGAAGAAGGACGTTCTTAAAGAACTTCCGGAGAAGATTGAAAGCAAATATCTGACGGAAATGACGACAGAGCAAAGAAGTATCTATCTTAGCTATATGGAAAGTATAAGAAAAGACATAACTAGAGAAATCAATGAGAATGGAATTGGTAGGAGTCAGATGAAGATATTGGCTGCCCTAACTAGACTTCGTCAGATCTGCTGTCATCCATCTACTTTTGTGGAAAGGTATGAGGGCGGTAGTGGAAAGCTGGAGCTTTTAATGGACTTGTTACCGGACTTTATCTTAAATGGACATAGGATCCTTATTTTCTCCCAGTTTACTTCTATGCTTGAGATTATCGCCAATGAGCTTAAGGAGCAGGATATCTCATATTTTTATCTGGAGGGTTCCACCTCAATGGAAGATCGAGCTGATTATGTAAGAAGATTTAACGTTGGGGAGACAGATATCTTTTTGATCTCCTTAAAGGCTGGAGGGACTGGACTTAACCTTACAGGCGCTGATACAGTAATTCACTTTGATCCTTGGTGGAATCCTGCGGTGGAAGAGCAGGCTACTGATCGTGCATATCGTATTGGCCAGATGAACAGTGTGCATGTAATAAAGCTGCTTACTAAGGGAACCATAGAGGAGAAAATCTATAAATTGCAGCAAAAGAAGAAGGCGCTTTCTGAGGCTGTGATACAGTCTAAGGAAGTATTTATTAATAAGTTGACCAAAGAAGAGATTCAAGAATTGTTTTCGGAATAAGAAAAAAGGCGGAGAGTTTTGTAATCAAAACTCTCCGCCTTTGATAAAGTCGTAATTATTCAAAATTTTCGTTGTAGAATTCTTCAATTAACTCATCTACATAAGAGTCATTATCAAAAGTATAATGCTCGTATAGCCTATTTTTGATGTAGTCAATTTTCTTAAGGAAAATAACTTCTTTGGCATCTATCTCATTATCAAATTGAGCTAAGGTTTCAGCGGTTATATTTTCCGAAAGCCATTCTTTAATAGAAGCAGTGATTTCTTTCTCGTCATCTATTTCATCAAACAAGGTTTTTGATTTACTATATGAAAAAATAGCAATTACAATAAACGCTATGGAAACTCCACCAAGAATCATATACTGCAGTACGCTGCTAAATAGACTTACTACTCCTGCGATATTAAGGCCGGTAAATATAATTCCTGCGATACCAAATACTAGGAAGATATAGAAGCTAGATCTAAAGTCATTATAGCGTTCCTCTTTTTTAACATATGTAACAGAGGATTTCGGCATAACTTTTGCTAGTGGAATCTCAACATCTTGATCCATATCTTCCCCATCGTCTGATTCAGTCTTTTCAAAGGCTTCTTCCAAAGCTTCCTTTAGAGGATTGTCTTCTTCTATTTTCTTTTTTACTTCCGATGAATCAAAAGCATGATATAACTTCTTTGCTTCATCTAATGTGTCTTCTGTAACATAGACGCCGTATCCTTCTTGAGTTTCATCATAAACAATAGATGTATCCATAATATTAGAATAGGTTAAGAATTCAAGAAATTTGTTTGCCTCGTCTTCTTTGTTAAACATAGCGACGCATTGATCACATTGCTGCTTTAACTCTTCTACCAAAGTGGAGTCACAGTCAGCACAGACTGTAATTCCTTCTTTATACTCAGTTTTACATTTTGGACACCAGGACATAATATTGCCTCCTTATTTATAAGGATAAGTACCAATTAAGTACCAATATGGTACCTATCCAAACATAGATATATTATTATAAACTACAGAATTCTACGAATACTATCGATTTAATCCTGAACTTTGTATAGATGATAGGATTTTTTACCTTTTTTAATCAACAAAGAACCATCTGCATTAAAATCAGAAGGGGTAAATACACGGTCAAAGGCAGTTACTTTTTCATCATTCACAGTAACTCCTCCTTGTTGGATGTTTCTTCTTGCATCAGATCTGGTAGTTGCAAGTTTACCATCTACTAAAAGAGTAATTAAATCAATTCCTGCTTCAAATTGACTGGAAGAATAAGTAGTAGTCGGCATGTTTTCAGTCTTAAGATTTCCACCAAATAGAGCTTTGGAAGCTTCTAATGCTTTTTTAGCTTCTTCTTCGCCATGGACTATCTTAGTAATCTCAAATGCCAATACTTCTTTAGCATAATTAATTTCGCTGTCTTTTAAAGCACCTAATCTGCGAACCTCATCCATTGGAAGGAAGGTAAGAAGAGCAAGACATTCTTCCACCTTAACGTCCTCGATGTTACGCCAGTACTGGAAGAATTCATAAGGAGAGGTCTTGGCTGGATCAAGCCATACAGCACCTTTCATAGTTTTTCCCATCTTTATGCCTTCAGAGGTAGTTAAGAGCTTAAAGGTTAAACCGTAAGCTGATTTGCCTTCCTTACGGCGAATTAAGTCTACACCACCAAGGATGTTGGACCACTGGTCATTTCCACCTAATTCAAGGGAACAACCATATAACTGATTTAATTTCCAGAAGTCATAGGACTGCATTATCATATAGTTGAATTCGAAGAAGGTTAAACCTTTCTCCATACGTTGTTTATAACATTCTGCTGCTAGCATCTTATTTACAGAGAAATGAACACCCACTTCTCTTAAGAACTCCACATAATTAAGATCAAGTAGCCAATCTGCATTATTAGCGATAATGGCATTGTCATTGTCAAAATCTATGAATCTGCTTAATTGTTTATAGAAACAGTCTGCGTTGTGCTGAATCTTTTCTTTCGTCATCATGGTTCTCATATCGGATTTTCCAGAAGGATCACCAATCATTGTTGTTCCACCGCCTAAAAGGGCAATTGGTCGATGACCTGCTTTTTGCATATGCATCATAGCCATAATGGTAAGAAAATGGCCAGCAGTGAGACTGTCTGCAGTTGCGTCAAAGCCTATATAAAAAGTAACTTTTTCCTTACCTAGTAACTCTTTGATTTCAGCTTCATGAGTTGTTTGCTCGATAAAGCCACGTTCAAGCAACACATCATATACATTTGTAGACATTACAAAACCTCCTAAAAGTATTTGTAGCTTATGGATGGCTACAGTTCTAAGTAATCGTACCATAAGGACTTTTAAAATTCAAGCATTAACCAAATTCTGCAAGCATATTTTTAGGCCAAGCAGGATATATATGAAGTAGGAAGACAAACCGTTTAAGAAGGATTCTTAATATAGTAAGATAGATTATATAGGAGGAGTGAAGATGCTATCTTATGATTCGAAGCAAATGGGGCCACTAATCAGTAAAGCTCCACCAGATATACCAAAAGAACTACTTCCAGGTAGCTACATTAATCATAGCTCTTCTGATCTGAGAAGAAAAGATGTGATAGCCACAAAGGTACCAGAGGCTGCAGGCATGGCAGCAGTAGAGCAGCCTGTCAATGAGCAATTTATTAAAAACACATCAGATGCGATTTTAAAAGGAATACCTGAGGTATTACATGATCCTTATCGAGTAAATCTTACCGAATCAGACCTTAAGATTCGACCAAAACCTGGAGAATGGGCATCGAATCATAAAACGATGACCAGAGTGGAATACATACAGTATGTAAGGGAGCAATGCGAGAAGGAGTTACTTTCCTATATACCTAAAAGACCTGTGGAAATCAATACTCAGAAGATAGAATTCGAAGAAGAGGTGGTAGAGGAGGTAAAAGGATTACCAGAAGCTCCATTAACGAAAGAAACAACGATGGAAAGTAAATTAGAGCTACCTCTTGTGATGAAGGAGAAATTAGAGGAAGGTCTTACAATGGAACAGGTAAAAGAATCTAATAAAAGCAATTTCTTTCGACGTTTATGGATACGTTCCATTGTCGCAATGTGCTTATTTATTGGCTTGGTTTCTTTGGATTTGCTGAATGTACATGTGGGTTCAACTAGAATTAGGGATGTTAAAAATGTAGTGGCCAACAATACTACCATTCAGAAAATAGAAAGAATCGTTTCTGATTTTGCCGAGAATACAGTACTTCCTGTGTTTGGGATAGATAAGTTGGAGGACCAGTAGTACAACCGCCTTGTACTACTGGCTTTTTTGTGCTAAAATACAAAAGTTAGGTTAATCGACAAGTAAAAGAAAGAGGTTCCTATGAGAAAATTAGCACTTTCCGACGAAATATTGTTATCGGTAGAAAAGCCGGCTCGTTATATTGGAAATGAAGTAAATATGGTAATCAAGGATAAAGACCAGGTGGATATACGCTTTTGTATGTGTTTTCCTGATGTCTATGAAATCGGCATGTCTCACCTTGGTATTCAAATTCTTTATAATATGTTTAATAAGCGTGAAGATACCTATTGTGAGAGAGTGTACTCTCCTTGGGTAGATTTAGATAAAATCATGAGGGAGCAAAACATTCCTCTATTTGCCTTAGAAAGTCAGGATCCTATCAAAGAGTTTGATTTTCTGGGAATTACTCTGCAATATGAGATGTGCTATACCAATATTCTGCAAATCTTGGACTTATCTCAGATTCCTTTAAAGGCCTGTAATCGTACGGAGTCAGATCCCATTGTAATTGGCGGAGGCCCTTGTAGCTACAACCCTGAGCCAATTGCTGATTTCTTTGATATCTTTTATATTGGAGAAGGTGAAACAGTATATGACCAGCTTTTAGATGCTTATAAGGAACATAAGGAGAAAAAAACCTCCCGTCTCAATTTTCTAGAAGTAGCGGCAGAGATTGAAGGTCTATATGTACCTATGTTTTATGACGTAACATATAGGGAAGATGGTACCATAGCAAGTTTTACCCCGAATAATCCGCATGCTAAGTCTTCTATTAAGAAGCAAGTGGAGATGGAATTAAGTGATGCTACTTACCCGGAGAAACCATTGGTTCCTTATATTAAAGTAACACAAGATCGAGTGGTTTTAGAGATTCAAAGAGGATGTATAAGAGGCTGTAGATTCTGTCAAGCTGGCATGATCTATCGCCCTATTAGAGAGAGAAGTCTGGAGTTTTTAAAACAAAAGGCAGATCAGATGTTAGCATCCACTGGTCATGAGGAGATTACTTTAAGTTCTTTAAGCTCTAGTGATTATTCCAAGCTCCAGGAATTGGTATACTATCTGATTGATGAATATGGTTCCAAGGGAGTTAATATATCCTTACCTTCTTTACGAATTGATTCTTTTGCGCTAGATGTCATGAGTAAGGTACAGGATGTAAAGAAAAGTAGCTTGACATTTGCACCAGAGGCAGGAACTCAAAGACTTCGTAATGTGATCAATAAAGGTCTAACAGAGGAAATGATTTTAAAAGGAGCCAGAGATGCCTTTTTAGGTGGATGGAATAAGGTGAAGTTATATTTTATGCTAGGAATTCCTACGGAGACTGAGGAGGATATTGAAGGAATTGCAATTCTTACTGACCTAGTTGCGAGAGAATACTATGATGCGATTCCAAGGAGTGAGAGAAATGGCCGTTGCCAGATTACTTCTAGCACATCCTTCTTTGTTCCAAAGCCATTTACCCCATTTCAATGGAGCAGAATGTGTAAGCCAGAAGAATTCTTAGAGCGTCAGCGCTTCCTATTTGGAAAAATGAAGGAACAGTTAAACTATAAGAGTATCCGTTATAGCTGGCATGAGGCAGAGCTTACTATGTTAGAAGGTATCTTTGCCAGAGGTGACAGAAGACTAAATGATGTCTTAGTAGATGCTTATCATAATGGCTGTATCTTTGACTCCTGGTCAGAGTATTTTAAATATGATTCATGGATGAAAACTTTACAGAATCATAAGGTTGATATAGAATTCTATACTTCTAGAGAAAGAACATATGATGAAATTCTTCCTTGGGATTTTATTGATGTGGGAGTTACAAAGAAATTCTTAATTCGAGAATATGAACAAGCCAAAGAGGCTACTGTTACACCAAATTGCAGACAGAAATGCTCAGGCTGTGGTGCAACAAGTTTTGGAGGAGGTGTTTGTTTTGAAAGCAAGGCTTAAATTTACCAAATATGGTGCAGTGAAATTTATCGGACACCTTGACCTTATGAGATTTTTTCAGAAAGCATTTAGACGTGCAGGCATCGATGTAGCTTATTCCCAAGGTTATAGTCCTCATCAGATCACATCGTTTGCAGCACCACTAGGGGTTGGACTTACTAGTGGAGCAGAATATATGGATATGGAACTGAATTCTTCCATAACAAAAGAGGAGTTTCTTGAAATGTTAAATCCTGCTTTGGTAGACGGAATTGAGGCAGTTGGTTTTTCCATGCTTGCAGATGACAGTATTAAATCTATGACAGCTGTGGCAGCAGCAGACTATATGGTATCCTTAAAGGATGGTTATGAGGCAATTGAGAATTTCTCTGAACAATTTATGAAATTCATATCTAAGCCTAATATTAAGATTTTGAAAAAGACGAAAAAGGGTGAAAAAGAGTTAGATATAAAACCGTTTATCTACGAGGCCAGTCTTACGAAAGAGGAATTTAATAAGCACTGTATGTATGAGTTAAATGTCGATCAAGCAGATTCCTATGACAATGATAATGTTGTATTTTTAAGGCTTTGCTCAGGTAGTGTGGACAATCTAAAGCCTGAGCTTGTTATGGAAGCCTTCTGTCAGTATATGAAGTTAGAATATAATCCCTTTGCTTACCAGGTACATCGTATGGAAGTATATGCCAACGATGTAATAAAGCAAGAGAAGGAAGCAGGCAAACGAAATCTAGTGCCTCTAAGTCACTATCAGCTGCTATAAATATGATGAAAAGGATGTTCTATAATGAATAATCAATTAATCGTTCTTCGACATAACAATAGAATATTATCCTGTCTGATGGAACGAGACCAATTGGCTCAAGTGAATATCTCCGGGGAAAAAAGTGATGGAATTCTTAATAATATCTACATCGGAAAGGTGAAAAATATTGTAAAGAATATTAATGCTGCCTTTGTAGAGATTGCAGATGGACAAATGTGCTATTATTCCCTAACAGAGAACACAAAGACAATCTTTGTGAATCAGAAGAATAATAACAAGGTTGTAATTGGAGATGAAATCCTTGTGCAAGTGGAGAAAGAGGGAGTTAAGACAAAGGCTCCTGTGGTTACCTCCTATCTAACATTGGTAGGTAAGTATGTAGTGCTAACCCATGGAAAGAATAGTCTTGGCATCTCCAATAAGATAGTAGAAAGTGAGAAACGTAATCAGCTTATGGGCATCATAGAGCCTTATAAGAATGATAGCTTTGGTCTTGTGATTCGAACCAATGCTGCTGATGCAGACAAGGAACTGATAGAGAATGAAATAGAAACACTTTCGAAAGAATATACCAATCTTTTAAACTATGGAGTTCATAAAACTTGTTTTTCCCTAGTCTATGAGAGTCCAGCAGAGTATCTCTGTGACATCAGGGATGGTTATGACTCCATTGTAGAACGTATTGTAACAGATGATATTGAAATCTATGAAAAAATCAAGCAGTATCTTAGTAATTACCAGAGTAAAGATCTAGATAAATTAGTTTTCTATCAAGATAAGATGCTTAGTTTGAAAGCACTATATTCCATCGAAACCAAGCTGGAAAAAGCTCTCCAGGAAAGGGTTTGGCTAAAAAGCGGTGGCTATCTTGTAATTCAGCCAACGGAAGCCTTAGTAGTAATTGATGTCAATTCAGGAAAGGCCATTGCTGGCAAACGTAATCCGGAAGAGACCTTTGAGAGGATTAATTTAGAGGCAGCAGAAGAGATTGCCAAACAAATCCGCTTGCGTAACTTATCAGGAATTATCATTATTGATTTTATTGATATAAAATCGAAGGCAAGTAAAGATGCATTATTAACTCATTTGAAGAATCTGTTTAAGAAGGATCCAGTTCGAACTGTGGTGGTAGATATGACACCATTAAATTTAGTGGAGGTCACTAGAAAGAAAGTCAGAAAACCTCTTTATGAGCAAATATGATAAAAATGAGATAAATTCGACATGGAATTTCATGTTGGTTTATCTCTTTTTTGTTTCTTCTTTGTATATTCGTAATTATCTCTTGACATCATTACGATATAATGATACCTTAATTAAAGATACTTTAAAAAGATACTTTGAAAAGGTACTTTAAAAACTAAATGAAATGGAGGTGAACAATATGGCAAAAGAAAATCCTGCTCATTTTGACTTGGTTAAGCAAAAGAATCAAATCAATATAAGGAATATATTAAGGCAGAATAGCCCGCTAAGTATTGCAGGACTGGCGAGTAAAGCCTCACTTACCTATCCAACGGTAGCATCTTTGTTGAAAGAACTAGAAAATAAGGGAGAGGTAATCCAAAGTAAGAAACTGGAAAGTCGTGGAGGAAGGCCGGGAGTTCAATATGAATTGGATGTCAGATATCAGTATGGACTGGTTCTTTATTTTGAAGACGATATCTTAGTTGGGAAGGTATTTAATGTATATGGTCAAGTAATAGAAGGGTATTCCACCAATGTATCATATGATTTTACAGTAGAAGCTATGGTTACTTTTGTTGCTACTATTCACAAGCAATATCCGAGAATAACAGCAATCTCCATAGGAGTTCCAGGTGTTGTCTGGAATAATAATATTTTGTCAGTACCAAGATATACCAAGATTCAAGGAACACAAATATATGAAAAATTAAAACATACGTTTCAGGCAGAAGTATTTATAGAGAATGATTTGAACGCTATTTCCTTGGCAGAAGTGAAATATCATAACACTTTTGCACATATTGCTTATATAAATCAATGTTTTGCGGCTGGTATTGTGCTTAACGGTGAGGTCTATACCGGTAGTAACGGGTATGCTGGGGAACTGGAGTATTTATATCATGATATAAACGAGAAGGAGGAGACACTTGTAACTTGTATACTATCTTTAATCTGTGTGCTTAATCTTCCTCTCATCTATATCTCTGGTGATGGAATTACAGATAAAATGGCGCTTACAATTATGGATAAACTAGGTAAGAAACTATTAGCAGAACAAATACCCGAGATTATAGTGTCAGAAGATTTGGACAGTAAATATGAAGAGGGGTTACGAAAGAAAATATTATTATATTGGGAAAATCAAATTAATTAAGAGGTGGATTTATGGAGACATCAGCGAGGAACAGTTTAAAAGAGCGGATTGGAAGAATCTTTTATGTAGCATTTCCGCTTATTGTACAGGGATTAGTATTTCAACTACAATCATTAACAGATAAGGCTTTTTTAGGAAATCTGGATACCAAATATGTATCAGCAGTGGGGGCAGCTCAGATGCCTTTTTATACCGTTGTAGACAGCATGGGAGCGATCAGCATAGGACTTGTTATTATCATTTCTACCCTTTACGGAGCAGGGCAAAAGGATAAAATCAATGCTTATGTTAAGAGTACAGCACTCTATCATATGCTAATAGGCATTGCTTTTTTTCTTTTATGGGAGTTGTTTGCAGAACCTATACTGGTTTTCTTTAAAACAGATGCTTTAATTATTGACTATAGTGTAACCTATATTCGGATATGTGCCATCTATTTGCTTGTATTTGGTATTGATTCTGCCTTCCAATCAATGTTACAGGGGATAGGGGATACAAAGCCGATTATGTATTCCGGTATTCTTAAGGTAGGGTTAAATATGTTGATTTCCTGGGTACTGGTCTTTGGGAAATTGGGCTTTCCTGCCTTAAATATAGCAGGCGCTGCTATTGGAACCGTAGTTGCGGATATCATTGCATTTTTATATATTGCTTTCTATTGCTTGATTGTGAAGAAAAAACAGTTTCATATAAAAATAAAAGACAGAATGTGGTTTCATATCAAACCATATGGTCAGGTAATTAAGCTTGGAATTATGTCTGGACTGGAATATTTATTGTGGAATGCATCAAACTTACTATTAATACGATTTATTAATGGATTTAGTTATATGGCGATGGGAATCTATACTCTTACCTTCGGATTTCAATGTATTGTATTTATCGTTTGTGAAAGAGTCTCTAAGTCAGCGTTAACCTTAATGGGCCATAACATAGGTGCAAAACAATTCAAAAGAGCCGATCAGTTGTTTTACAACTGTATTGTAATCAACCTTATCATTGTATTGGTGTCTTTTATAGGAATTGCCAGCTTTCCAGGAGCTTTACTTGATATTTTTTCAAATGATCCCGAATTAATAAAAGATGGGATTCCCTATATGATTTTTATGGGATTTATCTTATTTCCACAAAGCATCAATGTGATATGTGGAAACGGAATCAAGGCACATGGTAATACAAAGTGGATGTTTGTGTCCCAAGCCATTGGATCTACACTAATCGTAGTAATATCTTGCTTCCTTGTCTTAGTTTTACATATGAATATGATAGCCATTTATGCTACTATATTTATTGATGAAACGGTTAGAGGCGCTATTAATTACTTATATTATAGGAGAAAATACGGATATAGGGTACAACAACGTAAGAATGTAGATATTAGTGAAATTGCATAAAACAAAACTTGACAAAAGAAGATTTCAATGATACACTAATTTAGTGTGCCGCACAACGAGGTAAAAGTATTGGTTAAGCCAATCACCATAGTTGGCGAGTAATGATTATAGGAGGTGCCATATGTACGCGATTATTGCAACAGGTGGTAAACAGTACAAAGTAGCTGAAGGCGACGTAATCAGAGTTGAGAAACTTGGTGTTGAAGCTGGTGATACAGTTACATTTGATCAAGTTCTTGTAGTAAATAACGGAGAAGTTACTGTAGGTAACCCTACTGTAGCTGGTGCAACCGTAACTGCTTCTGTAGTAGAAAACGGAAAAGCTAAAAAAGTTATCGTTTACAGATATAAGAGAAAAACTGGATATCATAAGAAAAATGGTCATAGACAGGCTTTCACTCAGGTTAAGATTGAAAAAATCAACGCTTAATTAAGTAAGGTGAGTAAATGACAAATATTTCAGTCTTTAAGAAAGACGGTATTTATACTGGATTTGAAGTTGATGGACATGCTGGCTATGCCGAATCTGGTGAAGATATTGTGTGTGCGGGCGTTTCAATGTTGGTATTAAATACAGTGAATTCCATTGAAGCTTTTACCGAGGATGGATTTTCCTGTGAGGCAGATCCAAAAACCGGACATATTAAGTTTCAGCTTGAAAAAACAATTAGTAAAGATAGTGAATTATTAATGAACTCTTTAGTCCTTGGATTACAAGGGGTACAAGAGGAGTATGGCAAAGAATATATCAAACTTATACTCAAGGAGGTGTAAGGTTATGTTGAGAATGAACCTTCAATTTTTCGCACATAAAAAGGGTGTTGGTTCTACAAAGAATGGTAGAGATTCTGAGTCTAAGAGATTAGGCGCTAAAAGAGCAGACGGACAATTCGTTTTAGCTGGTAACATTCTTTATAGACAGCGTGGAACAAAGATTCACCCAGGTACTAATGTTGGCCGTGGTGGTGACGATACTTTATATGCTTTAGTAGATGGTGTTCTTAGATTCGAACGTAAGGGTCGCGATAAGAAACAAGCTAGCGTATATCCAGTAGAAGCTAAATAGTTGAATCAATAAAGCCCCAAAATCTTGATGTAATCAGTGATTTGGGGCTTTTTATGAAATATCTGAGGAGTGTACATCACCGTTTTATTAAGTCATGAGGTGATTGATCAGTAATCTATGATAAGGAGAGCTGGTATTCATGAGTGAACAGTGAAAAGGGAAAACATATTCAGCCCAAAATTGCTAATACTAATAACAGTCGGTTTTTTCTTTTTCACTATTCATTCCACAACGGTATGGGGTAGTTTTTTTAAACTTAGAAATAATATAGAAAGAGAACGTTTTGAGGTGATAACATGTTTGCAGATCGTGCAAAAATATATATACGTTCCGGAAAAGGTGGAGATGGTCATGTAAGCTTTCGTAGAGAGTTGTTTGTGGCTGCCGGTGGTCCGGATGGTGGTGATGGTGGAAAAGGCGGAGACGTTATTTTAGAAGTAGATATGGGGTTAAATACCCTGACTGATTTTCGTCACGTTCGTAAATACTGTGCAGGAGATGGAGAATCAGGTGGAAAGCGTCATTGTCACGGGAAAGATGGAGATGATTTGGTAATTAAGGTGCCTTATGGAACAGTTGTAAAGGATGCAGAATCCGGTAAGGTTATAACTGATATGTCTGGAGAGAATCTTAGAGAGGTATTATTAAAAGGTGGACGTGGTGGCAAGGGCAATCAACATTATGCTACTCCTACCATGCAGGTACCAAAGTATGCTCAACCGGGTAAACGAGCTATGGAGCTCAATGTTTATTTAGAACTTAAGGTTATCGCAGATGTAGGCTTAGTAGGTTTTCCTAATGTAGGGAAATCCACCTTTTTATCTCGTGTAACCAATGCAAAACCAAAGATTGCAAACTACCATTTTACCACTCTTAATCCCAACCTAGGGGTAGTGGATCTAGATGGTGATGGCTTTGTAATCGCAGACATTCCGGGACTGATTGAAGGAGCTTCGGAAGGAGTTGGTTTGGGCCATGAGTTCTTACGTCATATTGAGAGAACCAAGGTTATTATTCATATGGTAGATGCTGCTTCCACGGAAGGAAGAGATCCATTAAATGATATTAAGGTCATAAATCAGGAATTGGAGGCATATAATCCGGAGCTGGCTAAGCGGCCTCAGGTAATTGCAGCCAATAAGACAGATGTGTTCTTTGGAACCGAGGAAGAGACTGTAGTTGAATTATTACGAGAAGAATTTGAACCACAAGGAATTCAAGTATTTCCTATTTCTGCCGTTAGTGGTAAGGGAGTAAAAGAACTTCTCTACCATGTAAAAGGGTTATTAGATCAGTTGGATCAGGAACCAATTATCTTTGAACGAGAATTTTTCCCTGAAGAAATGCTGGCATATTCTGATGAACCTTATACAATTGAGAAGAATGAGGATGGTCTTTATGTGATAGAAGGACCGAAAATCGAGAAAATGCTTGGTTATACCAACCTAGATTCTGAAAAGGGTTTTGAGTTCTTCCAGAAGTTCTTAAAGGATTCTGGTATTTTAGATGAATTAGAAGAGCTTGGCATCGAAGATGGGGATACGGTGAAGATGTACGGGCTTGAATTTGATTATTATAAATAAAAAGTGATAGAAAGAGGATATTATGACAAGTAAGCAAAGAGCATATTTGAAAAGTCTCGCCATGAAGATGGACCCAATCTTTCAGATTGGAAAGGCAAGTCTTACTCCTGAAGTGACAGAGGCAGTGAATGAAGCCTTAGAGGCAAGAGAATTGATTAAGGTAAGTGTGTTAAAAAATTGTATCGACGACCCAAGGGAAATTGCAAACATCTTAGGGGAACGTACCAATTCTACAGTTGTGCAGGTAATCGGTAAGAAAATAGTTCTCTATAGAGAGAGCAAAGACAAGAAGAAAATAGAGCTTCCAAAATAGACGAGGAGTGATCCTGGTGCAAGGAAAGATAGTTAAAAACCATAAGAGAAAAATAGGGATTATAGGGGGAACTTTCAACCCAATTCACGTGGGACATCTAATTATTGCTGAGATGGCCTTTGAACAATATGAATTGGACAAGGTATTGTTTATGCCAGCTAGTCAACCTCCTCATAAAATAGGGGAGCCAATAGAAGAGGATGTTTATAGAGTTGCTATGGTAGAATTGGCCATAAATGACAACCCTCATTTTGAGTTATCCTTATTAGAAATAAACCGTCAAGGTCTTAGCTATACGTCTATGACAATGGAACAGTTGGCTGATGAGTATAAAGATACAGAGTTCTACTTTATAGTTGGTGGAGATTCTATTGATGCTATAGAGACATGGAGAGAGCCAGGAAAGATATTGAGATTATGTCATATGGTTGCCTGTATTCGGAATCAGTTGGATACCGAGAGATTGGATCAACAGATTGAATACCTAGATCAGAAATATCAAACCCGAGTATATAAACTTGAGGTACCTAAAATAGATATTTCTTCCACTGTGATACGGGAGAGACTGAAATCACATAACAGTGTGAAATATTTGGTTCCTGACAATGTCATTGATTACATCAAAAAGCACGGGCTGTACCAAGATATCATTTAAACGCAATAGGGAGGTCTGTTTATGGATAAAAATCTTCAAGCTTTACAGGAAGAAATGAAGAAAGTATTAAAACCAAGTCGCTATGAGCATACATTAGGTGTAGCCTATACTGCAGCTAACCTTGCCATGCGCTATGAGACTTCTATAGAGGATGCGTTAATTGCGGGGCTTTTACATGACAATGCAAAATATGTGAGAGATGAAGATATGATTCGGATATGCGAGGAGAATCATCTGGAAATCTCTGAACTTGAGAGAAAGAATGTATATTTGCTTCACAGTAAAGTAGGGGCAGTATTTGCCAGAGACCAATATGGTATACAAAATGAAGATATCTTAAATGCGATTATCTATCATACTACTGGAAGACCAGGTATGACGACCTTAGAAAAAATTATTTTTGTGGCAGATTATATAGAACCTAACCGGAAAATGATTCCTAATCTGGGGTTGATTCGTAGAGAAGCATATATTGATTTAGACAAAACAGTGGAACTGATTCTATCAAACACCATAAATTATTTATTAGAGACAAAGAGGAAAGAGGATATCGATCAGGCAACTATTGATACCTATGAATATTATAAACTAAAGGAGTAGATATATGATTCAATCAAATGAAATGGCGAAGATTGTATATGATGCATTAGATGATAAGAAAGCAGAAGAAATTGTTATGCTTGAAGTAAGCGATATTACAATACTTGCTGATTATTTTATAATAGCCAATGGTACCAACAGTTCACAGGTACAGGCTTTAGTAGATAACGTGGAGGAACAATTAGGAAAAGCAGGTGTTCATCCAAAAAGGATTGAAGGTATAGGCAGTACTAATTGGGTGCTTATGGATTATGGCGATATTATTGTCCACATCTTTTCCAAGGAAGATCGTTTATTCTATGATATTGAGCGTATCTGGAGAGATGGCAAAAAGGTATGTAAGGAAGAACTGTAAGCCATGTTGGATGAGAGGATAAGGATATGAACCTTTCTGGGAATGCATTATTCAATCAAATGACAGAGGAAGATATTCGTCATATTTTAGGATGTATGGAGATAAAAGAGAAAAGAATCAAGAAAAACGAGTATATCTTTAAGGAAGATGATACGCCTAACTATATGTATCTATTAAAGGAAGGTAAAGTGGTGGTCTGTAAGGATTTTCTTACAGGAAATCGTATGATTATCAACACATTTGAGGAACCTGGCTCTACCTTCGGTGAAGTATATCTGTTCTTAAATGATAAAAACTATGATTCTTATGTAATAGCCATGGAGGATACTGTTATTTACGAAATTCCAAAGCGGTTCTTTTTTCATACTTGTCAAAAGGGCTGTGCTTATCATGAGGCGCTGATTCGTAATATGCTTACCATACTGTCAGAAAAGGCCTATGCATTAAGTAAGAAACTCCAAATTATGTCTGCAGGAAGCCTTCGTCTTAAGCTATGTAAGTATCTAGTACAGAATTGCGATGACAAAGGAAGAGTATTATTAAAGTATACTAGAGAGGAGCTGGCAGACTACTTAAGTGTAGCCAGACCAAGTCTTTCACGGGAAATGATGAGGATGCAAGAAGAAGGATTAATAGTGGTGAAGGGGAAAAAGATCTTTATCATAGATAAAGAAGGAATTGAAGAGTTATTATAATAAATCATGGCTGGTGCGATATAAGTAAAAAACGACTTATGGAGCATCGGCTTTTTTAATATAAACTTTATTTTATTATTCCATCCATATTACTCTAAAGAAATTGTACATCATATTAGAACGGTATTTACGACAAATCGAAACAAACATAGTAAGGTTTGGTATTGTGATTGGCAAAAAGACGACACTGATACTGCAACAAGTAAAGAGATAAAAGATGAGACGATGTTAAATTAGATTCTTCAAGTTGCACAGAAAGATGTACTGAACCATGTAGAAGAATCTCTAAAATCAATGATTTGAGATGTTCTATTTACAGAGATTAACGGTAGCGAACTACTAGCTATTAATGTCAAAGCTGGGATGGAAGGATACAAGTCTTGGAATGCTTTCAACCTTGTATGTTACTTTACTTTTAATATTTTTTCTTAATGTGGTAAATATAGTACTAAGATATTCAAAACTTTGTAACAATTGTTACTGCGTTAGATGGGATTGTAATGTAATATATAGGTATCAACTAAAATTAACAATATCACATACGGAAGGAGAAATAAATATGTATGGTGTTGAGATACTTGTAAGAGAACATGATAATATTCTGCGAATAGCAGAAGTAATGCGTATGGCTTCCCTTGCTGTGTTAGAAGGTAGAGAGGTCAATACTGAAGATTTTGAGGATATGGTGGAATTTGTAAGAAATTATGCTGATAAACATCACCATGGAAAAGAGGAGGACATTCTATTTGTCTATATGAAGAATGAATTAGGTAAGGTAGGAGAAAATCTGATTCAGCATGGTATGCTAGTGGAACATGATTTGGGACGCCTTCATATCAAACAGTTATATGAAGCTGCTCAGGAGTATAAAAAGTCTCAGTCTTCTATGGCTAAGTTAGATATTATAACAAATGCCGTTTGTTACAGTGACTTAATTAAGCGTCATATTGGAAAAGAAAATGAAGTTGTATTTACCTATGGAGAAAAGAAGTTAAGCGAAGAAAGTCGTAATAAAGTAGATGTTATGACAAAAGAGATGGAAGAAAATGCAGAAAATGAAGGAATACAAAAAAAGTATATCAGTCTCTTAGAGCATTTGGAGAGAATTTATCTGTAAGAATAGTTTTGTATCTTGTTTACCTATATAATGAACATAACTGTCGAATTAGAATATAATAGTATGAAACCATGTTTTTGAAGTCGATTTAATTGGCTATAGAATGGATACTTCATGCAATTATATTATCCTTTAATAATAGAACAAATTGAACAGGGCAAATATAGAAAGCTTGGTGCAGGATCAGGGCGTTATGTATATGACATGGAAAATAACTATGTAATCAAATACGGTAGGAATCAGAAAGGACTTGCTCAAAACCAGGCGGAAGATGAGATCTACCATAAGAGAAGAGACCCGGTATTAGCAGCGGTAGGCGGATGTACTTCAGACTATCGTATCTTAGTTATGGAAAAAGCAGAGCCATACAAGAATTCTTATTCTCTATGCCAATATTATAATATTTCAAGCATGAGAGAATTACATCACATAGCCGAAGTAAGGAGAATGGTAGAGGAATATCATTTGGTTGGAGTTGATCTTATGAAAATAAGTAGTTGGGGAGAGGTAAGAGGGAGACCTGTGCTTATTGATTATGGATTTACTACTCATGTACGGAACAGGTATTATACTGGGTTCTTTTAACAGGAAAAGCGATTCGTCAATCCTTAGACGAATCGCTTACTTTTTTATACTAATCTTTGCCCCATTAAGACACCCATAACGGAAGCCATCATTAGACCACGGGTCCAACCACTGGAGTCTCCCAGACAGTATAGCCCTTCAATATTAGTAACAAAATTCTCATCCATCTTGACTTTGTTGGAGTAGAATTTAAGCTCTGGTGAGTAGAGAAGAGTTTCTGTGCCGGCAAATCCAGGTACTACATGATCCATTGCCTGGATGAAATTAATAATATTGGTCATAGAGCGATATGGCATTGCAGCAGTAATATCGCCTGCTACTGCATCTGGTAGAGTGGGCTTAAGATTGGAGAAATTAAGCTCCTTTGGCCAGGTTCTTTTACCATCTAAGATATCGCCATAACGTTGAACCAGAATATGTCCGTTGCCTAACATATTGGTTAATTCGCCAACCTTTTGTGCATACTCAATAGGTTGGTTAAATGGATGAGTGAAATTATGGGAACATAAAATAGAGAGATTGGTATTATTGGATTTTATATCCTTATAGGAATGCCCATTTACAACTGCTAAATCATTGTCATAGTTTTCTTGACTGACAAATCCTCCGGGATTTTGACAAAAAGTACGAACCTTATTTTTAAATGGTCGTGGGTATCCGATGAGTTTGGACTCATAAAGTACATCATTTACTTCTTCCATAATCTCATTTCGAACTTCAACACGGACACCTATGTCTACTGTCCCCGGCTGGTGAGCAATGGAATGCTCTTGACACAGGTTTTCAAACCAATGGGCTCCACGTCTTCCTACTGCTACAACAACAGATTCTGCTGGAAGCTCAAAAGTTTCCTTGGATTTTACATTGGTCAGAACCACTCCAACACATTTGTTATCCTTAATAATAATATTATCACAGGAATGGGAGAAGAGAATCTCTACTCCATGAGCCAGTAAATATTCCTGTATCTCAAAATAAAGCTTTTGTGCCTTTTCTGTTCCAAGATGCCTAATAGGGCAATCCACTAATTTAAGCCCTGCTTGGATGGCACGCTTTCTAATTTCTTTTATTTTCGCAGTTTCACTTATGCCTTCAATTTTGCTATCGGCACCAAATTCTAGATAAATGCTGTCGGTGTAGTTTATCATGGATTGGGCCAGATCTGCTCCAATGAGCTCGGGAAGCTGTCCACCTACCTCACAGCTTAGGCTGAGCTTTCCATCGGAGAAGGCTCCTGCTCCTGAAAAACCAGTAGTAATATGACAGAAAGGCTTACAATTTACACACTGTTTCGTTTTTGTTTTTGGACAGCTGCGTTTATCTACAGCAACTCCTTTTTCTACAATTAATATTTTTTTCTTAGTGCCTTTTCTTAACATCTCTAAAGCAGTGAAGATGCCAGCTGGACCAGCACCAATGATTACAACATCATATTCCATCATATGCCTCCTAATCGTCTGGTAAAATTATGATAGCTCACAAAAATAAATTTGAAAAACACAAACATACTTATAATACCACAAATAAAACAAATCCTCAATTGTTTTATTTGTGAAAGTTAACTTATATCATATGGGAATGAATGTTAAAAAAAGTTGACCATAGAATTAATATATGCTATACTGATTATAGGTTAGAAATAATTGAATCTTTACGATAATAGCAAACTGATAGAAATGTCAGGACGCAAAGCTAAAGGGCCTGTTAAATGGTAGCCAGTTGCCGAATAAGGATTTTTTTTGTATGCAATTTGAAAAGGATTTCTCTACTTCATTTGGTCCCTCCCAAGTGTAAGATAATAAGAAATTCATTTGTTCATTAGGATATCTACTACCTCTCATATGTTTGTGTAACCGCAGACATTAAAACAGATATTCTATATCGTAAATCTTCTCACAAAAAAGGGGCTACAGGAATCTGTAGCCCCTTTTTTTGTGCATATAAGGATAGTTCAACCAACTTCCTTAGAAAATAAACTGGCCTCCTAAAATAAAGGAAGCCAAGAATCGTTATACTTGTTATTGATTGTTCATCGACGAATGATTTAGCCATGAGATAAGGAATAAGCAGTACTGAATCAAGTAGGGAACCTACCTCACAATTATTAATAACGAGCAACTCCATGCTCAGTTTAGTGATATCTTCTATATAAGCCGATTACTTTACCTACAATGGATAAATTATCAACGATGATTGGATCCATCGTATCATTCTCAGGTTGTAATCTAAAATGTCCCTTTTCTTTATAAAATGTCTTAACAGTAACAGAATCCTCTATTAGAGCGACTACTTTATCACCATTCTCTGCAGTAGGTTGCTTTTGCACTAAGATCATATCCCCATTAAAAATTCCTGCATTAATCATACTGTCACCCTTAACATTCAACATAAATACCTCATGATTAGGTAGATCTTCAGCTGGAAGTGGGAAATAACCTTCTATGTTTTCAACAGCCAGTATAGGTTGGCCCGCGGTAACTGTTCCTACCAAAGGTACATTGACAATCTCTCTACGTGTAAATGAGAAATTATCATCCATAATCTCAATAGCACGAGGCTTCGTTGGATCCCTACGAATGAAACCATTCTTCTCTAGGGTTTCTAAGTGAGAATGAACAGACGAGGTAGACTTTAGCTTTACAGCTTCACATATCTCACGAACAGCTGGTGGATATCCCCGATTAATGATTTCGGATTTTATGTATTCCAAAATCTCTTTTTGTTTAGCACTAATCTTGCCTTGACTCATGTAGTACTCCTCCTATTCTTTCTCCTATATTCCAACATAATATCCTAACCATACTAGGATAATATGTATTTGTATACTTCAAGAATCATAATGAATTTCATTAAATTAATTATAACACATATGTTCGAACAATGCAAAACCTATGTTCGATTTTTTTTGGAAAAGTTTATATGAAAACATTGACAAACAAACACATGTTCGCTATAATGATAATACAAACAAACGTTCGAGATAGCTATTTACATCAGCTGCGTAATATTACTTTATTTCTGATGGAGGGATTATTATGATACAAAAGGTTAGAAATCAGAGAAAAGAAGTTTTGCTATTCTTTTTTATTATTTTGATTGCTGTAATTATAGTTCTATGCGTTACTATAAAGGCTAATGCGTACCAGAACAACAATAAGAGTATTCAAGTGAAGAGTATCATGATTGAGTCTGGAGATACTTTATGGGATATAGCTTCAGAGCATTATAGTGACGATTATGATAGTATAGAGGATTATATAATTGCTATTAAGGAATGTAATCATATTGCCTCAGATAAGATTTGTGCAGGTGGATATTTAGTAGTTCCTTATTACCAATAGATTTTTAGTATTCATCCCCCATACCAAAGAGATAGGGTTTCCTACAAGCAATGTCATTTTGATAAGAATGACACAAAGAGTAGAGTATATTGAGATATATACCCTACTCTTTCTTGTGATATTTAAGGTTTTGCCTAACATGATAATCCAAATGTGCGGTCGCGCTATGTATCTGAAATTTGAAGATCGTTAGCATGGTCCTTGTAATTAAGAACATTTTGTCTTAGAATGATGATGATTAAGAGAATTATATTAAAAAGGAGTACATATGGTGAGGCAGATGGAAGAGAGCCTTGTTACATTCTATTTGCTCGTGAAAAGCAAGATAGCTTATTATATGAGTTTACTAATAAAGATAAGCGAATAGATGCAATAGGATGATTATGACATATTGGCAAAGAAATCATTAAAGATTCTACCATTCATCTATAAAAATAACATTTCAATAGAAGAGTTACAGGATTACGTTTAACTATAGCCATAGGGGAATGCTATCTATTGAGAGATTTAATAATATGGTAATCATTGAAACAGAGCAGGGGCAAGAACCAGCTATTAAGTTTATTCTGCAATTATATAGATCATCCTAATTGGATTAGATGAATAGAAAGGAGGATGTAGCAGATAAAATATTATTTTATTGTCTGCTGCAAATAGTGATATGATTTGTGAAGCAGAACCTAAGGATCTTGAGGCATTACTTTCGTTATATACTCAATTACATAACAATCCTATGCCTGTGATAGATGAATCAATATATGGTATTTGGCATAGAATTATGGAGGATCCAAATCACCATATTATAGTCGTAAAAGAGGATGGACATATTATTTCCTCCTGTGTACTTATTCTGGTGCCCAATCTGACACATAATCAGAGGCCATATGGTGTTATTGAAAATGTGATTACGCATCCAGGTTTTAGAATGAAGGGATACGCTAGAGCCTGTCTTGACTATGCTAAAGAACTTGCACAAAAAGCCGGTTGCTATAAGCTAATGCTTATGACCGGCTCAAAAAAAGAGAGTACTCTTCGTATCTATGAAAAGGCTGGGTATAACCAACAGGATAAAACTGCCTTTATAAAGTGGCTAGAATAATTGGTTTTGCTGTTCTCTATCTAATTTGGTTATTTTTTTAAACTCTGTAATTACCATAAATATGGTGACTATAAAAGCCATAAAATCAGCAATTGGTCCTGCGAATAGGATACCATCAATGCCCATTTTTATAGGTAGAAGAAGTAGTAATGGTAGCAGAAATATAATCTGCCTGGTCAGAGATAGGAAGATTCCTTTATATGCTTTGCCAATAGATGTAAAGAACGTAGAGGTTATAGGCTGCATAAAGTTTAAGAAGGTACAAAAGAGAAAAACTTGAAAGGTGTTAATACCAAACTTAAAATAGTTGTCTGATCCTTCTCCAAACAATGCAAGTAACTGCCTTGGCATAAATTGAAACAATAGGAAGGCTATGATAGATAGGGACCCACCCGTAACAATAGCAAGTCGGTAGGAATCCTTAACCCTTTTATATCTGCCAGCTCCATAGTTGAAACTTTGAATAGGCTGAGTGCCTTGGGCAATTCCAATAATGATAGCGAAAAACACCTGATTTACCTTGGTTACGATTCCCACACAGGCAATAGGAATAGAAGAACCATAATAAGACAAAGATCCATAATATTTCAAAGAATTATTTATGACAACCTGTACTATCATCATAGCAATCTGATTAAAAAAGGAGGCTGCACCTAAGGATACGATTTTACTTAAATGCATCCAACGTGGAATCAGGTGCTTTCTTTCAATTCTGACTGTTTTGTATCGGCTTAGGTAGGATAAGGCCAATATACCGGAAAACATCTGACCGATTACCGTAGCAATAGCAGCTCCCGCCATTCCCCATTCAAAGACCAATACAAATAATGCATCCAATCCCACATTAATAATTGCGCCGGATAGATTGCAGAACATTGTCATCTTAGGACTTCCGTCAGCTCGAATCAGGTGACCACCACCAGTGGTTATAATTAAAAATGGAAAACCAATGGCTGTTATACTGACATAAGTCTTTGCATATGGAAATACATCTGCAGGGGATCCAAAGAAGTAGAGCATAGGAGTTAAAAAAATCTCGGTAAAGAGTAACAAAAATAAGCCACTGCCTAACAACATAGTAATGGCATTACCGATAAGATAAGGAGCACGCTCTCGATCTCCTTTACCCATAGTCAGATTAAAAGTAGAAGCACCTCCAATTCCAAACATTAAGGCAAGAGAGGTACAAAGCATAGCCAATGGGAAGGCAATATTAGTAGCTGCGTTTCCTAAAGTACCTACTTTTTGTCCGATAAAAAATTGATCAACAATATTATAGATTGCGCCTACCAGCATGGCTACAATGCTTGGTAGAGCAAATTTCATCATTAGTTTACTTATTCTTTCTGTACCTAATGGATTGGTATGTTCTGTATTTTGCATGATTTTCTTCCTTTATATAGATGTATTTAATGTTATTGTGTACGTTATTTGTGAATTAAATAATGTTTACTATGTAGTTCAATTGTTACTTTCTATGTTTTTTGTTTTTATTTTCCTTTTTTGACTTGTGTAACCATACTGCTCCTAAACTTAAAAAAGTTGAACCTAGGCCCAAATACACTGCACCCATACTTGTGTCAGAGCCCGAAAAATAGCTTATTGCTATTAGGTAATTACACACTGCAGTAATATAGAATAATATGGAACATAATTTATTGGAATTCATTTTAACCTCCTTTACTTCAGCTACAATTGAAATTACTGTTATATAATATGGCCAAATTATTAAAAACACAAGGCAAATCCGTTGCTTTCTAAAGTGTGTCTACTTGAAGTAATGATATAGGGATGCTATTACATTCACAATACTGTTTTATCATCTCAATATTTTGATAGATATAAGGGCATTGCATATCATAATAAATAGTCAATTCTTTGTTCATGATTTTTGGGGTTTTAGCATTTGGTGCAAACTATGGTGTTGTTCCGTCAAGTGAGCGTGCAAGCAATTCCTATCCACTATCAGTAGTATCCACAACCTCAAAACCATATTTCTTTACAAATGATTGGTCCGTAAGCCATGCTTTTTGCTTTTTGGATCTGAGCATACAAATACCGGATTTTCCATTTTCTTTTGCATCAGCTAAACAATAATCCATAAGTGATTCTATACCCTTTACCATTGTAACTACCAGAAACCCATAAGTAATACAGATAATAACAATTGTCGCCGTCTTTGGGAACCCATGCTGTCTCAAGCGGAGCATATTCTATAAAACAGTAGCCTTTGCATCTATTATCTACATTATGACCTTCATTTAGCCGTCAGAAAGGTATTGCCATTTTGACTCTATGCCTGGATAGAACTTTTTTCTGCGGATAATGCAACATAAATACTCTTGGGAAAGGTTTTCTTTTATTAAATTTATAAAATTAGAATCGGTATCTTTCATTTTAGTATCTCACATTCGTATCAAACTTATAGTTGTCACTCAGCTTGATAGGTATATTTTACCATAGCAACTGTGTCATTTCTAATAAAAAAATGTAAAAATGAAGAGTAATTCCTATTAGAATAAAGTAGTTTTTGTACAAAGAACTATAATCTTTTAGCAAAAAGTATCTTTAAATTGTTAGTTGATAAAAAGATTAAAAATGTTGATTAATTCCAAATGATACACTAAGTGATATAGCACAAATAAGCAGTTTAAAAGTAAACGCTCCATAGTGAGTGTGTAAAATCCTCTATAAATATAGAGGCTTTATTTTGTATAAGGAGATGATGTATGATAGCAAAAAAGAGAAAGTGTATTTTGAAAATCATTATGGTATGTTTTAGCTTAGCTCTATTAAATTCTGGATTTGTATTTTACGATAAAGATGGTAATATGCTGTTAGCTGTTCAAATTTATCCGACTATGGAAGGATATGATGAGCTAGTAAAGCTATTTCCTAAGATTCCATATCACGTTAATAATCTATAAACATAAGAATAACTGAGATAAAGAAGGGCTGTACATTACTCATTTGGAGAAGGTAATGTAACAGCCTTTCTTAGAGGGTGTAAATACTCTTGGTTCTTTGTCAAGTTAGTTGATTCGAGATAATATTTTTAGGATGAGTAGGTTAAAAATATAAGAATTTTATTTTTTCAATTATTAGATTCTCGTAACTTTACTACATTTGCAGCACTTCTTCGACGGCTATCTTCAATAGCAGCGTAGTGTTTTTTAGTAGTGTTAACATCTTTATGTCCTAATACATCAGCAACCAGATAAATATCTCCGGTTTCCCGATAAAGATTAGTGCCATAAGTACTTCTTAGTTTATGAGGGGTGATCTTTTTTAATTTAGTAACAAGACGGGAATATTTCTTTACTAGATTTTCTACGCTTCTGACACTAATACGCTTTTTTTGCATGGACAAAAACAGGGCATTGGTGTGTCCCTCCACAGGAATCGTATGATTGCGCTCTTCTAAGTATTCTAGTAACACTGACCGAACTTCTTCTCCAAAGTATACAATAACTTCATTTCCACCTTTTCTTAAGATTTTAATTCCATTATTATCAAAGTCAACATCATTTATGTCCAATCCGACACATTCAGAAACACGAATTCCTGTTCCAAGAAGAAGAGTCATCAGCGCAAGGTCACGCTTAACCGTAATTTTATGATACCGCTTTTGTGCATCTGTAAGATTATCTCCGGACTCTACTTCATCTAGCAATTTTGCAACTTCATTTACATCCAAACGAATTATTTCCTTTTCGTGGAGCTTTGGAATATTTACCAGAATAGCCGGATTCGAGGTAATCATTTCTTTCTTGAAAAAATAAGTATAAAAACTTCTTAATGTGATTAGTTTGCGCTTCTTACCAGTTTCTTGATTAATTAGTTCTTTTTCATCTCGAGTATAGTAGTTTAAGTATTCTAGATATTCTTCAATATCTACGGCTCTAATCTGGTCTAAAGTCTCTATGGGTAGATTTCGTATATCCGTATCCTTCAAACTGGGATTATTTTCTACAAGAAAATTAAAAAAAACCTTTAAATCATAGGCATAGGCAATTCTTGTCCGAGAAGAAGTGGTTGGTTCAATTCCGCGAAAAAATAACCCACAAAACTTAGGAAGTTCAGCAAGTAATCCTCGTAATCTAGTATTGTTATCGATATTTTGTTGATCATGATACGTATTTTCAGTCATTTTATAACATCCTTTCAACATTATTATACCATAGCAAATTATTATCGCCAATGACAGGAATTAGGATTTTAGTTTGATATGAAATATGTTATAATATGGTTTATAAAGAGAAAAGTGAAAATGTTTTCATATTATTAGAGAAAGAGTGAATTAATTGCTAAAAAAAGCACATGTATTTAAGAAGATTAATAAAAAAGTCATATTTGGGGTAATCCTATTTGTTATTCTACTATCTTCTTTAATTGGAGTATTGGTATTGCAAGTTTTTGTAAAGCGCTTTGCTCCCGTAAAGGACAATCGGTTTTATGACAAGTATTATGTTCTCATTACCGATGATCGTAATTCTGAATTCTGGCGTTCTGTTTACCAAGGCGCTTATGAAGAAGGAATAAAAAATGGGGTTTATGTAGAAATGCTAGGTGATAATTTAAGTGGAAACTACTCGAAAGAGGAACTTATGTCTATTGCCATAGCAGAAGAGGTAGACGGCATTATTGTGGATGCAGATGAAAGTGATACCATGACATATTTAATTAATGAAGCGGCAGAGAAATCGATCCCTGTTATTACAGCATATAATGACAATTCATCCGGTAAACGTTTAAGTTTTGTAGGTGTAGGAAGCTATAACATGGGGCGAGTTTACGGAAAACAGGTATTACAGTTATCAGAGAAAATAAGGCGAAAAAGAGTGACTTCCAATAAAAATAAAATATGTAAGGTGGATGTGTTAGTGACAGCATTTTCTGATCAAAATTGGCAGAATATATTGTTTTCGGGCATCCAAGAAACAATTAATCAAGATAAATACAATGGAGAAAATATCCAGATTAATCTTGTGCTAATAAACAACACATCGAAGTTTACAGCTGAGGAGTCAATACGTGATATTTTTATGAAAAATGAGCTTCCAGATATTATTGTATGCTTAAATGAGTTGAATACATCCTGTGTTTATCAGGCACTGATAGACTATAACAAAGTTGGAGAAGTAAGAATGTTAGGGTACTACGATCTGGAAACAACCGTAAAAGCGATAGAACGTGGAGTTATTGAAGCCTCAATATCTCTTGATACGAAGCAGATGGGATACTACTGTACCAAGGCCCTTCAGGAATACTATATCAATGATAATGTAAGTGAATACTTTGCTGCAGACGTATTTATCATCAATCCTAATAATGTGTCTCAATTTAAGGAAGGGGATAAGGATGAAGATAAAAAAGATTAAAGATTATTCCCTCCAGGTTAAAATGTGCTTCATCTTTATATTTGCTAATCTACTCATATTTTTTGTAAACCTAATCATGTATACCAGTATCAATAACATGAACTCTGATATGGATAAGGTGTTTAGCGAGAATATCAAATTGAATGAAATAAGTAGTGCAATTTTAGATGTACATAATAATATGACGGATTATCTCAATACAAAAAACAGTACCGTTATGGAAGAGTTCTATAAAAGTGAACAAATTTTCTTGTCTCTTATTAATGAGATTCCTGAAGTAATTGGAAACTCCAACCTAAGTAGAATGGAACGAAATATTAAGAAACTTTCAGAAGTTTATTTAATAGAAACAGACGAGGCAGTAGAGGCAAAACGTGGCCGTAATGTTCAAAAATACAGTTTACGATATGAAAAAGCTAGTAAGTTGTTTGGGTATATTAACAATTATATTCAGAGTTTAAATAACGATCAGTTAATCAGCAACTCAAAGAATTATCAGGAGTTATCCAAGTCTTTAAATTTAATGCAATCGGTAAATATGATACTACTTTTAATTGCCATCACGGGTACTGTAATTATTATAACTATTATGACAAGTAATATCATAAAGCCACTAAAAAAGCTATCCCATGCAGCCAATCGTGTAGCGAATGGTGAACTTGATATTAAAAAGTTAGAAGTATCATCTGGAGATGAGATTGGCGTTGTTACCAATGCATTTAATCAGATGGTTGTGAGTATTAGGGATAGTATTGAAAAACTAAAGGATAGCATGGAAATTGAACGGAACCTGAGAGAAAATAAGCTGAAGATGGAGACACATTTAAAGGATGCCCAGCTAAAGTATTTACAGGCTCAGATTAATCCACATTTTCTATTTAATACGTTAAATGCAGGTGCACAGCTAGCGATGATGGAAGATGCTGATCGAACCTATACCTATGTTCAGAAAGTTGCTAATTTCTTTCGTTATAACGTGAGGAAAAATAATGATATAGCAACTATTCAGGAAGAAATCGATTTGGTCAATGACTATATCTACATTTTGAATGTTCGTTTTTCCGGAGAGATTCAATTTGAAAAGGATATTGAAGAGAAGGTCCTGCAGTACAGGATGCCAAGTATGATATTGCAGCCAATCATTGAAAACAGTGTAAATCATGGTATTAGGGAGATGGAAGGTAAAGGTCTGATACGCCTGATTGCTTATCGGCAGGAGAATATGATTAATATCAGTATTATAGATAATGGTGTAGGAATGGAACAAGAAAAGATAGATCGCCTCCTTCGTGGTAATTTAAAGGAGAATGATATCACAGGTAATTCTAATGGGGTAGGAATGGATAATGTAATACAAAGGTTAAGACTTTATTCCGGTAATTATGATGTAATTAATATTCGTCAGGGAAAAGATGGTGTTGGGCTGGAGGTTATCTTACATATTTTAATGACAGAAGGGATAGAAAATAATGTATAAAATCATGTTAGCTGATGATGAAGGTATAGTGATAGATTCACTTAAATATGTTATTGAAAAAAAATTTGGAGACCAATGTATTATAGAATTTGCTAAGACAGGTAGAAGTGTGATAGAGCTTGCGGAACGTTTTCGCCCAGATATCGCCATCATGGATATACAGATGCCGGGAATCAATGGAATAGAGGCCATGAAGGAGATTAGGGAGACTAATAAAAATATAGTATTTATTGTTATGTCTGCATACGACAAATTTGATTACGCTCAAGAAGTAATTAAAATGGGTGGAGTAATTGAATATATTACAAAACCGATGGAACAAAATAAAATTATTGCTACGTTAACAAAAGCCATGAGTAAGGTGGAAAAGGAGAGGGAAAGAAGAAGTAATGAGCTGTTGATTAAAGAAAAAATGGAGAATGTAATACCGGTTATAGAAAATGGATTTATATACAATATATTACTACGAGAGCATTTTGAAGAAGATTTAGAGAATTATAGAACTTTGCTTGAAATTAAAGAAGAATACGGTTATATGGTAGCTATTGTCAGTGGCGATAGCCAACAGGGGAACCATATGACAAATGCAGTGGGAAGTGGTGTTCGTATTCAGAAGCATTATATGGAGGTACGAGAATGTATCAAAGAATATATGCCAAATGCTATAATTGGTTCTGCTATGGGGAATAAACTGGCACTTTTGGTTCCTTATGAGAATACTAAGATGAATTATAATGACAGAATTTATCTTATTGGTAAGGCAAGAGAATTGATCAGAAAGCTTCGAAGCAGGCTGGATAGTAGTTTCAGAATAGGCATCGGTTCTGTTCAATATATCAATGATTTGTCTAAGTCTTATAGCCAGGCATTGGAATCCTTGATTAACACGAAAGAGTCTGTTGTACATGCGGATGACCTGCCAATGAATTGTGAGTATGAGCCTGATTATCCGGTAGAATTAGAAAAATATCTATTTGAAGCCATAGAAAAGGGCAATATTGATAATGCCATTACCTATGCAGGTCATTTTTTTGACTGGATGGTGGAAAATTATTCGGATAGTATAATGGATATTAAACTCAAGACGATCGAGTTTGTACTCTGGGCGGAGCGAATTGCTTATGATAACGGAGGAATGACTTATCAGTTCAAGGCAAGGCAAGATTATCTTCCTGATATAATTGAGATCAATGATTTTCATCTATTAAAAGAATGGTTTACATATAAGATTCTTTTGGCTTGTCAAAACATACTTACTAAAAAATCTGAAAAATCAGTTAGTATTATTGAACAGGCTAAATCCTATATTCATACACACTATAACGCCGATATCTCTTTAGATGATATTTCAAGGATTGTTGACATTAGTCCATATTATTTTAGTAAGATATTTAAAGAAGAAACCGGAGTAAATTTTATTGATTACCTGACGAATATTCGTATTGTTAGGGCAAAAGAGTTGCTGCTTAGTAAAGATTATTCCATGAAAGAAATCTGTAGCATGGTTGGCTATTCAGATCCTAATTATTTTAGCCGTGCATTTAAGAAGAATGTGGGGACAACTCCGACAGAATTTAAGGAGGGCAAGTATGAGTAATCTTAAAAAATGTATTGTAACCTCTATACTAATTTGCCTATGTGCTAACTTATTGGCGTGCGACAATTCAAGTAAACCATCACTTAATGACAATATTGTGAAAACGGACAAGATACAAATAGGTATTACTTTTGACTCATATGTCATTGAACGGTGGAAGAGAGAAAAGGATGTTTTTGTGTCTATTGCAAAGGAGTTGGGTGCAGAAGTTAATGTACAGAATGCAAATGGTGATATTCAATCACAAAAAGAACAAATTGATTACTTCATCAAAAAGGAGATGGATGTTATTGTTGTGGTGAGTATGGATTCTGAAGGAATCAAAGAAAATGTTGAGAAAGCTATAGACAGAGGAATTAAGGTTATAGCTTATGATAGGTTAATATCAGATACACCCGTAGATTTATATCTATCCTTTGATAATGAAGCTGTTGGAAAACAAATGGGCAATACGCTAGTACAAAACGGTATTAAAAAGGGGTCAAAAGTTATTATGTTAGGTGGCCCATTAACGGATAATAACGTTACTTTAGTAGAAGAAGGATTTAAAAAGGTGATGATGGAGACAGGCGTTGAGATTCTGGATTCTATTCATGCAGAGGGATGGAAAGCAGAAATAGCAGGAACCTATATATACGAACACTTGGACACAGTTGTGAAAGCGGATGCTATTATGTGTGGAAATGATAATATAGCTAGTCAGGTAATACATGCACTCTCCGAGAAAAGAATGACTAGTCAGATTCTTGTGGTAGGTCAGGATGCTAACTTGGAGGCTTGCCAGTGTATAGTGGAAGGGACCCAGTTGATGACTGTATATAAGCCAGTAGAGAAATTAGCAAAATTGGCAGCAGAATATGCTGTTAAAATTGCTCGTGGCGACAATATCAATGGGAATGATGTTGCTATGATAGCTAACGGAGCTTATACAGTACCGTATATAAAATTAAATCCTATCAGTGTTACTGAAGAGAATATGAATGAAGTGATTATTAAAGGAAGATTTCATCTAAAGGAAGATGTTTACCTTAACGTTCCGAGTAAAATGCCAAAGTAAATAGGACATATTTTAATAGGCTAAGAATTAGGACAAAAATGTGCTAATCCTTAGCTTGTCTTTTCTTTTGAACGCAACAAAAATATCAAGAATCATATAAGATATTCCTAATATAAACGTGATATAATAACGCTGTAGTTAAGAAATTACAAAATAAAAGGGAGGAAATCATAACTATGAAAAAAAAGTTACTTAGCGTTGTTCTTGTTTTGACTATGGTAGTTGCTTTAGCTGGATGTGGTAGCAAAAAAGATAATTCAGATGTTTCAAAATCATCTCCAAAACCATCAACTGCCGCATCACCAAAAGGTACTGATTCTACACAACCTTCATCTTCCGCTCCTGCTTCTACAGCTGCTGGTGGTAAGATTGGTGTTGCAATGCCTACAAAGGATCTTCAAAGATGGAATCAGGATGGTTCATACCTTAAGACAGAGCTTGAAAAAGCTGGCTACACTGTAGATCTTCAGTATGCATCCGATGATATCCCAACTCAGGTTAGCCAACTTGAGAACATGATTAACAATGGATGTCAGTTATTAGCAATAGCTTCTATCGATGGCGATTCCTTAGGAACAGTTCTTGATAAAGCAAAAGAAAAGAATATCAAAGTGATCGCTTATGACCGTTTGCTTATGAACTCTGATGCGGTTTCCTATTATGCAACATTCGATAACTACATGGTAGGTACAAAACAAGGTCAATACATTGAAGAGCAATTGGGCTTGAAGGATGGCAAAGGCCCATTCAATCTTGAAATTGTTACTGGTGATCCTGGTGACAATAATGCTAAATTCTTCTACAAGGGCGCTATGGATGTATTAACACCATACATAGAAAGTAAGAAACTTGTTGTTAAATCTGGACAGGTTGACTTTGATGTAGTTGCAACTGCTGGTTGGAAGACTGAAAATGCACAATCTAGATTTGATACTATTATCGCTGGGAACTATGCTGATGGTACTGTACTTGATGCAGTTCTTTGCTCAAATGACTCAACTGCACTTGGTGTAACAAATTCTTTGGAAGCTAACTACACTGCAAAATGGCCTATCATTACTGGTCAAGATTGTGACAAACCTAATGTTAAGAACATGATTGCTAAAAAACAATCTATGTCTATCTTCAAAGATACTCGTACGTTAGCTGCTAAGGTAGTAGAAATGGTAGACGCTATTATGAAAGGTGGAGAAGCACCTGTAAATAATACTGAGGATTATGACAATGGAAAGATCAAAGTTCCTTCTTTCCTTTGTGAACCACAATTTGCTGATATTAATAATTACAAAGAACTTTTAATTGAATCTGGTTATTATACAGAAGAGGATTTAAAATAGTTTGTAAGCTAGTATTTCATAACAGGCGGGTTTATCTCGCCTGTTATCTAGTAAAAGATAAGAAACTAAGTTGAAATGTCGAATTGGAAGAGCAGTGTGCATAGGAGGTATTCAGTTGGCTAAGATATTGCTTGAAATGAAAAGTATAACCAAGACATTCCCTGGTGTGAAGGCACTAGATGACGTTAACTTACAAGTGGAAGAAGGCGAAATTCATGCGCTTGTAGGTGAGAATGGAGCTGGAAAATCCACCTTGATGAATGTACTCAGTGGGGTATACCCTTATGGTACTTACGAGGGTGATATTATATATGATGGTGAAGTATGTGCATTTAATACAATTAAGGATAGTGAAAAAAAGGGCATAGTAATTATTCATCAGGAATTGGCATTAATTCCTTATATGACGATTGGTGAGAATATGTTCCTGGGGAATGAGCGGGGACATAAATATGCATTAAATTGGAATGAAACTTATGGCCGTGCAGATGAACTTTTAAGACAGGTTGGTTTAAAAGACTCTTCACGGATGCTGGTTAAAGATATAGGTGTTGGTAAGCAACAATTAGTCGAGATTGCAAAAGCGTTAGCTAAGAATGCAAAGCTATTGATTCTTGATGAACCTACCTCATCTCTGAATGAAGCGGATTCAAAAGCATTACTTGATTTATTGTTAAAGTTTAAAAAAGAGGGTATGACATCCATCATTATCTCTCATAAATTAAATGAGGTTACTTATGTAGCTGATAAGATTACTGTAATACGTGATGGTTCAACGATTGAAACGCTGGACAAGGTTAAGGATAATATTACTGAGGATCGCGTTGTAAAAGGGATGGTAGGTCGTGAATTATCGGATCGTTTCCCAAAACGGGAAACTAAGATTGGTGATGTTAAGCTTGAGGTGAAAAATTGGAATGTATATCATCCGCTCTATATGGAACGTAAGGTAGTTGATAATGTCAGTATAAAAGTTAGAAAAGGTGAAGTTGTTGGTATCTCTGGATTAATGGGTGCTGGTCGTACCGAATTGGCTATGAGTGTGTTTGGTAGAAGCTATGGAGAAAACATTAGCGGAGAATTATTTATTGACGGGAAAGAAGTACATCTTCGTGATGTAAACACAGCAATCAAACATAAATTAGCGTATGTTACAGAAGATCGTAAAGGCAATGGATTAATTTTAAGTAATCCGATCCGTGTGAATACAACATTAGCTAACCTAGATGGGGTTAGTAATCGTGGTATTATTGATAAAGATTTGGAATATGGCGTTGCAGTTGAATATAAAGAAAAATTAAGAACGAAATGTCCTTCCGTTGAGCAGAATGTTGGAAACCTAAGTGGTGGTAACATGCAGAAGGTTCTTCTTGCTAAGTGGATGTTTGCTGATCCTGAGGTTTTAATCTTGGATGAACCAACAAGAGGTATTGATGTTGGAGCTAAGTATGAGATATATTGTATTATTAATCAATTGGTTGCAGAAGGTAAATCGGTTGTCATGATATCTTCTGAATTGCCTGAGATTTTAGGTATGTGTGATCGTATCTATATTATGAATGAAGGTAAGATGGTTGGTGAAGTATCTCAGAAAGAAGCAACACAGGAATTAATTATGTCAACTATATTAAAATCTAGTAATTAAAGGAGAATAACAATGGATAAAGCAAAAACAATGGATTTTATCAAAAAGTATACAATGTTTATTGTATTAATATTAGTAGTTGTTCTTTTTACTTGGGCAACTGATGGAAAAATGCTGTCTTCAATGAATGTAGCTAGTTTGATTTCTCAGAATGCTTATGTATTTATCCTTGCAACTGGTATGTTACTATGTATCTTAACAGGGGGTAATATTGATCTTAGTGTTGGATCTGTAGTGTGTTTCGTAGGTGCAGTAGGTGCTGAACTTATGATAAATAAAGGCTTTAACATGTATGCTACAATTTTAGTAATGATAATTATTGGTACAGCAGTAGGTGCTTTCCAAGGCTTTTGGATTGCATTTGTAAGAATACCTCCATTTATTACAACGTTAGCAGGAATGCTTATTTTTAGAGGTTTAAGTAATGTTGTATTAAATGGTATGACTGTTTCTATAAAAGATGCAACATCATTTGTTAAAATCTTTGGTGGTGGTGCTGACTGTTATATTCCAGACTTTTTCCATATAGATAGTATTAATCTTAATATAACATGTCTGGTTTTAGGTGCTCTTGTGATTATAGGATATACATTCCTTCAGATTAGAAGCAGAAGAGAAAGAATTCGTAAGGGATATGGAGTAGATAAATTCCTTCCTTTCGTATTAAGATTAGTTATTATTTCAGCAGTTATCATTGCTGTTACATATCGTTTAGCTGAATTTAAAGGTATTCCATCTGTATTAATATGGGTATTTATCGTTGTTTTAGTTTATAACTATATTACTTCTAATACTACTTTTGGTAGATACTTCTATGCAGTAGGTGGTAATGAGAAAGCTACTAAGTTATCCGGTATTAATACAAACAAAGTATATTTCAGTGCATATTTGAATATGGGCTTCCTATCTGCACTTGCAGCTATGCTTACTATTGCACGTATGACGTCTGCACAACCAACATATGGTCAGAATTATGAGATGGACGCCATTGGCTCCTGTTTCATCGGTGGTGCATCTGCCTATGGTGGAGTTGGTACTGTTCCTGGAGTAATTCTCGGAGCCGTTCTTATGGGTGTTCTTAATATCGGTATGTCATTAACGGGTATTGATCAGAACTTACAAAAGGTTGTAAAAGGTGGAGTTTTATTAGCAGCTGTAATCTTCGATGTTGTCTCTAAACGTGGTGGAAAATTCATCGTAAGAAATTAATTTCATAAAATTATATCAAAATAAAGATACATACAACGGGGACTAAGGTTGCAGCGTGTTGCAAGCATTAGTCCCCAATCTTTATAGAAATAAGGAGGATACTTATGAAGAGAAGCCATAAAAATTCAACATTGATGATTCATAAAAAGGATAGCATATCTAAAAAACTATTTTCGCTTATTATTTTTTTGGCTGTATCTGCAATCATTTGTATGGGTTTTCTTACCTATACATTAATCTCTATCGTCAATACAAGTGATGATATTGTAAGTAATCAAGTTGTAATGAGTGAAAAAATATCTATCATATCTAGTACGTATAGCAGAATCAATAGCCAGGTGTTAACACATGTATTAAATAGTAACGAAGATGAAATGGAAGAAATTACGAAGAGTATTGTAGGAGATTTTGAAACATTAAATGGTAATGTGTTAGAATTTGAAAATTATTTATATGATTCAGAATTTAAAAGTTATTTGGATGAAAGAGACGACAAGAGAAAAGATGACTTAAATGGTTTTAAAGGGGAGTTTGAAAAATATCGTAAGACAGTTGAAAGTGTATTACAGTCTAGTGTTAACAATAAAATGCAGGCGGAAGTATCTGTTACCACAAACCTACCTATGTTTAATAGCATGATTGAGGGGTATCTTACCTCAATTTTAGATACTACCAAAAGGGATATGGCATTGGGTCAGGATAATATGAATAGTAGTGCAAGTAGAATTCCAGTAGTCATTACTATAGCAATATCTCTATTGTTATTCGTTTCAGTAGTAACAATTCTCTCTATTCGTAAGCTTATAATTAGGCCTATCAAACATCTTACTGAGCAGGTTGATGGAATTGTAAAAGGAATTAAAAGCAATTCAGGTGATCTTTCAAAACGTGTTCAAATTAAGTCTAAAGATGAAATAGGGAGACTTGCAGATGCAATCAATGATTTCATAGAGCAATTGCAACAGATTATTAGTGCTCTTATATCAAGCTGTATGAATTTGACCAAACAACAGGAAGCCGTTGCCAACAGTGTGGGAGTTGCTAATAACGGGGCAAAAGAAACCGCATATGTTCTGGAAGAAATGGCAGCTAGTATGCAAGAAGTGGCAGCCACAGTTTCCGGTGTTGCTAATAATACAAATTTAGTGGAAGAGGAAGTTCTAAAGATGTCTGAGGCAACGATTCATGGCAGTCAATATGCAGGGGAGATTAAAAAAGAAGCAGAGGCAGTGGAGAGACATGCTTGCGATAACAGAGAATATGCGGTAAATATGATATATAACATTGATAAGATGCTGAAGACAAGTGTGGAGAAGAGCCGTGAGATTGAAAATATTACGAAACTTACTAGTGAAATTCTCGATATATCAGATCAAACTAATTTGCTTTCTTTGAATGCTTCCATAGAAGCAGCAAGAGCAGGAGAGGCAGGAAAAGGCTTTGCCGTTGTTGCTGATGAAATACGTAACTTGGCAGATAGCACCAAAGAATCTGCTCATAGAATCTATTCAATTATTGATAATGTGATTAGTAGCGTTGAAGATTTAGCTAGCAACTCTAGTAATTTACTAGAGTTCGTTAATTCTAGAGTAAAAGACGATTATACTACTATGGAAGAGACAGGTAAGAATTATTATAAAGCAGCTGAAACTATGGATCGTATAATGAAGGAATTAAATACTTCCATGACTGAACTAATGGATACAATCAAACATGTTAGTTTGGCTAATCAAGAGATTAATGGAACAGTGGGTAAAAGTGCTCAAGGAATTACCGATATAGTGGTAAGTAATAGTAATTTATTGGAAGAGATGGTAACTATTTCTGATTCATTAACAAAGGTTGAGGAAGTAGTAAGTCGACTAAATGAGTGTGTTCAGTGCTTTAAGTGTTATTAATAAGATACAATATGGATACTAATCGTATGGTTAGTATCCATATATAATATAAAGTTTACATAAATATAATATGTAAATAAAATTGCTTTTTGTATACAAGTGATTTATTATTATGTACATGGTCATTTAGAAAGAGTAGAATATAATTATGTAGGTAGAGTTTGCCGCAGTGGTGGATGATAGGAGATAACATAATGATAATTGAACGGGCAGAAATGAGTGATTTGGCAGAAATATTGGAGTTACAATACCTTGCTTATCAAAGTGAGGCAAAGCTATTAAATAATCCAAATATACCACCGTTACAAGAAACAATAGATCAATTAATGGAGGAATATGAAAAAGGAATTATTCTAAAAGCAGTAGAGGAAAATGGTGAAATCATCGGATCTGTAAGAGCTTACCTTGAAAATGATACGGTTCATATTGGCAAGTTAATTGTTCATCCTACATTTCAGGGGAAGGGAATTGGAACAAAGCTTCTTCATACAATTGAGAATGAGTACGGGAATGTCAGATATGAGCTATTTACAAGTAAAAAAAGTACAAGAAATATTAAATTGTATGAACGGATAGGTTACAAAGTATTTAAGGAAGAACAAATTAAAGATGACTTAATTTTTGTTTTCCTATATAAAACCCTAAAAGAGATATCATGCAAGTTCTGCAATTATAATGAAAAATTATAATAGATAAAAAATATTGCAAAATGATTACTATGCGTATAAACTAAATAAGTTATATAAATACTTAGATAGAGGAAAAGAAATATGATTAGTAAATGCAAAGATTTTTATCTACAATTTAGAGAAATAATTACCTACTTATTCTTTGGGTTGACTACTACAATGATTAATTGGTGTGTGTATATAGTCCTTACTAAAACAGGATATTCTACGGTTGTAGCTAATTCCATTGGTTGGGCATGTGGAGTTGTTTATTCATTTATTACAAATAAATGGATTGTATTTGAAAGCAAATCTATGAAGCGTAGCATAGTGCTAAAGGAGCAGATGAGATTTTTGCTTGCATATTAATTTGTATATATAAGGAAGATGTCATTAGCCAATCATTATAACATTACAGTTCACTGTATTGAAGGATCCTACATCATAAATAGAAAAGTTTGAAATTTAAAAGGCTGTTGTTCCATAATAGTGTCATTAGTTATGGAATAATGGCTTCTTTATATTGGAAATATGAGATACAAAGAGATTGGCACAAACTAAGAAGAAACATGATACATAGTTTACGAGTCAACTTAAACCTTGAACTATTTAAAATGGTAGGCTATTTGAGAACTTTTAGTCGATGATTTTCTGAAAATAATTAAAATAAATAGTGGAATTGTATTTAAATTCGTAGTAAAATTGTAATATGAATGTAATACATTCGTAATAATAGCTTAGTTGAAGGGTATCATGAACATATAATAAGTAAGATTTGTAAAGACTACTTAATTGATGTGTCATATCAGGAGGGAATCATGAAGAGGAGTAAACGGTCATTTATCATTGTTTTGTTAGCTGTTGTATTATTTTTTACTACCAGTATAAATACTCCTGTAGTTGAGGCTGCTACTTTTAATGATATTAATAAGCCATCTGTATTTTTAAAACAGAAAACAAATTATACATGTACATTAGTTTCAAATGCTATGCTTGTGAGAAGAACCTTACTGGCTTGTGATAAATCCTCCTGGTCATCTGTTACAGAGTCCAGTATGAGAAAGAAAGTCTGGGGAAGATCCGGAATAGCTACTAATTTTACATATGCTAGTGTTAAAATACGACATAAATATATTAATTCGAATAAGAAAAATGAATACATTGCACTACTAAAAAAATATCCACAAGGTGTAGTTGCCTATAACAATGGAAGACGTGGGCAATATCATGCAATTTTATTAACAGATTATGATGCAAAAACAGATACTTTTTATTGTGCAGATCCGGCACCTGGAACGCCAAAGGGACGTATTCCATTGTCTAGGTCTTCTATTAAAGGTTCTAGTCAGAGCCAGAAAATAAATAATTTGAGTCGATGCTGGTATGTGGCATCTGCAACACCAACCCTAGATAAAAATTCGATGGATAAGATACCTGCTACAAAAATACGGCTTAATGTTAGCAAGATGACTTTAAAAAAGGGTAAAACCTATCAGTTAAAAGCTACTTTGGCTCCTAATAAATCGATAGTCAAAGTTATATATTCATCATCAAATTCAAACGTAGCAACAGTGAATTCAAAGGGAAAGATTACTGCTCGGAAGAAGGGGAAGGCAGTAATTACAGCAAAGACATCATGTGGAAAGAAAGCTAGTTGCACAGTAATAGTAAAATAATTAGTGTTTAAGAGCTTAATAAGAGCTTAAATGGGGTATTTATTAAATTTATGTCTAATGGTATTTAAAGGCTTCCTTTTGGTAAGAATCAGATATGAATTCATATTAGAAGGTATCACCGAAGCGCTTTGGGGGACAAAAGTATCCCCAGGAACGATAAATAATCTCAACAAAGAGGCTTATGAACATATCGCAACATGGCGTTCCAGACCTCTAACTGGACAGTACCCTTATGTTTACGTAGATGGTGTTTATTTGAAACGTAGCTAGGGTGGTGAAATTCAAAACGTATCCATTCTTGTTGCGATTGGCGTAAATCAGGATGGATGTCGTGAAATAATCGGTGCTGTAGAAGGTATGAATGTGGACCGTGAAAGCTGGACAAATAACTCTTACATATATGAAATTTCCATATCAACACTGGAATCGCATTCGTACCAACAATACAATTGAACCCTTAAATCATGAGATTAAGCGCTACACAAAAGGCATCGGTGCATTTTTAGATGGTCAAAGTGCATTAATTCTTCGTATGAGAAATCGAAATATTACCTCTATCTCACAGCAGAGGAACGCCGCTATATCTTTAACGCCATGTTTGCCTATCACATAAGCTGATTGCACAAGGTAGATACACGGATGCAGATGAAGAGGTTATGATAAAAATCAGCAAATAGACACACGGCGGCAGGGAAAAATCCTTGCCGCTAATTCTTTAGCTGAACTTTTTCAAAAAATGTTGTAATAAGTGTGAGACTTTTTCTGCCCTCATACGACCAATTAGTGAAAGGGTTAAAAATCCCTTTCGGAAAGGAGAAAATCAATGGATAACGGTGCAAGTAGCTACCGCCGTTTCCTTGATGGTGATGACAAAGGGATAGCTGAAATCGTTGGAGATTATAAAGATGGTCTTATTCTTAATTTGACAGGTTATGTCAATAATATTTTCATTGCCGAGGAATTGACGGAAGATACCTTTTTTCGGTTGATTACCAAAAAACCGAGATACTCCGGTAAAAGCACATTTAAGACTTGGCTGTATGCAATCGGGCGAAATGTAGCGATTGACTTTATAAGGCATAATTCCAAACTGATCAATACACCTATCAAAGATATGGAAAACTATATGAGAGAGGGACAGAGCCTTGTACAATCCTACATAAAGGAAGAAAGAAAAATCACAGTCTACAAGGCACTTTCTGAACTTACTACCGATTACAAGACAATTCTATGGCTTGTGTATTTTGAAGGATTTTCTAACAAAGAGATGGCAGTAGCCTTGAAAAAGAGTGACCGTCAAATCAAAAATCTCCTTTACCGAGCGAAGCAGTCTTTGAAATCAAAACTTGAAAAGGAGGGCTTTGTCTATGAAGAATTGTGATGAAATGGTAAATAGCCTGCTGGAACGCAGAGAACATTACGCTGCCAAACAAAAGAGAAAAAGAAAAGTGATTACTCGTACAGCAACCTCTATGTGCTGTGTATGTCTCGTTGCCCTATTGAGTTTCGGTGTATGGCAAAGTGGGATGCTTGAAAAAACACTGCCTATTACTACGGATGACTCAAGCACTATCGGTGAAAAGGACTATATTGACTACGATGAGTTGAACAATAACACAAATTCTCAATCATCTGAAATAGTCAATAATGATTCGAGCAACGATTCCTCTACTACAGCAAATGTTGATGTTGGGAATTATCCTTATAATCACAGTCCGAATGGAAATGAAAAGACCATAATTTCTTCGTTTGGTGTAAACGGAATGATTTCTGCTTCATATGCAACACCAGAAAATGGAAAATCCTCTCTTTCAGTATCTTTGCGGGATGCTATGAATGAATATGGGGATAGTGTTCTGTATCGTGTAATCATAGATGTGTTCAATGACAAAGAACAGTTATCTTCAGATAGTAGCCAAGTACAAGATGAGTGTGATAGACTTTCGAACAACGGATATATCGTTGCCTATGAAACTGCTTTTGATGGAGAATCTTATCGTTATTTTATTACTTTACAAGCCACATACGAAGAACTGATATCATTTACTGCAAATGAGAGCTATGGATATTTTATATTCTTGTATGATGAACGAGTAGAAACAACAGAGGAATCACTAATAGAATAGAAGGGTTTTATACAATGACAGAAAAAACCTTGCAAGGTTTCAAAATCTTGCAGGGCGTGATAGATATTTCTTACGAAAAACGTTGCCTGGACCACTTAAATAAACGTATTAGAATAAATGAGACTTATTTATGTATTATTTAGCTAGAAAGACAGTAGCTGTTACTGTGGTAAAAGTCGTGAAACAGAAAATATGGATCAGGCAAAAGAAGCTATGGATAAGGGTGAGGTTGAATATATACTGTTTCTGGATTTGTCCTAATACGGTATCATGTTAACACCAGTACATGTAGTAGTAGCCTATGGAAACGTTTTAAAGAAAGACAACGTAATTGCATCATTACAGAATATAAATAAATTTAGATAAGATGTATCCAAAAACATTTCAATCAAATTGAAGTGATTTTGGATACTTATTTATATTGAGTAAAATTGTACCCCAATATATTGACTATGAAGTTTAATTTAACAGTATCAATTTGATTGTGGATGAATACAATATAGATATACTTTAATATGATGAAAATTATTTATAATATATAAAAGATCTAAATATTGACAGTATTGAAACATATCTATATAATATAACACATAGACAGATATCTATATAAGGAGGAGTGTAATGAATAACAATTATGAAAAAGAAGCTGTTCTTGTAAAAGCAATTGCAGATCCAAATCGGCTTAAAATACTTGATATTTTATCATGTGGTGAACAGTGTGCATGTGATATACTAGAAAACTTTGAGTTTACCCAACCAACATTATCTCACCATATGAAGATCTTAATCGAATGTGGGTTGGTT